>QHZO01000042.1:11044-15960 GCA_003224695.1 Acidobacteriota bacterium
GCACAGGCCCTCCTGCTCGAGACGGTGATAGATAAAGGGCTTGAACAATTCCAGGGCCATTTTTTTCGGCAGGCCGCACTGGTGCAGTTTCAAGTCCGGCCCCACCACGATGACGGACCGGCCGGAATAATCCACGCGCTTGCCGAGCAAGTTTTGCCGGAAGCGGCCCTGCTTGCCCTTGAGAGTGTCGGAGAGCGACTTGAGCGGGCGGTTGTTGGCGCCGCGCAGGATGCGCCCGCGGCGGCCGTTGTCAAACAAGGCGTCTACGGCCTCCTGAAGCATCCGCTTCTCGTTGCGGACGATCACGTCGGGGGCGTGGAGCTCCATCAGCTTTTTCAGCCGGTTGTTGCGGTTGATGACGCGGCGGTAAAGGTCGTTCAAATCCGAGGTGGCGAAGCGCCCGCCGTCGAGCGGCACCAGTGGCCGGAGCTCCGGCGGAATGACCGGGAGGACATCGAGAATCATCCACTCGGGCTTGTTGCCCGACTTGACGAACGCCTCCGCCACTTTCAGCCGTTTCGCGTACTTAATCCGCTTCTGGGCCGAGGCGTCGGTCTTCATTTTTTCGCGCAGCTCTACGGAGAGCGTTTCCACGTGCACCTTTTTCAGCAGCTCTTTGATGGCCTCGGCGCCCATGCCGGCGCGGAATTTTCCCGCGAATTGCTGCTGCAGCTCGCGGTAGCGCTCTTCGGTGAGGAGCTCTTTTTCCTTGAGGTCGGGCACCTCGCCCGGGTCGGTGACGACGAAGGCCTCAAAATACAGGATGCGCTCGAGGTCGCGGAGCGTGAGGTCGAGCAAGTGGCCGATGCGGCTGGGCAAGCCCTTGAAAAACCATACGTGCGAGCAGGGCGAGGCCAGCTCGATGTGGCCCAAGCGCTCGCGGCGGACCTTCGACAGCGTCACTTCCACGCCGCACTTGTCGCAGATGACACCGCGATGCTTCATCCGCTTGTACTTCCCGCACAAACACTCCCAGTCGGTGACGGGGCCGAAAATCTTGGCGCAAAACAGGCCGTCGCGCTCCGGCTTGAAGGTGCGGTAATTGATGGTTTCGGGTTTCGTGACTTCGCCGTGCGACCAGGAGCGAATCTTTTCCGGCGAGGCCAGGCTGATTCGGATGCTGTCGAATTCAGCGATCAGGCTGACTCGATCGTAGGGGCTGCTGCGGAACACGGTGAGCCTCCTTTAGAATCAGGAAAGGTTTCTTTCTTCTAAAAATCCCGCCGCTCGCCACACCCCAGGGCGCGGGGAGCGCCGGCTTATAATCTTTAGGACGCCTCCACGGGGGCGGGCTGCTCCTTGGGCTTTTTCAGCAGCTCGACGTCCAGGCAAAGGCTTTGCAATTCGCGCACCAGCACGTTGAACGATTCCGGGACGCCGGGCTCGATGGCCGCCTCGCCCTTGACGATGGCTTCGTAAATTTTGGCGCGCCCGTAAACGTCGTCGGACTTGGCCGTCAGCAATTCCTGCAGGATGTGAGCCGCGCCGTAGGCTTCGAGCGCCCAGACCTCCATTTCGCCGAACCGCTGGCCGCCGAACTGAGCCTTGCCCCCCAAGGGCTGCTGCGTGATGAGCGAATAGGGTCCGATCGAACGGGCGTGGATCTTGTCGTCCACCAGGTGCGAGAGCTTCAACATGTAAATGAAGCCCACCGTCACGTCCTGCTCGAAGCGCTCTCCGGTCATGCCGTCGTGCAGCGTCACTTTGCCCGAAGTCTGAAGGCCGGCCTTGTCCAGGTATTGCTTGATTTCCTTTTCCGTCGCGCCGTCGAAGACCGGGGTGGAGAAATGCACGCCATCCGAGAGCACTTTGGCGAACTCGTCCAACTGCTCCTCGTTCATCCCCTCCAAGCTGTCGGCGACCGCCCGGAAGCCATAAAGACCTTTCAGGAACTTGCGCAAGAGCTCGGCGCGATTTTCGGCGGAAAGCAGCTCCCGGATCTTCGTGCCCAGCTCTTTCGACGCCCAGCCGAGATGGGTTTCGAGAATCTGCCCGACGTTCATTCGCGAAGGAACGCCCAGCGGGTTCAAAACGATTTCGACCGGCGTGCCGTCCGGGAGGTACGGCATGTCTTCTTCGGGCAGGATGCGCGCGATGACGCCTTTGTTTCCATGCCGGCCCGCCATCTTGTCGCCCACGGAAAGTTTCCGCTTCATGGCGATGTAAACCTTGGCCAGCTTGATGACGCCGGGCGGCAGCTCGTCGCCCCTCTTGAGCTTCTGGATGTTTTCTTCCGTGATCTTTCGCAGGATATCAATCTGCCGCGAGGTCATTTCTTCGATTTCGTCAATCTTCTCAAACAGCGTCGGGTCCTTCTTGGCGACGCGGATGCGCTTGAGGTTGCGTGTGGAAATGCGCGCCAACACGTCGCGGCTGAGCTCCGTGCCTTTCGTGAGCAGGCGCTTGTTGGTTTTCTCGTCGTGCAGGTCCGCCGTCAGCACATCGCCTTCGAGCAGGGTGGCGAGGCGCTTCAGCCGCTCGTCGTTGAGGATGCGGATTTCATCCTCGAGGTTTTTGCGCAAGCGCGCTTCCTGGCCGGCTTCAATCGAGAGCGCCCGCTCGTCCTTGGAAGCGCCTTTGCGCGAGAAGACCTTGACATCCACGACGATGCCCTCGATGCCGGGCGGGCAGTTGAGCGAAGCGTCGCGCACGTCCCCGGCCTTCTCGCCAAAGATGGCGCGCAGGAGTTTCTCCTCCGGCGTGAGCTGCGTTTCGCCTTTGGGCGTCACCTTGCCCACCAGAATGTCTCCGGCCTTGACGGAGGCGCCGATGCGGATGATGCCGCTTTCGTCGAGGTCCTTGAGCAGCGATTCGGACACGTTGGGGATGTCGCGCGTCATCTCCTCGGGCCCCAGCTTCGTGTCGCGCGCCTCAATTTCGAACTCCTCGATGTGAATGGAGGTGTAGGAATCCTCCCGCACCAGTTTTTCGCTGACCAGCATGGCGTCTTCAAAGTTGTAGCCGCGCCAGGGCATGAACGCCACCAGCACGTTCCGGCCGAGGGCGAGCTCGCCGTGGTCCGTGCACGGCCCGTCCGCCAGCACCGCCCCGGCCGCCACGCGCTGGCCCTTGTGGACAATCGGCTTCTGGTTGATGCAGGTGTTCTGATTCGACCGGCGAAATTTGATGAGCTGGTAAATATCCGCTCCGACCTCGCGCGAAAGCTGCGCGCTGTGGCCGTCGCCCTCCACGCGCACGATGATGCGCTCGCTATCCACGCCGTCCACCACGCCGTTGCGGCGGCAAACCACCACGGCGCCGGAATCCCGCGCCGTCACCTCTTCCATGCCCGTGCCCACCAGCGGCGCTTCGGCCCGCAGCAGGGGCACGGACTGCCGCTGCATGTTGGAGCCCATCAGCGCGCGGTTGGCATCGTCGTTTTCCAGGAACGGAATCAGCGAGGCCGCGACGCTGACCAACTGCTTGGGGCTGACGTCGATGTAATCCACCTCTTCGCGCCGCACCAGCACGAAGTTGCCGGCCTGGCGGGCGTTCACCAGCTCGTGGAGGATGGCGCCGCGCTCGTCCACCTCGACGTTCGCTTGCGCGATGATGTGCCGGTCCTCCTCCCACGCCGAGAGGTAGAAGGAAAAGGGCTCCTCCTCGATTCCCTTGCGGCGCTTTTCGCGCAGCTCCTCATTGGTCTTGAGCACTTCGTTCAGCTCCACGTGGTCGCCGACCTTCCAGGGGCCGTCGCCGCCGTGCGTGATGGTGACGTAGTCGGTGATGCGCCCGCCGCGCACCTTGCGGTAGGGGCTTTCGATGAACCCGTACTCATTGATGCGCGCGTAGCAGGAAAGCGATGAGATGAGGCCGATGTTCGGGCCTTCCGGCGTCTCAATGGGGCAAATCCGGCCGTAGTGAGTGGGGTGAACGTCGCGGACCTCGAATCCCGCCCGTTCCCGCGAGAGCCCGCCGGGGCCCAGAGCCGAGAGCCGGCGCTTGTGGGTGATTTCCGAAAGCGGGTTCGTCTGGTCCATGAACTGCGAGAGCTGCGAGGAGCCGAAAAACTCCCGGATCGAAGCCATCACGGGCTTGGCGTTGATCAGGTCGTGGGGCATGGCCGTGGACATTTCCTGGTACACGGACATCTTTTCCTTGATGGCGCGCTCCATGCGCACCAGGCCGATGCGGAACTGGTTTTCGAGCAGCTCACCCACCGCGCGCACGCGGCGGTTCCCCAGGTGGTCAATGTCGTCCACGCCGTAATTGCCGCCCGGATTTTTCCGCAGGCAGAGCAGGTAGCGGATGCATTCGTAGAAGTCCTTGGGGTCGAGCGTGCGCTTTTCGAGCGGCAACTGGACAATGGAGTCTTCGGCGTGATCGGAAGCCAGCGTCCCCTCGCAGCCGCGCACCACCTCCAGACACCGGTTCCCTTCCCTCCGGGCCACAAACATCTTTTCCTGGCCCACGATCGCGTAGAAATTTTCCGCCGGCAAGTTTCGCGGGTTCGCCAGCTCGAACGCGGTGGCCTTGTCGTCAATCCGACCCTTCAGGTTGGCGTAATAGCCGAGCTTGATGTTGAATTTCAGACGTCCGACGCGCGAGAAATCGTACTTCCGAGGGTCGAAGAACATGCCGTTGAACAAGGCCGTCGCCGTGTCGAGAGTCGGCGGGTCGCCCGGGCGCATCTTGCGGTACAGCTCGATCAGCGCTTCCGGCGGGGTCTTGATGGTGTCGCGCTTGAGCGTCTGGCTGAGCACCGGACCCACTTCCGAACGCTCCGGGAAGAAGACATGAATTTCGCCGATGGCCGAATCGAGCACCGCATTGAGCGCCGCGGGCGTGAGCTCGTTGTTGGCCTCGAGCAGTATCTCGCCGGTCGCCGTATCCACTATGTCGGCCGCGCTCGAGGCGCTCTCGAGATCGCTCGGCGAAACCTCAATCTCCGTGATCCGGGCTTTTTCGAGCTTTTC
>QHZO01000262.1 GCA_003224695.1 Acidobacteriota bacterium
GAAGACATTGATCAGCAGCAGATTTGCGGAAAGCAGTGCACGCAAGCTCCATCCGAACCGGCGTTCCAGAAACTCGGGAATGGTGAAGATCTTGCTGCGCAGGTAGAGCGGCGCGAACAGCGTGGCCAGAATGATGAGGTCCCAGGCGCCGATCCATTCATAACCGCCAGCGACTAAACCAATGCGGTAGCCGTCGCCCGTCATGCCGATGACATGCTCCGCGGAGATGTTGGAGGCAAACAGGGACATGCCCACCATCGGCCAGGCCAAGTCGCGGCCCGCCAAAAAGTATTCGGCTCCCCCGGCTTTCTTGCGGGCGGCCCGCAAAGCGATTCCGATCACCGCCGCCAGACTCGCCAAAATGACGAGCGCATCCACGAAATTCAGCATGGCTTCCTTTTTGTTTAAAGGAATCCGGAGACCCGGGAACCGGGCGCCCGCTGTTCAACGAACATCGTGTTGCTCAGCCGGCCGGCTTCCGATATCTATTTAGGGCCGCAAACACTTGAATGCGAATCTCAACTGTCAAGAGGCGATCATGAATCTTGATTTGTCGGAACGCCGAATCCTGGTGACCGGGGCCGCTCAGGGCCTGGGCCTGGGCATTGCTCGACGCCTGGTCAGCGCGGGAGCCCGCGTGGCAATGGCCGATGTCGCTCCCGCCGTCGCCGAGCGGGCCGCGGAATCCGCGATGGGCAGCCGCGCCGTGGCCATTGTCAAGGATCTCGCCGACCCGGACGCGGCCGAAGTAGTTTTCCAGGCAGGGAGGCATGAATTCAAATCGTTCGACGGCTTGGTGAATTGCGCCGGATGGAGCTTCCACAAGCCGGTGGCGCAAGTCCGTCTTCAGGAGTTTGACCGCCTGGTAGCCATCAACCAGCGTGCGCCGTTTTTTCTTAGCCAGAAATTCGCCGCCCAATTGACCGACTCCGACCGCGATCCCTGCATCATCAACATTGCCTCCGTCAACGCGGTGGCCGGCAACACAAACCTTGTTGCCTATGCGGGGACCAAGGGAGCGCTGGTTGCCATGACACGCGCCTTTGCCGTGGAGTTCGCACCGCGCATCCGGGTCGCGGCGATTTCTCCCGGCGCCGTGCTCACTCACTTCACCGAGCAGATGATTCAAAGTGGCCAGATTGATCCCCCGGCAATGATGGAACGCTTTCTGATTCGCCGCTTTACGACGGTTGAAGAAATTGCCGAATTGGTGGCTTTTCTTTTTGGCCCGGCCGCCGGCTGCATCACCGGCTCAAACTGGATGTTCGACGGAGGCTACAGCGCGCAATAAACCGGCGCGCGCTTGCCTGGCGCCGGAACCACTTCCCTATCCCCACCACGTTTCGCCCGGCAAGAGGTTCGCGCGCATATAGTCCTCATTCAATTCCACTCCAAATCCTGGCTTGTCCAGGAGCCTGTACTTTCCTTCCTTGATCACCGGGCCATCATAGATGACGGCCTTTTCCCAGGCATCCGTATGGGGCATGCGTCCCGGAGAAAATTCCATGGCGCGAAAATCTCGAATCGCCGCCGCGCAATGGGCGGCGGCCAGCGATCCGAGGGGGCTGCTCGCGCTGTGAGCACAGACGGGAATTTCGTAAAGTTCAGCGAGGTCGGCGATCTTTTTCGCCTCCAGCAATCCGCCCGACTTGGGAATATCTATTTGAATGATGTGACAGCCCTGGTTCACGATGAAAGGCAAGTACCCCTGCCGTTTGTAGAGATTTTCGCCGGTCAGAATGGGGACCGGCGAGGCGGCCGTGAGCTTGCTCCAGGATTCCGAGTAATCCGGCGGCATGGGATCCTCAAGCCACGCCGGTTTGATTGGCTCCACAGCGCGCGCGAGTGCGAGCGCATCCGTCCAGTCAAATTCCCAGTGGCAATGCACGGCGATATCGATTTCCTCGCCTAACGCCTCGCGCAGATTGCCAAAGCCCCGCACAATCCGCGAAATATCTTTGCGCGTCAGATGCCAGCCATCCCGCTCGTGCCCTGGCTCCTGAAATTGGGGATCGTATTTTCCCGGAAATGAATCAGCGTCAGACTTGACCGCCGTGATGCCGTAGGGATGTCTCTTGACGAAGGCCGCGAACTCGCGGCAGGATGCGGGATCCAGCATGTCTTGCGGCGAACCAGTCCAATAGGCGCGGATGCCTTCGCGGTATTGGCCTCCCAGCAATTTCGAAACCGGCGTTTCCAGGATCTTCCCTGAGAGATCCCAAAGTGCAATCTCCACGCCGCTGATCGCCGTCACTGTCGCACCGCCTGTCGCTCCTGCGCCGCCCGTGAAGCGCGTCATTTTGGTGCAGAGCGGTTCGATATCCAAAGGGTCCTGACCCGCGAGGGTCGGGCGAAGATAACCCAGGATGATGTCCTTCACTCCGCGGCCCCAATAGGCCTCGCCGAAACCCGTCAGGCCGGAATCGGTCTCAATTTTGACCATGTTCCAGTCGGAGTTCCCGCGGACGACCATCGCCTTGACATCGGTGATCTTCACTTTCTTGCGGAGGGGAGCAGCTTTTGCGGCATAGACCGGGCAAATAGCCGAGGCGGGAATCGCCGCGGCAAGACTCTGAACGAAATTTCGCCGATTACTCTTTCCCACCTGTCGTCACCCCGGTCCGCGGGAGAGAGCGCAAATTTTAAGCCGGGCCTATGAATGGCTCAAGAAATTTTGCCGACTCTTGAATTTCACCAGGCCCATGCATTCCATCGAGGTCTAGAGAGATTTGAACGATCGGACCGCGCGTGGTTCGATGGGGCACTGGCATTGTGAATCTGAGCAGTGGGATCCTCTACTTGTTGAGCGTTGACACTCGTTAGGCGTATCACGATTACTTGGTGGCGCTTGCCAACATGCCGTTGGCTTCGACGTAGCGATTCAGGGCTTTACCAATGTGATCGCGCATCAGGGCCTTGGCCGACTCAGCGTCATGCGCACGGATCGCATTGAGAATCAGGACGTGCTCGTGATAGGCAATTTCCGACGCGCCAGGAAACGAGCTCACCTTCATCAGCCCGATCTCCAGTTGGCTGCGTATCAGATTGAGCAAGTCAAAAATTAATTGGTTGGCGGAAGCCTCGGCGATGCCGAGGTGAAAGGCAATATCGGTCTCCGCCACTTGCTCGGGATTCCCGATCGAAGCCTTCATGCGAGCCAGCAGTTCCTCCAGCTTGCGGACGTCTTGTTCATGGGTGTTGAGGGCCGCATTCGCCGCCGTTTCCGTCTCCAGAGCGAGCCGGACCTTCATCAAATTCTCCACATTCTTCCTCTCCGTCGCGACTCTCCACTCCAGCACCTTTCCGATAAACTTGTCGCGGTTCATCGCCAGGAATGTGCCTTCTCCGACTCTCGTCTCCAGAACTCCGACAATGGTAAGGCAGCGCAAGGCTTCACGAAGTGAGGAGCGTCCTACTTCAAATCGCAAACATAGCTCGCGTTCGGAAGGCAACTTTTGCCCCGGCATCAAGTCGCCGCTTGAGACCAGGCTCATGATCTGCGCGGCGATTTCCTCGCTCAAAGATGTCTTGTCAATCGGCTTGAACTTGTCTTGCAGAATGGCTGAATCAGTGTTCGCCACGTTTCAGTGCCTCCTCTAATTCGCCTCCTTCAGCCAAGGATATCAAGGCAATCATCTTGTATGACAACCTGATCTCCGAACTTAGGTTAACATAAGTTCCAAGCAATGACCGGAACCAGTACAACCGCACGTCCAGCCAGAAATCCTCGAGATCAACCGCCAACCTGGAATGCGGTCGGCGGTATTCTAACCTGCTATGCCGATAACTGGAAAGGATTGTTTCCCGGCGTCCGGCCATTTGAGTCCAAGAAGTTCTCCGCACGGCAAAATTGTCCCCCAGTCCCGCAGCACAAGCTTCCGTTCCCTCCTCGTGAGCAGGGCGAGGGGTGTCTAAACCTCCCCTATGATGAGCACTTCAGAAATAAACCGGCGCTTCGCAATAACTGATCTCTGAACTATCTCACTCGCGTCGAATCGAAAGGATGAGTCTCAAATCAGTCTGGTCAAAAAAGGCCCGGCATGTGATATACGTGAGTCACTCGAAATGCCGGGAAGCAACAATCGAGTCGTCGATATTCAAATAAAGCCAGAAAGCTTTGCCGCGAGGTGTCGAGCCATGGATATTCGCTTTCGCCGCAGGACGGATCGAAGAGTTATCCTGATTGCAGTCCTATTCGCCGCGACATTCGCCGAACATCTCGCCGCCGCGACCCGACCGGCAGGCGGCGCGAAGACTTCCGGCCCTCTCGTAGTGGCTGCGAACGGCCACGCCCGCGCGTCGATTGTATTGGGCAAGCAGCCTGCGGATTTGTATAAATTCGCCGCATCGGAGCTCGCAAGGTATCTGCAAACCCTGTCGGGCGCCGAGTTCAAGATCATATCGGAAAGCGAGGTCGCCTCAAGCCCGGCCCGGGAGACTTTGATCGCCATAGGCGGCGCTGAGGTCAACCAAACCTCTCATGAAGCGGCCATGGCGCTTGGGATGAAATTCAGCGGCCTGAAGCAAGACGGCTTTCTGATTAAGACCGGACGCGTCGGAAGCCACCCGGTCGTCGTCGTCGCTGGGAACGACGGGCCGTCCACGATGTATGGAGTCTACGAATTGATTGAGCGCCTGGGGGTCACCTTTCGGCTGACGGGCGACATCATTCCTCCACGCCGAGACACTCTGGAGATCCCCCCCCTCGATCTCCGGCAGGAGCCCGCCATGTCCCGACGCGGTTTTCTCGTGCCCGACGCGGGGTACGAGAATATCACCATGTTTTCTTACGAAGATTACGCGAAGCTGATCGACCAGATGGCGAAGATGAAGTGCAATTACTTGCAATTCTGGTGGTTCTCTTACGAGCCATGGCTGAAGTACGGCTACAAAGGCGAGATGCCCATGCTGGGCGACGTCTCCACCAAGGAAAGTGGGTACATGACTTGGGCTTACGGCGGATTTGGGTCACGCACGACCGACGATGTGTCCATTGGGAAAGAGAGGTTCAAATACCGCCGAATCGCTCCGCCCGAAATGCAAAATGTGGAAACGCCGGACCAGGCCTTCCAGGTGGCCGAGGATCTTCTCCACAAAATCATCCGGCACGCCAACCAAAGGGGCATCAAGGTTTGGCTCGCGGTGGAATTGGATGCCTTGCCTCCTTCGTGCATCCGCTCGACGAAGTCAACCGCGAAATTCAAGTGAATCGCTTAAGAGCTTTGTTCGACACCTACCCCGAGGCCGAGGGGTATTTCCTCAACGTCGGCGAGATGTATCCCGACCTGAACAATGAAAAGCACAGAGCTTTCTACCTTGAGAAGCGTCCGGAATTCTTCGAACTTCGCAAGGCGCGGATCCCCTGGGTGATTGATATTCCCCAGGATTCCGATCTGGTCGTGGACTCGAACATCGGTTACTTCGACCTGTTTCAATACCTGCTGAAGCAGCGCGACGCTGTTCGGCCCCAGGCCAAAATCGGTCTAATGGGCGTGGGGCGCGGCTACGCCTTGCCGCTGTTCGACAGGTTGCTGCCGAAGGACGTGCCCTTCACCGACATGGAGTCGAGCGGCGTTTGGACTCCGGCCGGGCTCCCCATGGAAATCTTCGCCAATATGGGCGATCGCGAACGAACCATCGAGCCGCGGGTGGACGATGATTTTGAAATGATGGGCATGCAGTTTAGCGTCCGGCAATACAGCGCGACGGACAAGATTTTTTCCGAGGGCTTGAAAAAGGGATTGACGGGCTTCGCCGGCCAGATCGACCGCGTGCGCGGAACGGAAACCAACAGCCTGTTCCTCACTCGCGCGGCGTGGTCTCCGCACCTGGGCCCGGAAGAATTCTACAAGAACTACTCAGAACAGGTTTTCGGACCCCAAGCCGCTCCGGCGATGTACCGAGCCTTCATGGACCTCGAGGACAATCAGCAATATGTTGGGTACAACCTCTACTGGTATCTATACACCATGATGAATTGCTGCACTTCCCTGCCCGAAGTTCACATGGCTCACCGATTCTTCACCCAACCCGACGCGTTTGACGGCCCCACAATTCCTGATTGGAAAGGCTTCATCACGGAATTGCCCGACACGATTGTGAGGTTCCAGGGCTCGATCGGGTATTTGAACAAGGCGTTGGACGCGATGCGAGCGGCGCAGCCCGATGTCGCTCCTCAGGGCGAATATGAGCTGCGCTACATGATCAACCGCACCGAGTCTTATCGTGATTACATCGCCGCGCTCGTGACCATGCGGAAAGCCTATGGGGTCTTCGACAAGGCATTCAAAGACCGGAGCAGGGTCTCCCGCGAGGAATTCGTCGCGGAACTGTCAACGGCGGTCCATCAATTCAACGAGGCGAGCCGCCAGGTGCAGGCCGCCACGCGGGAGTACGCGGAATTCATGGACAGTCCCTCCGACCTCGGAGTCCTCTATCATCTGAACGCGCGCGCCGTACTGGGATTTGACCTCGTCTGCCAGACGATGCAGAACATCCTCAACTACCACACCGGCAAACCTTACTTGAAGCACGTGCCGTGGGAGCGCCTGTTTTCGCCGGATTTCAACGCCACCTGAGCGACGCGCACTCGATTTCCAGGTCCATATCTCCAAACAGTGGCGGAGAGCTGCCCGCTGCCGCGCCCCTCTGTTTGGATTACCTTTTTGGCGCATTCAGCGGCGGTGCGGTGGCCACAGGGTTTGACATGGGCGATGAGATCGGTACACTCGTGAACGAAAACCGGAAAGCGGCACAATGATGCTCATGCTTCGATGCTGCGCCTGCTCGAACCGAAAAGATTCCAGGAAAGACCCCGTGTGAGGGATGCCCTTCATGAGAGGCGCTTCCATGCAAAACCGAGCGACAAGAACGTTGATACCGGCCATCGCGTGGTTCTGGGTGCTCAGCCCGGCCGCAGCGCAACAGCCGCCAGATTCGTTGCAGTATCAATCCGACTTCCTCAGCGTCGCGCTGGCGCCCGACCAGCCGGCCATCGTCTCGCTCTCGCTCGATTCGTTGGGCAAGAAGAAGCTCGGGCCTAATCCGCTCAGACCCCCGGGCGCGGCGGGAACGAAATTTATACTCGGCCATCATGGCTCGACTTTTTCATATCGTGCAGCGGGGACTGCAGCGACTTCCCCTCCGGCTTGGACTTTTGAAATTTCGAATAGGGGGATTCACATGCGGTCTGAATATTCCGCCGATCATCCCGTCCCGCCGCTCGTGCTGAACTTCGACACGCATCTCAACCACGCGACGTTGCTTGGCCTGATGAATGCTGAGGGAAACGTCCGCCTGCCCGCGTTGCTCCACATGCCGGACCAGGGGACGTTAAGAATCACTTCCAATACGGCCGAGGAGGTGATTCTCGGCTACAACGCCGAACGCTTCCACAAACCGAGGCAATCCGAGGACTACGTCAAGGTCACTTTCCCCGCAGCCTCCGCCGCAAGGCCCTTACGGGACTACACGCTGGAGGTTGTCACCATCTTTCCCGGCCCCGCCGACCTCGCCGAAGATCCCCGGTTTGACGGTTTCCGCCGCAACTGGCTGAACATTTTCCAACTGAGCCCGCACTATCGCGCCCTCGCCAACAATGCCGCCAGCGACGTTTGCGCATTCACGCTGTTTGAGTATTCCGCGGTTGCAAAGCAGACGCCTCCTTTAGCCCCTGGTCTCACGGCCCTCGACATCGTGCGCCAGACTCTCGACCGTTATCTCCAAGGGATGAAGGGATACGGAATCACCGGCTACGTTTTTGACGATCCGACCAATCCATACGACTACACGGACACGTACCCTTCGCTGCTGATCGCCGCTTCGGATTACTTCGAGGGCAGCAAGGACAAAAGCTGGTTGAAGCGGAACTACGCCGGCCTGAAGGACTGGGCAACCAAGCTGCTCGGCATGGATAAGGACGGCGATGGTCTGATCGCATATCCGGAGAGCGGCAACTCCGGGTCCTGGTCGCACAAACTGCTGCCGCCACCACTGCAGTTCTCCAAGCATGCGGCCAACTGGTGGGACGACATCGGTTTCGGCGACAAAGACGCGTACGGAAACGCGCTGGCATATCGAGCGCTTCTGGACATGGCGAATATGGCCAAGCAAGCAGGGCATCGGGAAGATTCCGACCTTTATTTTTCGAGGGCCGAAAAGCTGCATGCCGTTTACTTCAATACTTTTTTCAATCCAGCCACGGGTGTGTTGGGCGGCTGGCGCAGCGCCGACGGCGTCCTGCACGATTATTACTTCACGTTCGTCAACGGTGTGGCCATCACCTACGGCCTGGTTTCGCCGAAGGTTGGCAATGAATTGATGGATCACCTCCTCACCAAAATGCGGGAAGTCGGTTACACGCATTTTGAATATGGACTGCCGGGCAACCTCATCCCTATCCGGCGCGACGATTATCTGGAGCCGCGGGGAGAATGGGGCGGGGCAGAAAAAGAAGATGGAACAGATGGATTTCAGATTTATGAGAATGGCGGCGCCTCGGCCTGCTATGTGTACTTTATGATTCAGGCGCTCTACCAATTGGGCCGGCACGAGGAAGCCGACGCGATTCTATTCCCCATGCTCCGCGCCTTCGAAGATCGCGGATTTCAAGGCATTGGGCCGAATGGCCGCTCCTATGATTGGAAGGCCTGGGACGGCACGCCATATGGGTACGAGGGCCTGCTGGTGGACGGATACATGACCTTACTCGCTGTCCTTTCAAGGTGAGACCGAGCGGTTGAATAAGCGTTCGGAAATATCCGCTGACCTGACCAGATTCGCTTTGTCCTGATTTCAGACCCAGCTTCCTAATTCAACTGAACGGAAGGGCCCTGCAATTTGAGGCTGCCGAAAACAACTTCCGTCGAGTTCCGATCAGCGCTGCCCTTGAATCCGGGCTGTTTGCCGCCGACGGAGACGGTTACTTCGCCTGGCTGAACGATGCGACGGCCGGCGCCATCAACCACCGACAATTCGCGCGGCGTGAGTATGAAGGATACTTGCCGTACGGTGCCGGGCGCGAGGTGAATCCGCCGAAAGCCCGCAAGGGCGCGGATTGGAACAGGAATAGTCGTTCCGCGATGGGTCAAATACAACTCCACGACTTCATCACCCGCGACGTCCCCGGAGTTCTTGACCTCTACTTCCACATGGACGCTGTCCTGAGTGCCAGGTTGTTCGTTTGAAACCTTCAAGGGACTGTACTCAAACTTCGAATAGCTCAGACCGAAACCAAAAGGATATAGAGGATCGCCTGAGAAGTAGCGATAGGTCCGGCCCGCCATGTTGTAATCCGCGAAGGGCGGCAGTTGATCCGCCGATTTGAGAAAGGTGACCGGCAACCTCCCAGCCGGGTTATTGAACCCGGCCAGCGTTTCCGCAATGGCTGTACCGCCTGCCTCTCCGGGATACCAGGCTTCCAGGATGGCGCCGGCGTGCTCGTTCGCCCAATTCACGGACATCGGGGTACCGTTCTGTAAAACCAAAATTAGAGGCTTGCCAGTGGCCGCGAGCGCCTCGAGCAAGTCCTGCTGCGCCCGCGAGAGATTAAAGTCAGTCCGGTCGCCGCGGTTGAAACCTTCGACGTGGATTTCCATCTCCTCCCCTTCGAGGCGTGGAGAAATACCCATGAAGGCCACCACCACATCCGCCGACTTCGCCAGTTCTACGGCCTGGTCGCGCAAAACCCCGAGCGGCGGCTGCCATGTGAGTGTCAGCCCGGCCAGGTACACGGGCGCATCGTGCGTGTATTCCACTTTCAAGGCGTAAGAAGCCGCGCCGTTGGACTGCATCTTGTACGAGGGCACGCTGACGTTCCGCGAGTTCTGCTCGACCGAGATGGCGGGCTTGCCGTCGAGGAACATGCGAATGCTTTCGCGGCCGTCGCATGGCCAGCAGAAAGGTTGATCGAAACCGAAAGTATATTCCCCAGGGCCGGGCAGCGTGAGCACTCCAGCCCACCGAACCGCGAAGGTCCGCTTGGAAACGCCCGGGGCGGGTTCGGCGGCGTTCCAATCGAATTGGATTTGGGGATCGACGCGCGTCAGGATGGGTTTGCCCGAAAAATTTGCGTCGCCAAAATACTCTGCCTTCAATCCTTCCGTTTTGGGATTGCCTTCCGGATGAAACACCGTCCGCGGCATTTCGACGGGAAAGTTAGAAACGTAAGGCGAACCCTGGGCATAAACCACGTTGGCTTTGCCGCCGAACTGTTGGACCATCCCATCGAGCGGCAGCACCGGGTTCACCGGGGCGCCATTGTAATTGCCCTCGAGCGACCTGAGCGATTCGGCATTAGGGCCGACGACGGCGATCGATTTCACGGTGCCCTTCAGCGGGAGGAGACCGTCGGCGTTCTTGAGCAGAACCATCGATTCCCGGGCCACCTCGAGCGCCGTCATTCGACTCTGAGGCGAGCCGACTTCCGATAGGGGAATCTTGTTGAACGAAACCATTTCGGGCGGGTCAAAAAGGCCTAAGCGGAATCGGATCGTGAAAAGCCGCCGCAAAGCAATGTCCATCTCCGCTTCCGTAATCAATCCGTCTTGAACGGCCTTGGGGAGCGTCACGTATTCCGGACCACAAGTGATGTCCGTTCCCGCTCGCACGGCAAGCGCGGCCCCGTATTCGTTGTTCGGGACCAAGTGATGGCTTTGGGTGATGTCATCCACCGCGTAACAGTCGGAAGTCGCATAGCCCTGAAATTTCCATTCTTCCCGGAGCTTGTTTTGCATGAGCATCGGATTCGCGCAAGCAGGGACGCCGTCAACGGCGTTGTAAGAACACATGACGGATCGCGCCTTCCCTTCCACCAAAGCGGCTCGGAAGGCCGCGAGATAAGTGTCCTCAAGATCGTGCGGCGAAGGGTTCGCCTTGAATCCCCTCCTCAGTGACTCCGGCCCGCTGTGAACCGCGAAGGCTTTCGGAGTGGCGACGGCCTCGAGATATTTCGGGTCGTCGCCCTGCAGCGCTTTCACGAAGGCCACCCCCATCTCGGAAGTCAAAAAGGGATCCTCGCCATAGGTTTCCTGCCCCCGTCCCCAACGCGGGTCGCGAAGGATGTTGATGCAAGGAGAAAAGAATGTCAGCCCAAAATAAATGTTGTGGTTATCTTCGCGTTGAGCTTGATTGAATTTTGCCCGGGCCTCCGTGGAAATCACGCGGCCTTCACGATAGATCAATTCTGTGTCCCATGTGGCGGCCATCCCAATCGCCTGCGGAAAAACCGTGGCGTATCCGGAGCGCGCCACACCGTGCAGGGCTTCGCTCCACCAGTCATAGGACGGAAGGCCCAACCTCGGAATGGCCGGGGCCGAGTTCTGCATTTGCGACGCTTTTTCCTGAATCGTCATGCGCTTGATGAGGTCGTTCACGCGCATTTCAATTGGAAGAGATGGGTCAAGATAGAGCGGCTTTGATTGCGCGGGGTCTTCTGCCCGCATAATGACTGACATCAGCCAAACGAACGCGATGATTGTCGCAAGCGTGGCGAACGCTTTGCGAGCGGCAAGGTGTTTCTTCATGAGGGTATGGTTGCTCTCCCGATGGCCCAAGATTATATGTGGAATTGCTCCACCCGCAGCGGTTTGTTTGAAAGTCTTTTCCCCTTGACCTGACGAAAGGGAAGATCAATGGAAGCCAGCGCTTCGGTCGCCAATTTCCCCCGGCCCGCGCCAATTTGGCGATAAACATCATGGATGATATCCTCTGAGCGATGCTCAAGTCGTTGGTCTTTCTGTTGGTATCCTCCACAACCTTGGCGAGCGATGGTCCCGCGCTCTTCCAGGCAAAGTGTGCCATGTGTCATCAGGCGGGGAGCGGGACGCGAGCGCCGTTGCCTGAAGTCCTTCGCCGGATGTCCCGGAAAACGATTCTATCCTCGCTCGAAACGGGCCGAATGAAGTCCGTAGCGTCCGCCCTCACTCCGGAGGAGCGAGCCGGCATCGCCGAATATCTCGGCACACCGGACACGCCGGCGGTCTCCGCCGCGGCAGGCGCCTGCGTGGGCGACCCTCCCCCCCTGTCGAATGCGCCCGGCTGGAACGGCTGGGGCGGTGATATCTCGAACGCTCGATTCCAATCCGCTGAGATCGCCGGCATCAGCCCCGAACAGATTCCCAGGCTCAAACTCAAGTGGGCATTTGGATTTCCTGGAGCATCGACAGCCAGCGCCCAACCGACGATTACGAGCGGCCGGGTGTATGAAGGAAGCGAAGATGGCACTGTCTACGCCCTCAACGCGCTCACGGGTTGTGTCATCTGGCAATTCAAGGCGCAGAGCATGATTCGGTCCGCAGTTTCCGTCGGTGCGCGCGCCGTATTCTTCGGCGACGTACAGGCAAATGTCTATTCAGTTTCGAAGGAAGATGGCACGTTATTTTGGAGCACAAAAGTTGATGACTTCGCTTCTGCGCGCATCACGGGCTCCCCTGCCCTCTACGGTGACCGCCTTTACGTCCCGGTATCCTCGGGCGAAGAAGGCACCGCCATGGATCCCAAGTACGAATGCTGCAAATTTCGCGGCAGCGTTGTGGCGCTGGACATCCGTAGGGGAAAACAAATTTGGAAAACTCACACTATTCCTGAAGCCCCCGAGCTGGCTGGGCGAAACACGAAAGGCACCGAACTTTGGGGGCCCTCCGGGGCGGCAGTGTGGTCAGCGCCCACGCTCGATCCCTCACGCAAGGCGATTTACGTGGCGACAGGGAATGATTATTCGGGACCGACCAGCAAATTCAGCGACGCCGTCCTTGCCATGGATATGGATTCTGGGCAAGTCCTCTGGTCCCGCCAACTCACCCCGGGCGATACGTGGAATCTCGCCTGCGTGAATCCTGACACCACGAATTGTCCGGAAAGCGCGGGGCCCGACTACGATTTTGGCGCGTCGCCAATTTTGAAGTCGCTCCGGGGCG
>QHZO01000263.1:0-7055 GCA_003224695.1 Acidobacteriota bacterium
TTACCGGCTTGATCTACTTCCTCGTATTACCGGCTTGATCTACTTCCTCGTAATGATCCACGCGATCATCTTGATGATCGGCGGGCACTACACCTATGCGGAGGTCCCGCCATTCAATTGGATTCGCGATCATTTTGGGCTCGCCCGGAACGACTATGACCGGGTCGGACATTTCTTCCAGGGCTTCGTTCCGGCCCTCATTGTGCGGGAAATTCTGCTTCGCGCCACGCCGCTGAAGAAGGGCAAGATGGTCTCCTTCCTCTCCGTCTGCGTTTGCATGGCCTTCAGCGCGCTTTATGAGTTGCTAGAGTGGCGCGTCTCCGTGGCGACAGGAAGCAAGGGGGATGCGTTCTTAGGAGGCCAGGGAGATATTTGGGACACGCAGAAAGATATGGCGACGTGCCTCGTCGGTTCCATCGTGAGTCTGCTCATTTTTACCACGGTCCACGACAAGCTTTTGCTCGCCAAATTGACGATTCATAAGGCAGAATCAACTTGACGTCATCTCGGTCCGGAATTTCAAAGGGTTCCTCATGAGTATTTTGGTTGACGAGAATACCCACCTTCTCGCTCAAGGAATTACGGGACGCGAGGGCTCGTTTCATACCCAGCAAGCGATCGAATATGGAACGAAGGTTGTGGCGGGCGTGACACCTGGCAAGGGCGGGACAACGGCAGCGGGCGTGCCGGTATTTAACACCGTGCGCGAGGCCCGGGAAAAGACCGGGGCGAATGCCTCCGTAGTTTTCGTTCCGCCGCCGTTTGCCGCGGACGCCATCATGGAAGCGGCGGACGCTGAGTTGCCTTTGGTCATCTGCATCACGGAAGGCATCCCGACTTTCGATATGGTTCGCGTAAAGCAATTTCTCGCCGGCCGAGCGACGCGTCTCGTCGGCCCGAATTGCCCCGGAGTGATTTCACCGGGGAAATGCAAAGTCGGGATCATGCCCGGCCGAATTCATTTGCCGGGCCACGTCGGTGTCATCTCGCGCAGCGGCACGCTGACGTATGAAGCTGTCGGGCAACTGACCGCGCTCGGCATCGGCCAGTCCACCTGCGTCGGCATCGGCGGAGACCCGATCGTCGGGACGAATTTCATTGACGTGCTTCGCCTGATGAATGACGACCCGGAAACTCACGGCATCGTGTTGATCGGCGAAATCGGCGGGACGGCCGAAGAGGAAGCCGCGGAGTTCATCAAGGCGAAGGTCAAAAAACCGGTCGTGGGATTCATCGCCGGCCGCACGGCGCCGCCCGGCCGCCGTATGGGCCACGCCGGGGCGATCATCTCCGGCGGCAAAGGCACGGCCGCCGACAAGATTCGCGCGCTCGAATCCGCCGGCATCGCCTTCGCTCCAAGCCCGGCGCTGATTGGCGAAACAATCAAACAAATTCTGAATAGTAAATTGTGAATAGTGAATTGCGCCGGAAAGAGTTCTCTTTACATTCGAAAATGACTGGAAGACGAATTCACTATTCACCCTTCACTATTTATAATTTTGAAGGAGGCCAATGGCCATCGAGCGCACGTTAAGCATCGTCAAGCCCGACGCCGTTGAGGGGCACCACGTCGGCGACATCATCAAAATTCTCGAAGCAAGACAATTTCGAATCGTCGCCGCGCGCCTTATCCAGCTCACAAAGCGCGAAGCGCAGGGCTTCTACCAGGTCCATCGCAGCAAGCCGTTCTTCGAGAGCTTGACGGAATTCATGAGTTCCGGCCCGGCGCTGGTAATGGTGCTGGAAGGCGACAATGCCATCGCCCGGCTGCGCGAGGTGATGGGCGCAACTGATCCGGCTAAAGCGGCGCCCGGAACTATCCGCAACCTTTTCGCCACCGGCATCGAGCACAACGCCATCCACGGCTCCGACGCTCCGGAGACCGCCGCCTACGAAATCGGCTACTTCTTTTCAGGCGTCGAACTCACGTGACGCCGCGGGAGAGGAACGCGCAGTTTCAGCGATGTAGGGGCGGGCCTTGCGCCCGCCCCTATGAAATCGGGATCAGCCCATAGGGGCGACCACGAGGGTCGCCCCTACGGCACGCCGACGCCGGGTGTAAAATGTCTCCTGAGCGTGGTCGGAGGGAGAACGTGCCGGGTGGCTTCACATTCCAAATCGGCAAAGCCCTGGTGATCCTTGGCGTCGTGACGGTGGCGCTCGGGCTACTCCTGATGGCTGGAGGAAAGTTTTCGTTCCTGGGACTGGGCCGGTTGCCGGGTGATTTTTCTTTTCGCGGCAAGAATTTTTCATTTTATTTTCCTCTGGCGACGAGCGTGATCATCAGTGTCCTATTGACGGGTATCCTCTGGCTCATTTCGTGTTTGACGAAGAAGTAGGACGCATCAGATGTCCATCGTCCGTTGAAGCGTCGAGAGTCAGTAGTCGAAAGTTCAAAGTCCTTACGTTCGACTCTCAACTCTCGACCTTCGACCCGATCCTCGCGGCGGCCAACGGGCGATTTTTCGAGGTTTCCTTGGGTCAAATCACTCTCAATTTCCAAGTCCAGCGGAAAATCTACAGCGTCACGGAGCTGAACCTCGAAATCAAAGGGCTGCTCGAGAAGCGCTTCCCGGACGTTTGGGTGGCCGGCGAGGTTTCAAATTTTCGAGGCGCGAGTTCCGGGCACCTCTATTTCACGCTGAAAGATGCCTCGGCGCAGCTCCGCGCCGTGTGCTTCCGGAACCAGGCGCGCTATTTGAAGTTCAAGCCGCAGGACGGAATGTCCGTCATCGCCCGCGGGCGGCTGGGTGTTTATGAGGCGCGCGGAGAATACCAGCTTTATGTCGAATACTTGGAGCCCGCGGGCCTGGGCGCGCTCCAGCTTGCCTTTGAACAGCTCAAGGCGAAGCTCGCCGCCGAGGGCTTGTTCGCCCCCGCGCGCAAGAAGCCCCTGCCCGTGTTGCCGCGGACCGTAGGCGTGGTCACTTCCCCGAGCGGCGCGGTCATCCGCGATATCCTGCGCGTGCTCCGCCGCCGCTTTCGGAACATGAACGTGCTCATCTATCCCGCGCGCGTCCAGGGCGAGGGCGCGGCAGGGGAAATCGTTGAAGGCATCCGCACCTTCAACCGCGAACGAAACGCCGATGTCGTGATCCTGGCGCGCGGCGGGGGCTCGCTTGAAGACTTGTGGCCGTTCAACGAAGAGATTGTCGCGCGGGCCATCGCGGCGTCGAAAATCCCCATCGTCTCCGCGGTGGGGCACGAAACCGACTTCACGATAGCCGATTTCGTCGCCGACCTCCGCGCCCCGACGCCTTCCGCCGCCGCCGAACTGGTCGTCCATCCGAAAAAAGACTTCCTCGCGGAACTCGATAACCGCTCGCGTCACCTGAGTCAGCTCATTCAATTGGTGCTTTCGAACGTGCGTTCGCGGCTGACCGAGTTGCGGATGCACCCCGCCTTTCTGACGCTCGCGACGCGCCTGGAAGAACGGGCGCAGCGCGTGGACGATCTGATTGCGGAGCTCGAGAAGGTTTTGCGCGAAAGGTTAAACGTGGCGCGGCGGAAGTGGCAGGAAGCGTCAGCCGGCGTCACACGCTACGATTTTCGCCGCTTTCTAAGATTAAGGCGGGCGGAGCTCGATGAACGGAGGGCGCGCATGGATTCGGAATTCCGCCGGGGCTCGGCCGAGCGACGCAATCGCCTGGCGCAGGTTGCGGCGCTGCTTAAAGAGCGCAGCCCGCTGACGGTCCTTCAACGCGGCTATTCGATCACGCGCGACGCCGCGGGGCGCATCGTCCGCGACGCGGCCCAGGTCGCCCTCGGCGACGACGTTTCCATTCGCCTTCATCGCGGGGTACTCGGCGCGCGAGTGCAGGAAAAGAAAAGTTAGAACCGGCCTATCGGATGTTTTGGAATTCCTCAAGCGTTAGGCTGAGTTGGAGGATCTTGAAAAACAAGGGCGGGCCGATTTCCCTGCCGCCATGAAGGGGGAGCGTAACCGCTCGACCGTCGGGATGGTTCCAGCGCTCGTGGCTCCCTGTCTGGCGAGTCTCCCTGAAGCCAAGTCTCAGCGCCACGCGTTGGAAATCGCGGGCCGTGGCGCTAGGCATGGACGATCTCGGTGGTGTCCGCGGGAAGCGGGATGCTCTTCTCCCGATACTCGTCCGCGATTATCCCGAAAACCTTCGATAGCTCGGCGAGCGCCTCTTCGCGCGTCCCCATGAGCGCATAGCAGCCAGGAATAGCAGGGATGTCTGCGACCCACGAGCCGTCGTCCTGACGATAAAGGACTGTCTTGTAATCGTGCAGAGTCATGCGCGCAAAGGTCAGTATATCAGTGCCGCCTACCTGGCACAATCCAAGCTACCCCAAGCGGCGACCAGGACTGAGGTGTCGAAAAAGGCTTTCATTCACTCCGCCCAAGGCCGGGCCTCGTGCGTCTTCCGCGAACCGCTCTGAGAGTCTCCTCGGCCACGGTAGCGCGCAGCGGCTCGCCCGTTCCGTAGACCCACACGCCTCGCTCCTTCTCGAGGCCGGGACGGCATCGCACGGGGCGCAAAATCATCAGCTCGCGCTCGCACTCGATTTCGAGACTATCGCCAGGATTAATCGCAACTTCCTCGCGAATGGCCTTGGGGATCACAACACGCCCCGCCCTGTCCAATAGGAGTTTGGTTGACATAGCGGTATTTTACGTCAGGTGAACTCTTAAATTAACCTTTCCCCTTAGTGACACGCCTGAAGGCACGAGACTCCTCTGCTCCAAACCAACTGTTGGGACAAACAAATAGCCGAAGGCAAGAGGGATACATTAGCCTTACAATTTGTAACCAATCTTCCGCAGGAATTCCTTCCGCGTTTTGATATCGCCTTCGGTCTCGACGCCCTTGGTCTTCACGCCGTCAATGATGCCGAGGATGCCGCGGCCCTGGTCGGTCTCGGCGACGATGACTTCCACGGGATTGGCCGTGGCGCAATAAATGCCGCAGACTTCCGAAACGTTCTTCAGGGCGTTCAAAATGTTTACGGGAAATCCGCATTCCATAAAGATAATGAACGCATGGCCCGAAGCCAAAGCCATGGCATTCCTCTGCGCGAGCTCGATCAACCGCGCGTCGTTCCCCGCCCAGCGGACCAGCGCCGGACCGGAGGACTCGCAAAAGCCGATGCCGAACTTCATGCCCGGAACGGTTTCGACGATCGCCTCATAGAGGTCTTCGACCGTCTTAATGAAATGCGACTGGCCGAGAATGAAATTCATGTCGGCGGGTTTTTCGATTGTGACGATTTTGAGTTCCACCGTGCGCCTCCGTAGGCTGGGTTCGGAAAAGCGGGATTTTACTGCGGGGCGGCCAACTCATCCACTGTTGACGCGGGCGCGGTCACGGCCGGGAAACGCACTTCCGGGTTCAAGCGGTCGAAGGCCAGGCAAAGAAGGCCGATCAAGACGAATACGAAAACGCTGCCCTCCGGGCCAATGGAGCCTCCGGTCAGCCAGGCGGGCCCGCGAAAGGAGGATTCCATCAAGTGGCCCGGCACCATTGAGCCGCTGTCGGGAACCGAGTAGATGAAACTTTCGCCGTAATCCCAGGCGGCGTGAAATCCGATAGCAAACCACAGGCTGCCGGTGCGGCGGACGGTGAGGCAAAAGAAGAACCCGATCAGCCCCGCACTCAATCCGCCGACCCAAGATTCCCCCAAGTTGCCGAGGTGCAGCGTGCCGAACAGGCAGGAGAGCAAAAGGGCGGCCGGCCAGAATCCTATGCCCGTCGCGAGCGTAAACAGCGCGTAACCGCGCATGAGGAATTCTTCGAAGAAGGCCACCGCCAAAAATGCCGCGGCCCAAAGAGCGGCGTACTTTAGCAGCTCACGGCCCGCTAGCGCGACGCTGCCAAAAGAATAACCATGGCCGAGCCAAATCGCGATCATCAGGAGCGACAGAGCGGCCAAACCCCAAACAGCCCCTTCCCAGAACCGGCGGCCGAAGGCGCCTTTCAAGGAGAGCGCGTAGTGCGCAAGCGACCGCCGCTCGAGCTTCGCCATAACGGCAGCGGCCGCGAATACGGAAAAGAACAGCAACGATTCCCCCTCGATGGCGGTAAGAGGTCCGAACAAACCGGCTGCGATCCGAACCCCCAGCAGATGGCTCAAGCGGCCCAGCAAGAAAAGGACGGCGAGGGCCAATCCGATGAACAAGAGCAGCCGCCAGCCGGCGCGGAGGCCCTCATCATTGAGAAACATTTCTCGCAGGATGGACGAGGTGGGCGGCGAAGATGAAGGGCTATGAAGCTGGGGAGTCGGCTCGGGCGGGCTGGAAGCCGAAGGAGTGGGTGGCTCCGAATCGAAAGCGTTCACTCTAGGTTTCTCCAAGCCCAACGAGCGACAAACCGAATGGAGGGCATTTTATATCCGCGCTACCCGGCACTCCAGTCCACGGGCAAGACTTCAATCCGTTACCTTCAACACCGCCAGGAACGCTTCCTGGGGAATATCCACTTTGCCCACGCGCTTCATGCGGCGCTTGCCTTCTTTCTGTTTCTCCAGGAGCTTGCGTTTGCGCGTGATATCGCCGCCGTAGCATTTGGCCAGGACGTTTTTGCGGATGGCGGCAACGTTTTCGCGCGCGATGATCTTCGAGCCGATGGCGGCCTGGATGGCCACCTCAAACTGTAGCCGCGGGATGAGCTTGCGCATGCGCTCGCACAGCGAGCGCGCGCGGGCGAACGCACCGTCGCGATGACAGATGAACGACAGCGCGTCCACAGCCTCGCCGGCGACGAGCAAATCCACTTTCACCAGGTCCGACGACCACCGACCCGCCAAGTGGTAGTCGAGCGAAGCGTAGCCGCGCGAAACGGATTTCAGCCGGTCGTAAAAGTCCATGACAATTTCGTTTAACGGCAGCTCGTAGGTCAGGAGCACTCGCTCGCGCGAGACGTACTCGAAGCCCTTTTGCAGGCCGCGCTTCTCCTCGAGAAGTTGGAGGATTCCGCCCAGATACTGGTCGTGGGTCAGGATCAGCGCCGTGATGACGGGCTCTTCCACCTTGGCGATGTCTCCCGCGGGCGGAAACTTGGTAGGGCTATCCACATCATGCACTTTCCCGTCCT
>QHZO01000263.1:7093-8946 GCA_003224695.1 Acidobacteriota bacterium
CGATCTCCATGTGCAACAGCCCGAGGAACCCGCAGCGAAACCCAAAACCCAGGGCCACGGAACTCTCCGGCTCGTAAAAAAACGAGGCGTCGTTCAGGCGCAACTTCTCGAGCGCATCGCGCAGCCCTTCGTAATCGCCTGCTTCCACCGGATAAAGCCCGGCAAAGACCATGGGCTTGATCTCTTCGAATCCCACGAGAGGCTCAGGCGCCGGCCGCGCGTCGTCCGTGATGGTGTCGCCGATGCGAGTGTCGGAAACGCGCTTGATGTTCGCGATGACGTAGCCGACTTCGCCCGCCTGAAGCCGTTCGACGCGCACCAGCTTAGGCGTGCGGATGCCGAGTTCCTCGACCGTGTAAACCTGAAGGTTCGAACAAAGGCGGATTTTCGTCCCCACGGCGAGCGTCCCCTCAACTACCCGCGCGAGGACAATGACACCTCGGAAGCTGTCGAACCAGGAATCGAAGATGTGCGCCTGGAGTGGCGCTTCGGGCGTTCCCTTGGGCGGCGGAACGCGCGCCACAACCGCCTCCATGACTTCTTCGATGCCCGTGCCTTGCTTGGCGCTGATCTCCAGGGCTTCGCTGGGGTCAATCGCCAGGGTGTGCTCGATTTGTTGTTTGGTTCCCGCCACGTCGGCGCCCGGCAAATCAATCTTGTTGATGACCGGAATGATGGTTAGCCGGTTGTTCATGGCCAGGTGAGCGTTGGCCAGCGTCTGGGCCTCGACCCCCTGGGAGGCGTCAATAATCAGCAGCGCCCCCTCGCAAGCCGAAAGGCTGCGCGAAACTTCGTAGGAAAAATCCACGTGGCCGGGCGTGTCAATCAAATTGAACTGATAGTCGTTGCCGTCGAGGGCGCGGTAGTTGAGGCGCACGGCATGCGCCTTGATCGTAATGCCCCGCTCGCGCTCGAGGTCCATGGAGTCCAGCACCTGCTCGGACATCTCGCGCTTGGTGAGCGCGCCGGTGCGCTCGAGCAGCCGGTCGGCCAGCGTGGACTTGCCGTGATCAATGTGCGCAACAATCGAAAAATTGCGGATAAAGCGTGCGTCTGCCATGCGTTCGTTTCCCTCAACCTGCCAGGGATTGGGGAGGGAAGGGACGGTTCGAACCGCGGTGCGTGGCTATTCGAAGCGGAACCTGCTCGCTTCCAGGTATTCCTCTATCAATTCTACAGCTATCCATCGACGACGGAGCTTCTCGGCCACGGCACCTGTCGTGTTGGAGCCAGCGAAAGGATCCAGCACCAAGTCTCCCTCGTCCGTCAGAAGTCGCATGAAGAAGTCAGGCAGAGCAGCCGGGAATCGAGCCGGGTGGACCTTTAGCCCGAATTCTTTGCACCTCAGTGTATAGGTGTCGTTCGCTGCGTTATTCCCGAGTGTGAGCATGTCGGGGGGCGCCTCCGACTCAAGCACATTGGGGGATATCGAACCGCCGGGGTCCGTTTTGGCGAAGCTGGGCTTTATGTTGTAGCCCGACGGTCGGACCGTGCGTCTCAGTCCTCTCACTCTTAAGCGCTCCATGTCTCTGCTGTATGGGCGTAGTACGGACCTATTGTCGGCCTTTGGCCACGGGCTTTTCGAAAGCCACCAGACATACTCGACAGAGTCCCTCAGCCGCATCCGCCGAACTGTGACCCATTCCGCGGGGGCTGGCATTTTGGCAGGATTGAACCAGAAGCACTCCTGGGCAAGGTGGAATCCCAATTGTTCGACCAACGCGATTAGAAGCTTAAAGTGATACAGCGAACGGGTAGGTTCGCCGGGGTTGTAGCTTCCACCGATATTCAGCACAAAGCTTCCGTCCTCGGTAAGGGTTCGATAAACCTGCTGGGCGAAAGGCAAAAACCAA
>QHZO01000263.1:8994-13555 GCA_003224695.1 Acidobacteriota bacterium
CTGGGATTGCCGCCATTACGTCGCGAGAGTTCCCAAGGTAAGCAGCCCCGAGCGTCGTTGTGTAATAGGGTGAGATTCCCGGGATCCCATGTTGGGGACTGGGACCAGTGGTAAAGAGGGATGCCTGCCTCTTTCTGATGCTGCAAGCCCTGCCTGCCGATTGCGTAGCTAAAGGCGCCTCGCGTTTTTCCGTCGCCATGATCCACCTCGCAGGATAACATAGTCCGGCTAGCGGTCTGTAGGATAGCAAAAAGGTTTACGTTGTCAACCTAATTCTTCCACATGGCGCTCAATGCAAAAGAGTGGGTGTCACAAGCTGAGGCGGCGCGCTTGCGGGGTGTATCGAGGCAGGCAATCTCCAAGCTTGCAAAAAAGGGGAAGCTACGAACTTTATTAATTGGGGGTCGGACATTAGTTAAACTCTCGGACGTCACAAACTTTCGCCCCGGGGCGGCCGGTAGGCCGGGCGCTAGGACCAAATTTGATGACCTTAGTCGAACAAATTAGCCACCTCCTAACCCAGTGCAGCGAGTCTCAGCGTCGAGAAATCTTCCAACTCCTCCGTCGGAAGTTCCCCATTCACCCGCTAGAGCGACAATGGAATACCGACGCCAAAATGATTCTCGAAGCAATCGCACGGTCCTCCGACTTAACGCAGCGGGGCGTGCGAGGTGTGATCGCTGAGGCTGCATTCAAATACTGGGTGATTGCGAAGCTGAGAGGTTGGTCGGCAGAGGAGTTCGCAGGAGACCAGCCGTACGACTTTCTGCTTCGGGACGCGGCAGGGAGCACGCGCATCCAGGTCAAGATGCAACGACTCAAAGGTCACGCACCTATGAAGGCAAGCCAGGCATACCGGCGCTTGCCCGACGGAATGTTCGTGGTCGAGACCCAGAAGACTCGAGGCGGGAGAGGCCCGCACACGGGTGAGGACACCAGACCCTACCGATTCAACGAGTTTGACATCCTTGTGGTGTCGATGCATCCTTCGACCAACGATTGGCGCTCGTTCATGTATGCCGTCTCTGACTGGCTGCTGGAGAGGCCCCAGAACCCAAAGTTCATGCTTAAGTTCCAGCCCGTGCCCAAGTCGCCCAATGAAGGCTGGACGGACGATTTCCTGATTGCTGTTCGATGGCTACGATCCGGTGAAAAGAGGAAAATACCTGCTTAAGGTCGCCCGCCGGTCACTCGGACTGTGCGAGGGACAAAACACCTTATCCTCACGAACCCGTCCTGAATTCTTTGAAAATGCCGCTGAAGCGCGCTATGCTCGGAAGTCTAACACCCAGCCTCGATACCGGATGTGAGTCTCGGGGGTTCACTTAGCGGATTGAGCCATGCCCGACGTTGATAAACTTTTCGAGAAAGCCGAAAAATACCGGCAATAACAGAAGTTCGATTCGGCCCTGGAGACCTACCTCGAGATCAACAAGCTGCAGCCGAACTCGGAAGACGTGCTGCTCAACCTCGCCGAACTTTCTCTGAAGCTCAACCAATGACAGCGCAAAGGCCATCACCACTTGCCGGAAGATTCTGAAGATCAATCCCCAAGATTCGGCAACGCTCGAGAAGTTGGCGGGTTTGCTCGAGAAGACCCAGAAGAAGACCGAGGCGCTCGAGGCCTACCGCGGCGCGCTGGTCCTTCGCCGGAAAGCCGGCGATGCTGCCGCGCTCATAGCCTGCCTCAGTCATATTGTGAAGCTTGCTCCCGAGGACCTCGAAGCCCGCGTGGAACTTGGAGAGGCCGCAAGCCGCGCCCGGCAAGCGAAGGTGGCGACGCCGGCGTTTCTTGAGGCCGCGCAACTGGCTCGAAAGGCCGGCCAGGAAGACCGCTGGGCCGAGCTCGCCGAGCGCGCCCATATGCTGGACCCGGCGGACGCGGCGGCATCAATCACCGCTGCGGAAGTTTATCTGCAACGCGACAAGGCAGCGGATGCCGTTCGGCTGCTTCAGCCCATCGCCGAAAGCCAGCCGGATAATTTGACCGTGCAGGAGCTTCTGGGGCGGGGCTACCTCGCCATCGGGGATTTCGACAAGGCCCAGCCCATCTGTTGGAGGCTCTACGAGGCGCAACCTGCCGCGCTCGATTTGCTCATACAATTGGTCGAAGGGCGTGTCGAAAAGGGGCAAGCGGATGTGGCGCTCGCTCTCCTCGGCCAGTTGAAGCCGTCCTTCATACAGCAGGGGAGAAAGTACGAGTTCTTGAAAATGGCGGCGAAGATCTACGAGGCTGACCAGAGCAATCTGCCGGTGCTCGAGATGCTCGCCGGCTTGTACAATGAATTCAACAGGGAAGACGGCCTTCGCCGCTCCCTCACGCGACTCTTCAACCTTTATCTCGCCGCGGACCAATACCAGAAAGCCGGGGACACTCTGGAGCGAATCATTGACGTGGACCCTTACGGGGAAGGCCACTACGACCGGCTGTTGAACCTCGAAGGGCACATTGACAAAATTTGGTACGACAGCATTGCCAGGCGCGCCGAGCCGCCGACGGGCGGCCGCGCGCCGGGCGTGGCGACGCTTGCCGGAACTTCCACGCAGCCAAGCCAGGGGCTTGACGACCTGATCGTCGAAGGCGAGATGTTCTATCAGTACCAGCTTGCCGCAAAGCTCCGGGCGACGCTCGAGCGGATCAATCAGCTTTATCCAAGCGCGGAGGAAAAGAACCAGCGACTGCGCGACCTTTACAACGCCGGCGGATTCAAGCCAGCGCCCGCGGCGGGTTCCCCTAGCCCAGCCTCCTCGGCCGCCCAGACCGAAGTCCAGGAGACGGCCCGGTCCGCCGTGCATCCGCAATCGCTCGAGGAATTGCAAAACATTTCTGAGATCACGGCCAGCATCTATCGGGAGTCGACGCCCCAGGGCGCCATGCAAGTCGCGGTTAACGAAGTTGGGCGGGCGCTCGCCGCCAGCCGAGCCTGGGGAGCCATCGGCAGTCCGGACCGCACACCTACGCTGACGGTGGAATATTGCTCGCCGGCCGTGGCGGGTTCTGACATTACTGCGGCTCTGAAGCTTTACGCGACCCTCATGCATCGGGCGGCGGCAAAGCCGGACGGGTGGCTGATCGAAAACCCCGGCCAGTTCTCTGTTCTGGCACCGATCCGGGGGGAAATAGAGAAGCTGGAGATCAAATCTTTGATGGCCGCGCCGCTGTTGGACCGGGATCAGCCCGCCGGCCTGCTGCTGATCGAGCAGTGCGACCGGGGACGCAGTTGGACAACCGGCCAGATGGTGATGGTGAGGGCGATCGGAACGCAACTGGTGATCGCCGTCAACAATACGAAACTCCGCCGGTTGGTGCGGTCGCTCGCGGGCACGGATGAGCAGACGGGGCTGCTTCCAAGGAGTTCTTATCTCGACTGCCTGCTCTCGGAAGCGGCGCGTGGCAAAGAGCAGGCGCAGCCCGTAAGCGTCTGTCTGCTGGAGCCTGAACACCCTGCGGCTCTCATGCAGGCGCTCGGCGACGCCGGGATGCAGCGATACATCCAGGCCGTGGCGAAGGCGATACAGTCAAACCTCCGCCAGAACGACATTTCAATTCGCTACGGCCCTTGCGCCATCGCCGTGGTCTTTCCGGACACGCCGCTACCGCAGGGGGGGCTGGCGGTTGAAAAACTGCGGCGGGCCGTTGCCCAGGTCAAGCCGGACAGCCAGCCCGCGCCTGCCTTTTGCGTAGCGGTATGCGACATTCCTCTGGGCCACAATTTCGATCCCGTGGATGGCGTGACGGAAGTCATCAACCGGCTGGAGGCGGCGCTCGAACTGTCACAAAAGGAAGGCGGCAAGCGCGTACTGGTCTCCGCTTTCCACGCGTGATTTCGCTCCACGAACGCGCCGCCGGAATCTTTGTCCTCGAGCACTCAAACCCTGGAGAGCTGGCATGGAGATTCGGAAAGTCGGTGTTGTGGGGTGCGGCCTGATGGGCTCCGGCATCGCGCAAGTCTCGGCGATGAGCGGCTTCCCCACCGTCGTCCGGGAAGTCTCGGATGATCTTCTAACTGCGGGGCGCGCGCGGATTGAAAAATCTCTCGCCAAGCTCGTCGAAAAGGGCAGCTTAACAACGGAGCAAAAATCCCAGACGCTCGCTCGGTTGAACGCGACGCTCCAGATCGAGGATCTGGCGGGATGCGATCTGGTGATTGAAGCCGTGATTGAAAACCTCGACCGCAAGCGGGAAGTTTTCCAGACGCTTGACCGGATTCTTCGGCCGGAGGCGCTTCTGGCCAGCAACACGTCGTCCCTTTCCATCACCGAAATGATGACCTCCACGGGGCGCGGGCCAAGATTCCTGGGAATGCATTTTTTCAACCCTGTCCCGCTCATGAAGCTCGTGGAAGTGGTCAAGACCGTGGTCACAGACCCGGCGGCCGTTGCCACGGCGCTCGATTTCGCGAAGCGCCTGGGCAAGACACCGATCCTCACCACCGATCGCGCGGGGTTCATCGTCAACCGCCTTCTGGTGCCTTACCTTCTTGACGCCGTGCGCGCTTACGAAGAGGGCTTCGGAACCATTGAGGATATGGACGCGGGCATGAAGCTCGGCTGCAACCAC
>QHZO01000046.1:0-21714 GCA_003224695.1 Acidobacteriota bacterium
TGGGCTCTTATACCCCGGAGAACTCTCATTTACACTGGTACAGTTTTCGGGGGGCAGGTCAGCCGAGGGGAATCGCCTTGTTCTTGGCGAAGTCGAGCGCCCACTCCACGGCTTCGCGTCGCTTCTGGGCCGTGGTTGGTTCTGCCTTCGATTGCTCGCGCATGGCATGAATGGCCATGCCGATCATCTCATCGACGGATTGGAAGTGGCCTTTCCTAACCTCGTCTTCCAAGAGCCGCTCGGTTTCGGGTCGCAAGTGGATCATTCACACCGTCTACGCAACGACGCCGTAGCAGTCAACATTGATATCCACCCACCCTTGACATCCGCAAGGCGAGAAAGCATTGGCGAGTGACAAGTGAAAAGTGACGAGCCGGCAGCACACAGTTTCGTCTCGCGGAAACCCTACGCTACCGTGCCATCGGAGAGCACTAAGGCGGTCAATCCCGGATGCGTTTATACTTCAAGGCAATCATCTCTTGCCACTTCCCTTCCTTCAGCCCGCGAACGTTCCAGTCATAGTCATCCGGCCCGCGGCGAACGATGGTCGAGCGGAACGGATGGGCGGCGCCATCGGCGCTAACGATTTCAAACTCCTGTTCCAGCCGGTCGCCCTCCATGACCGCCTCGCCCCGTGTCATGCTGCCGTGATTATCGGTGTAGAGGAACGCGAACCTCTGTCGCGCGGGATTCCAGGCGTAAATGCCGCTGTAAACCGTCACGAGCTTCCCCTCCTCGCGGAATCGAGTGGTGAACTGCATGGTCCGTCCGTTCTCCCCCCAAGTCATGGTGGACTCGACGTGAAACGGCTTCCCGTCCGGACCCTTGTCTCCTTCCGCCACCCACTTCCCGCCCACGAACCAACCCAACGGGTCAAGAGGATTGGCGGGGGCGGGCGTGGATTGTGCCCCGGCCGCAGAAGCGGCCAGCATGAGAACGGCAATGAGAATGGGTCGAACCGCTTTTCGAAGTTGCATAGGCAAGTGTCCCCTCCATAAACGCGTTGTCGTGCCGTGAGGGTCTAGCTTAATTCATTTCGATGGGATAATTCCGCGTCCCGAGCGAATAAAGGCCCTGTTCTCTCGCGCGCGCGTTTGATGTCGGCTGACAGGCCTCTCACCTGGAGGCATGATAGGATTCTATTCACATGGCCATACGCCTGCTTGCGCTGGACTTGGACGGCACGCTGTTAAACAGCCGCTCGGAGATTTCCCCGGCCAACCTCCGCGCCCTGGAGGAAACCTCACGCCGCGGCGTTCGCATTGCCATCGTTACAGGGCGTCGGCGTTTTTCCGCGCAGCCGTTCGTCGCGCAGATTCCCTGCCCGGTCACGATGGTCAGCTCGAACGGCGCGCTGGTGGGCTCCGCGACGGGTGAAATCCTTCATCGCCATTTTCTCCCGCAGGAGACCGCGCTCGAAGCCTTGGAAATCGCGCGCGCCTATCGCCCGTTCACGGTCGCGATTTTCGACAAACCGTCGCGAGGGCAAGTCACCATGGAAGAAGGAGCATCATCAGACGGGCCCTACGGCTGGTATCTGTCGCACGCGCCGTCCGCGCTAGCCCGTGCAACTCATGATTGGCGGCCCGCCGCCGGTTGTTGAGCCCGCCGAGGGCTTACTCGCGCGCTCGTCCGTTGAGGCGAAGATCCATTTGTCCTGGACGCAATATTTCAGCCGCAACATGTCGCTGCTCGACGTCAACGCGCAAGGCTGCTCGAAGGCTTCCGCCGTCGCGCGGCTGGCGGAGCAAGCGGGAATCAAACCGAGCCAAGTCATGGCGGTGGGCGACAACTTCAACGATGTCGAACTGCTGCGCTACGCCGGACGACCCGTGGTGATGAGCCAAGCCCCGCCGGGCGTGCGCGAGGAAGGTTGGGCGGTGACGGCTTCGAACGACGCGGATGGAGTAGCGGCGGCAATCGAGGCTTACATCTTGAACGACGGAATCCCCTGACGCCGCCCGGTACGGGGCCGGCCGCAGGCAGGCGTCACGGCTCCGCGCCGCTCGGCTGGTCAATCACCTCCGTGCCCGCCGGGGGGACGAAGGTGAATAGCGCACGGGGCGTCGAGACGTTGCGCTCGATTCGGTCGAAGCTAAACTCTATCACGCTGCGATCGGAGTAATGGACGACCAGCTTGCGCACATCGAACGTGGGCGCGAGCTCGACCTCCACCTCATCGTAGCCTTCATCGGGCCGCTTCGGGAAGCAGCGGAGGGAGCGGCCGCCGGTTTCCGCGCCTTGGCCGGCGTCTTCGATCCTGCCAAAGACACGATGGAGGTTCACCCGCGTGAGCAAGAGCGCGAAGGGCGCGCGGTAATCTTCCGTGGTTTTTTCCGGCGAACGCATCAACTGCTTGTCACCCGGAACGTAAAGTTCGGTGACCTTGCCGTCGGCGAGGAAGAGTTTCGATTCCGGGTGACGATAGTCCCAGCGCATTTTGCCGCCTCGCGCCAGCACCACGGTGCCGGATTCCCGGCGCTCTCGGTCCCCGGCGCGATAGACCTCGACGAAGTCCGCTTTCCAACTTCTCACGCCGCGGTAGCTGGATTCGACCTCGCCGATGTATGCGTCGAGCGCCTCGCCGGCGCCCTTAACGCCAGCGTCTCGCTGGCCCCGCCCCGATGCCGCCGGGACGGCAGCGCTACCGCCGGGGCCCGTAGCGCCAGCGTCTCGCTGGCCCCGCCCCGATGCCGCCGGGACGGCAGCGCTACCGCCGGCACTAGGCGCGGCCGCGGCGGCGAGACAAATTCCCTCGAGCAGCAGCACCAGCTGCTTCCGGGTGTATTTTTCATGGAGCATGGCTTCTGGATTGGGCCTGAAGTTCTTTCAGGGCCGCAAGCGCTTCGGGATTTGTCGGGTCGGTCTCGAGCCCCTCCTGATATTGTTTGGCGGCCTCAGCCGGCCGGCCCGCGGAGCGATAAAGCGCGCCCAGACGGAAATGGGCGTGGCTGTCATCGGGCTCAACGGCCACGGCTCGCTCGAAGGCTCGCTCCGCACGGGCGGAATCATGGCGCTTGAGGAGGATGTCCCCCAGCGCGTCCCAGGCCTCGACGTTCTCGGCGCTTTCGAGCGACCGGCGAAACTGCTCCTCGGCCTCCGGAGTTCGCCTCTCCACCAGATAAAGCTGGGCGAGATAATTTCGCGCGCGGACGTTCAGCGGAGAGATGTCCACGGCGGCGCGGAATTCCTTTTCCGCCAGGTCGTTCTTCCCCATGTCCTGATAACAGGCACCGAGGAACATGTGGGCGTCGGTGAAGTTCGGCTTCGCCTCAAGGGCTTTCTTGAAATACTCGATGGCCTCCGTGTATTTCTTCCGGCGCGTATAGACTAGCCCCATATCATTCAGGGCGATGGGATGTTCGGGCGCCAGGCGAAGCGCCTCCTTCCACTCGCGTTCGGCGCCGGCCACATCGCCGTCCGCCCAATCCACCGCCCCCAGGTTGATCCGAATCAAATAGGCGTCTGGCTGTTGCTCGAGCGTTTTGGCGTAAAGCACCTTGTCGCTCCGCCAGTCACGATTGCGCAGGACGATGCGGGCCAGCGCCGCGACCAGGACGATTCCGGCCAGCGCCACGGCGGCCGTGCGCCACCTCTCGCCCCGTCTCGCGCTCCACGCCCAGGCCTCGGAAGCTCCAGAGGCCACGAGCCATGAGAAACCGACCGAGGGCAAGTAGAGGTAGCGCTCGGCAAAAACGTTGGCGGCCATCCAGTGCGCGTTGAGCACCGGAGCGAGCGTCATGAGCAGCCAGATTATTCCGAAGCTAGCGGGGCCGCGGCGCCGCCACAACGCAACGAAAAGCGCGAGGCAGCCGATGAGCGCCGCCGCCCCCGCGAGCACGGCAGGGTCCCGCCAGGACGCACTCTTGTGGAAAACGTAGAACATGCAAAGCTTCGCCGGCCAAAGCAGCTTTCCGAAATATTGCCCGACCAAAGCGGCGCCGGAGAAAATAGTCTGGGACGCGGTAATTCCCGGCCTCTGCTGGACGGGCGCCAACGCGCCAAAAAACCGCACTCGAAACAACAAATACCCTGCGCCGATCAGCCATAGCAGCCCATAACGGGAAACTTTTCTTAAGGGCGGCGTCTGGGCCCGGTCGCGCCGGTAAAAGTGCTCATAGATGCCTGCGAGCACCGGCAACGCCATCGCCTGCTCTTTCGATAGGAGCGCCAGGATGAAGCTCGCCGCCATTCCGATGCCAAGGGCAACAGCCTTTCGGCCATGAGCGCGGCCAAGGCCAAGGAAAAACCAAAATGTCAGCAGCATGAAAAAAGCCACTTCCAGGTCCGTCACGCCGGAGACCCAGTCCACCGATTCGGTGTGAACGGGGTGAAGCGCAAAGGCCACGGCGGTGAGGAAGGCCGGCCAGCGGTCCTCGAACAGGCGCTGGCTCGCGGCATAGAGAATCAGCACGACGGCCGCGTGAATGAGCACATTGGCCAAGTGGAATCCATACGGAAGTGGTCCGAAAAGCTGGTAGCAGAGCAAGAATCACAGCGTCATCACCGGCCGATAATAGTTCGTGACGCCATAGGCCCCTTCGAACGACCACACGTTCGTGGAAAAGATCGCTCTCAAGTGATGGAAGTTTTGCAGGTAAGGATTGAACTCAATTTGATTGTGGTCGTCGAAGACAAAGGCGTTGGCGAGGGTATTGATATAGGGCAACGTGCCGCACAAAATGAGCAGAATGACGAGCGTCAGCTCGTTCGATCGGACGAGCGGGCTCGTGGATTCGCCCGCGGCCTCAAAGGCAGCCTCTCGACTCACTGGCGGCCCCTGCCGAGGCCGGCCTCGCCGCCGGCTGCTTCGCTCGGGGCAGCTTGTCGAGTCGGCGCGAGCGTTTTTATCCTAATTTCGCCGCAGCGTTTAAACATCCAATTCGAAACCAAGTAGCAAAGTGGCGCAAGCACAAGACCGGCCAGCACGTCCACCAGATAATGATAACGGAGGTAGACGGTGGAAAACCAAAGGCTCAAAACCAAAGGGGAAAGTATCCAAAAGAGCCGCTTGGAATTCCGCCACGCGTAGAGCCAAACGAGGAACGACAAGCCGACGTGGAGGCTCGGGAAACAATCGCGCTGAATGCGGGCAAAATCCATGAATGCCGCCTGGCGGCTGAAGACCTCGATGGGTTGGTTCAGGGGGACGGTGAATTCTCCAGCGAGCGTGTACATCGGCCCGATCGCCGGCACCAGGACGTAGCCCACCAGGCCTGCGAACGTGACGACCACGGCGCCGCACATCATTTCCCGAAAGCGCGCGCGCGTCCGGCGAAGGTAAAGGAAGCAGGCGACGATGGGGATATTCAGGACATGAAAAAAATACGTGAACTCCATCCAGGCCGTGAGCTTTGGTCGGACGATCCTTTGGAGAGCCACGGACGGCTGGCAGCCGAAGAGTTTTTGGTCCCACGCCATGAGCATGGCATCGCGGTCCCGAGTCACCAACAAGTGCGTGGCGTTTCCCCAGAGCGAATAATACATGAGCAGGATGACGAAGAAAGGCGACCAGTCGCGCAGAATCTCCCAAAAAGGGCGAACAAACGCGCCGAGATCTGCGCTCGCTTCCGGCCCCGAACGCTTCTCTGAAACCAGCGAGTGGACAATCTCTTTCCCAAAGAGCAGCAGGATGGCCGGCGCGATGATCTCGACGTCGGCGGGATTCAGAACCTCGGCGCGCGCTCCGCGGAAAATGACAAGCACTGCGAGGTATATCCCGAAGAAGGCGAGGGCAATGGCGTCTTCGAGGCGGAGTGAAAGCATCCCTTTATCGGGCATAAAGCCTTTTCAGGTCTTCAAATCGGCGGCGGGCCCCGGCTGGGAAGGAATATTGTGCCGTTTCACCCAGGACTTCTTCCGCGCCGGCGGGATTTCCAGAGACGTAATAGGCGTGCGCCAGACCTTCGACTGCTGGGGCGTCCGTGGGAAACATTTGGAGGACGGTCAGGTAGGATTTTTCCGCCTGTTGGTAGTTGCGTAGCGCCACATAGACTTGACCTTGGAGGACATAAGGTGCGGCGAAGGACGCGTTCTTTTGAATCAACCGGCGGGTGCCCGCCAGCGCCTGCTCGTAATCGCCGACGTCGTAGTGGCACCAGGCGTAAAGAAGGGCGCTCGTCTCGTCGAGCTCTCCGCCGCTTAGGCCGTTCAATATCCGCTCATCCTTGAGCGCCGAGTCAAATTGGCGCAAGGCGATTTTGCTCTGTTCCAAGCTCTCCCAATAGCTGAGGGCGCCTGGCCTCAATTCAACGGCGCGCAAGGCGTTGGCGTAGGCGCGGTCCGGCTCTTGCCGGTCGAGCGCGCCGGCCGCGGCCAAATAGTGAATGCCCGCCGAGACTTCGAGCCCCAGGCCGCGGGCTCCCCAAATTGCAAAGGCCGCGGCCAAAGCACGCCCCGCCCAGCGGACGGAACCCCTTCGCTCCGCCGCCAGGACCTTCGCTGCGACGAGGGCCAGGAACAAGAAGCCGAGGGCCTACAGAGATTCCGCAAGCGCAAATTGCAATCCGTTCATCGGATTTTTCGGAGCGGGCGTTCGGCTCGGAACGCTATTTACTCGAGCAAATGCATCGGAACTTTGCTTCTCGGGCCGAGCGCGGTCTTGCCGTCCGCGCCGATTTGGTAAGGGACGCCGGTCGAGTCAACAGGAATCCCTCGCAGCCAGCCCGCGGCAACAGAATCTCATCGAGCTGCTTCATCGCCATGGCCGCCCGAATGGCCGTGAGGTGCATTTCGGCATTGCTGCGCAATTGGTCGTTCTCGGCGTGCTCATAAAGCTCCATCCAAATATCGTACGACGTTCGGGGGTCGCCGCCTTGCGCCAGAATCTTTGCCGCCATCGCCTTCATGAAAAACAGCGCTCCCGGCTGGCGGCTGCCAATCAAGAACGCTTGCGCGGCGCGGCGGTAGTCCTTCAAGTTCCAATAGTAGATAAAGCCCAGGTCCTGCCAGAGTCGCCAATAAGCGGGGTTATTCACGATCCCGCGGCGAATGAGTTCGAGCGCCGCTTGCGGCTGGCCCGCGCCCTGCGGTGGCTTCTCGGTGAGGAAAATCGCTCCGAAGCGGTAAGCAATGAGCAGATGCGGATCGAGCTCCGTGGTGATGCGGAGGAGCGGAGCCAGCAGCTCGTACCGAGCCTCCTTGGTGAGCGTCCGCCGGCCGAAGTACTGCACGGCGCGCGTCCAGTAAATCGCCGCCAGCAGGCCCTCGTTGCCGAGACTCAAACGGCCGAGGAGTTTGCCGGACGGCATGTAGATGACATCGGAGACTGGCCCGTAAATGCCCTTCTCGCCATCAATTCGTTCCTGGACCGGGACGAGACCCAACAGGCCGCCCGCCACGAGCACGCCGCACAGCAGGCGGATGAATCGCTTCGATCTCGGGCCCGCAGGCATCAGCGAAACTCCTTTTCCTCGAAGACCAAGACGGCGGCCGAAATCAGCACGGTGACGTAGAGCAAAGCGTACAGAGAATTAGCCGTGAAGAGAAGGCCCGATATCTTCTCGCCGTGCGCCGTCCGCGTGATGACGTCAAAGTCCGCAAAGTTCGGCAGCACATAGTAAAGAAATGTCGTGAGGCCGGAGACGATCGAGCTTCGCGTCTCTTCGCCAAAAAATTGCAGGTCGCTCAGAAAATGCCCGGCGACGTAGATCGAAAACGTGAAGACCGCCGAAAGGACAGGCGTCGAGATGCAGGAGAAAAACAGCGCCCAGGCCACAACTATGGCGAACTGGAGCAGGATGAAATAAATCGCGCCGAGAGGCAAGACATCTTCCGCGCTGAGATGCCGCTTTTGGAAGAAAAGCGCCAAGTAAAAGCCCGCAGTCATCACGCCGGTGTTGATCGAAAGCGTCAGCAGCAGGCCGAGGTACTTGCCGAGGATAAACTCATACCGGCGAACGGGCTTTGAGAGCACGTTAAAAATCGTTCGTCGCTCGATCTCTTCCGAGACCAGGCCGATGCCGATCAGAATCGCCATGAGCAGGCCGAACACCGCGATCGAGCTCAGTCCCAGGTCCACCAAAATGATGCCTTCGATCCCTACCGAGATTTGGCCGAATAGGATGGAAGCCCCGATCATCAGCAGCGCAAACACGATCAAGTTATAAAGCACCCGGTCGCGAGCCGCTTCTTTAAAGGTGTGCCAAGCAATGCTTCCGATGCGGGCCATATGAATTCGCCTAGTTTCCCCGGGAGAGCTCTTGCCGGTCGAACCGTTCGCGAACCGGCTGGCCCTTCTCGACTTTCTCCAGGAAGTAATCTTCGAGCGTCATCCTAACCGGAGTCATCGAAACCAATTTGATTTTTTCACGGACGGCGATCTCGAGCACCTTCCCCACTTCAGCCTCGTCTTGGACGCTAAGCCGCACGCGGTCGCCGGTGCGCACAGCGGCAATCCCGGCGGTGGCGAGCGCGTTCAGAACGCCGCCAGCAACATTCTCCAGTACGATTTCCGTGGAGGCTATCCCCATGGCCAAAATTCGGCTCAGCTCGCCCAGGCCCTGAAGCCGGCCCCGATGCAGGATAGCCACGCGGTCGCAAAGGGTCTCGGCGTCCGGAAGGATATGGGTGGAAAAGACGACCGTTTTTCTCGCGGCCTTGAGTTCGAGAATCAGGTCGCGGACTTCGCGCCGGCCGAGCGGGTCGAGTCCCGACATGGGCTCATCGAGAATGACCAGATCCGGGTCGTTGACGAGCGCCTGGGCGATCCCCAGCCGCTGGACCATGCCCTTCGAGTATCGGCGCACGGGAATGTCCGCGACTTCCGCCAGACCAACTTGCTCGAGCAGCTGGGCTGCCCGCCGCCGCCGTTCTCCTGGCGCCAGGCCAAAAAGCGAACCCGCGTATTTTAAGAACTCCTCCGCCGTCAAGTTGTCATAAAAACTCGGGTTTTCGGGCAGAAAGCCGATCCGCGCCCGCAGGGAAGCGTCGCTCCAGTCCGCGCCGAAGATGCTAATCGTTCCGCGGGTCGGGAAAATCAACCGCAGAATCAACTTAAGGGTGGTGCTCTTGCCGGCCCCGTTTGGCCCGAGCAATCCGAAAACTTCGCCCGACTCCACGGCAAGGTTCAGATCGTCAAGAACTCTCCGTGGCCGTTTGCGCCAAAATCCCACGGCGTAATCTTTTGTCAGGTTGATGGTTTCGATGACCGGCATAGAGGAAATCTACACCATTTTATTTGTGGCGGGGGCTCGAATCCTTTTCGACTTATGAGACTTTGGCCGAGGCAAAATGAAAACAAAAAGGGAGCCTTAGGCTCCCTTCACTGCGGATAAGGATTCTAGACGCCCAAAGTTCAGGGTCAGCCCCCGATGGGCGAGTCGGCTGGCCCCGCGTAGGCCGTCAAGCTGCCCCGGACAACGCCCGTACTCTCGGCGTAATAGCACATCCCATACCCGGTTCCGCAGCCCCCGGTGGCGTTGGCCGAGATTTGATAATTATAGACCTGCACGGCGCACGTCCCATTGGTCATCGACCCGTTGTTCGGGCCGGGCGTCGCAGGACAAGAAACATAATAGAAAAAGTAGCCGCTCTTCTGTCCACTGCCCAGCACACTGTCTATAACCTGGGCATTATTTATGTCGGAGGTTATGGTTGACGGGCCATCCAACTGCGCGAGCGTGACGCTGTAGCCCGTGCCATAGGTCGCCGCATAAGTGTTTTCGCCGGTGATCATGGTCCGAATCGAGCCGACCGCCGAGGCCTGATTGGCGGAGATGCGCGACCTCAATAGGTCTGGTATGGCGATTCCTGCAATGATCAAGATGATGGCGACCACAATTAGGAGTTCTACGAGAGAGAACCCGTTCTCGCTGCTTCGCACATGCCACATCCCTCGGGCATGATCGGTGCGAGCTCGTTTCCTGTGCCTTTCCAGACTGGTAACGTCATCGGTCATATCGCCCCCACTTGGAATCCTTGGCCTATTAAGTTCTGCCTGATCGTGGTGGTTGCACCCGGAGTGCCAATCCTACATCAAGTCTTCATGTACCTATTTCGGCGGGCCAATGCAATGCCTTTAAAAAATTAAGGGGAGCCGCCAGGCCCCCCATAACCATTTTTAAATGTCTGGCGTAATCTCAGGTCAGCCCTCAGCCGGCCAAGGGCGAGTCCGAAGAAGTGGCCGTCGTCGCAGTGTTGAACCGAATAACGGCCGAGTTATCCGAGTAATAGCAGTTCCCGTTTCCAGTTCCGGCCCCTTGCACCGGGTTCGCCGCTATGGAATAGGCGTCGTAGCGGACTGGTGAGGCGCTGGTCTGAACCGCCGTGTACAGGAACGTGTACTGGCTCTTTACTCCGCTGCCCAGAACGCTGTCAATCAAGCTCGCGCTGGCTGCCGTATTGCCGCCCGCGGGGCCGTCGATTGACGTTAGGTCGGGGCTGAAGCCCGAGGTGTAGGTGGAAGAATACGTTACCTCCGAAGTGTTAATCGTGCGGAGCGAGCCCACCGCGGAAGCCTGGTTGGCTGCCACGCGCGATTTGAGCAGGTCCGGTATCGCAATCGCCGCGATGATCAGAATGATCGCCACGACGATTAAAAGCTCGATTAGTGAAAAACCCTTAGAGTCCTTGCGCATCAATATCCTCCGGAATTTGAATTGCGAGACGGGAATTTGGCCGACGCTCGTACGTCCAGAGGTATTTGTAGCAACTGTAATTCCGAACACCTTGCGCTTAATACATGCGTCTCAATGATCATAGCTGCCAAAGAATAAATATGTTACGCATGTCACGATAATTGATTCTGGCGATCATGCACAGTCTTGCGCCTAGAGTGACACTTTTAGTCACCGAAAAGTGGCGAAGACTGACAAATCTGGTCACCATTTGGCACACCAGTATGTGACGGCCTGTCAGCGTGCTCCCGGCGCCAGCTTGGATTCGACTTCGATGATTTGGCGCCTTGCCTCCTCCCCCGCGGGGTCAATCATGAGTTCGGCACGGAATTCTTCCAGACTTCGCGCGTAATCCCCTTGCGACTTGTAAATGCCCCCCAAAGCAAGATGGTATCGTAATCCGTATGGTTGGATTTGGATGGCCCGACGGATGAGATCGGCAGCGTCCCCCTTGCCCAAGCGGAAATGTGTAAGCCCCAGCACGAAGTAGGGGTCAGGTTGCGTGTCGTTCAATTCCAAAGCCTGATTGAGACACATTTCGGCTTCATGAAATCTGCCCGTCTCGTAGTAGCTGTAGCCGAGGTCGTACCAAGTGAGCCAGATGCTGGGCCTTTCCCGGAGCGACTCTTTGTAAAGGCGGATGGCCGCGTCTTTCATCCCCTGGTCCCATGCGGCCACGGCCAGGTTGTTTTTGGCGACGGCCTTGTTCGGCGAAACCGCCACCGCATGCGAGTACAAGAGCAGTTCGTTCGCCCAATAGACACTCTGGAAGGCGGTCCCGTAAGCCAGCACAATGGCCAATGCCGCCGCGGAGATCATTGGCAACGCTGGAAGTCCCTTAAGTCGCGGGCGCTCAGGGACAAAACGTCGCCAGGCAAGGGATACGAGAATCGCAAACCCAATCGAGGAAAAGTACAAATACCGGTCGTGCAGAAACTCTCCAGCCGGAAAGAGCCTGAGATCAAGCACGGGCAGCATCGGGACTGCCAGCCAGGCGCATGCGAAAGCCACAGCTTTCCCTTCTCTCGCGCGTTTCGACCACAGGACGAGCAGGAGGGCGGCACCGGAAAGGCCCAGGCAGGGGAAAATAAAATTCCAATCGCGCATCCTGGCAACATACCAAGTTTCATAATAAATGCTCAATGGATACGGCCACGTTACGAGCTTCAGGTAACCCCACAATACGGATGGCAACGTCAGAAACATCTCCGTGACGGGCACGTCGGCCATCGCGTGGGGGATGACTTTCACGACTACCGTCCGCACGATGAGGTACACGGCCGTCGCGGCCAGGAATGGCGCCGCCTCAATCAGCGAAGCCCGTATGCGTGTGGAAATGGAAATCGTTTGAGCCGGGTCATCCGCCTTCCACAGCCATGCATAGACAAAGACCAGCATGGGCAAGACGACCGCGTTCTCTTTCGCGAGCATCGCCACCGCGTACAAGACGATGACCAGACTCCACCACGCCTTCGAGCGTCCCGGCTCTCGCGCATAGAGGTACACCAAAAAAGAAGCCAGCATCGGCGCCGCAGCCAGAGGATCGGTCGTTCCCGACACCCAGGCGACCGACTCGAGATGCACGGGGTGCACTCCGAAAACCACGGCCGCAACCAGCGCCGTCGCGGTCCCGCCGGTCACGCGCAGAGCGAGAAGATAGACCATCCAGGTGACCAGGAGGTGGAGGGCCAACGTGGTCAAATGCCAGCCGGCCGGGTGCAAGCCAAACAGAGCGTAATTCAATCGCAACTACAAGAGAAAACCCGGGCGGTAGTAGTTGAGCACGGCGCCCGTGGGATCGAACGTGAGCACATTCGTAGTAAAAAAATGAGGCACGAGGTTCCACGAACGGATAAAAGGGTTCTCGACAACAACAGTCTTGTCGTCAAAAACAAACCCGAACCGAGGTGCGGCGCTGTAGGCAAGGAAAGTCAAAAAGATGACGAAGAGAGGGAGGAAGGAAGTCGGCCCGGGCTGGGCGAGCCTGAGAAGAGTCTTCCCGCGCGTCAGATTGCTCGGTTCAGGGGCATCCTTTTTGGGGCGCTCCACCACGTTGATCGCCATTCCGGCTGGAATCGGCTGGCCCGAGTTGAGGCCGCCATTCCCATTGCGGCTCCCCAGCGCCTCGGCGTCCGACTGATTATCAATAGCCAAGCCGTGTGCCGAGAGAGCGTGCCGGGCGGTGAAGTTCTCTTACAGTCCACGAACCCTCATCGGAGTGAGGCGCGGATGCCCATCATTGCGACTAATCCTCGTCCCAAGGCAAGGGCAAGCTTCATTGTTTTGTTGAATTTCCGCCCAAGCGCAATCAACGGCAAAAAATGAGGGGAGCCTCGCGGCTCCCCTGTTTGTTCCAATAGATCCGATGATTGGATTCTTACCCTCAGCCAGCCAGGGGGGAGTCCGAAGAAGTGGCCGTCGTCGCAGTGTTAAACCGAATGACCGCCGAGGCGTCCGAGTAATAGCAATTCCCGTTTCCAGTTCCGGCCCCTTGCACCGGGTTCGCCCCGATGGAATAGGCGTCGTAGCGGACTGGTGAGGCGCTGGTCTGAACCGCCGTGTACAGGAACGTGTACTGGCTCTTTACTCCAGCCCCCAGAACGCTGTCAATCAAGCTCGAGCTGGCCGCGGAGTTCCCTCCAGCCGGACCATCGAGGGATACCAAGGTGGGACTGTAACCCGAGGTATAAGTGGAAGAGTACGTCACCTCCGAAGTGTTGATGGTGCGGAGCGAGCCCACCGCGGAAGCCTGGTTGGCTGCCACGCGCGATTTGAGCAGGTCCGGAATCGCAATTGCCGCGATAATCAAAATGATCGCCACGACGATCAACAGCTCGATAAGTGAAAATCCCTTTGAGTTTCTAGTCATTGCTGCCTCCTTATGGATCCCGTCCGAACTAGATTTTACGGAACCTTTGCAGCTTTATGTAGCAGATGGCCTTCCAATCGCCAGGCCAGGAAACCGAATATTCGGAAGTCTTATGCCGCTTATTTTCATAAGCATAGCATCTTGTCATACTGGCAGAGTTTGGCACAACCGGGTATCGGCAACGCTCGGTTGACATTAAGTGGCCAACGGTTGACATTCTACGTCACCGCCAAGTTCGCGCCAGATGTTGTTAGGATACGGTAGGCCAAGTGGGGAAAACAAGCAACGGCCAGGAAGGAGGTTAAACTAATCGGCAAAGCCGCTCTAAGGCGGCTGCTAGGAGGCCCAAGCATGCCCGCTTGGGCCGCCATTCACCGCCCGTTGAGCTTGGAGCGCGGGGCAACTTCCGCCACCTCCCCCGCTTTGGGCGCCGCTGATGCGTCGCCTGCCCTCGCTCCCGAGTACTTGTTCGGGCCTATGACACAGCGTTGCTGAGTTTCTTGCTGATGATGTTGAATGCGCTGTTGATCTCATTCGCAACTGTGTCCATACCGATAACCGAACCCAGCGCGATAAGCGCGGCAATCAACGCATACTCAATGAGATCCTGCCCAGATTCATCACGGTGCAAGGAAGTCATAAGATTTCTAATTGTTTCAAAGTTCATTGGTAATCTCCTCTGTAAAGTTTTCTTCAAATCCCCGTGATGAGGTAGTGCAGTTCCATCACGTCTGCGAGATTAGCTTCTTAGCCGGAGGCTGTAAATGGCACTTGTAGGTAAAACGGATAGCACCAAGGTGCCTCAGGTACTTGCCGGGGGCTTGGCGGTAAATCAGACCAACGTGAACAAGATATTGTTGACGGTCGGTAGGACAAGTGGGGGGAAAGGTGCGGCGGCCAGGGCGGTCGGGACCACGAATGAGGGGTAGATAGTTGACGAGCGATGGTGTCGCTCGCTTTTCCTGGCGCGCGAGGCCGCAAAGCTTCACCGTTGCCACCGCTCGGCCACTCCTCGCTAGAAGTGGCGCGTAAGATGCAGAGATGAAGGAGGTTAAACCAATCGGCAAGGCCCCTCTAAGGCGGCTGCTAGGAGGCCCAAGCATGCCCGCTTGGGCCACCATTCACCGCCCGTTGAGCTTGGAACGCGGGGCAACCACCGCCACCACCCCCGCTTTGGGGGCCGCTGTTGCGTCGCTCGCCCGCGCTCCCGAGTAGTTGTTCGGGCCTAGGATATTGCGTTGCTGATTTTCTTGCTGATGATGTTGAATGCGCTGTTGAGCTCGTTCGCGACCGTGTCCATGCCAATAACCGAACCCAACGCGATCAAAGCGGCAATCAACGCGTACTCAATGAGGTCCTGCCCCGATTCATCACGGTGCAAGGAAGTCATGAGGTTTCTAATTGTTTCAAAGTTCATTGGTAATCTCCCCTGTAAAGTTATTTTCAAATCCCCGTGATGAGATAGCCGAGTTCCATCACGTCTGCGAGATTAGCTCTTAAGCCGGAGACTGTAAATGGTACTTGCGGGTACAACGGATAGCACCAAGGTGCCTCGGGCCTCTCAAGAGCCGCCTTTCGCGAAACGACCAAGCCGCTCTAAGGCGGCGGCTAGGAGGCCCAAGCATGCCCGCTTGGGCCGCCATTCACCGCCCGTTGAGCTTGGAACGCGGGGCAACCACCGCCACCACCCCCGCTTTGGGGGCCGCTGTTGCGTCGCTCGCCCGCGCTCCCGAGTAGTTGTTCGGGCCTAGGATATTGCGTTGCTGAGTTTCCGCTGTTGAGCTCGTTGGCGACCGTGTCCATGCCAATAACCGAACCCAACGCGATCAAAGCGGCAATCAACGCGTACTCAATGAGGTCCTGCCCCGATTCATCACGGTGCAAGGAAGTCATGAGGTTTCTAATTGTTTCAAAGTTCATTGGTAATCTCCTCAGTAAAGTTTTTTTCAAATCCCCGTGATGAGGTAGTGCAGTTCCATCACGTCTGCGAGATTAGCTCTTAAGCCGGAGACTGTAAATAGTACTTGCGGCTACAATGGATAGCACCAAGGTGCCTCGGGTACTTACTCGGGCTTGGCCGTAGCTCAAACCAACGCGGACTCGATGCGAATGCCCTCGGTCCGAGGAGTCTCGCCTCAAGCAAATGACGCCGCTTACCCGACTAGCCCCCGATGGGCGAATCGGTAGAAGACGCCACCACGGAAGTGTTGTACCGAATGACCCCCATATTATCCGTGTAATAACAATTGCCGTTCCCCGTCCCGCATCCGAAGGTGGGTTGTGCCGTCAACGTGTAAGCCGGGTATATGGGAGGGCTTCCGGTGGCTTGAGGCGTATAAGTAAATGTGTAGGTGCTCTTGACACCGCTGCCGAGAATGCTGTCAATCATCCCGGCGGCCGTGGCTGAACTCGAGCCTGGCGGGCCATCCAGCGATGCCAGGTCCGGGCTGTAACCGGTCCCGTAAGTCGAGGAATAATTCACTTCGGCCGTCGAAATCGAGTGCATCGATCCCACTGCGGAGGCCTGGTTTGCTGAGACCCGGGAACGCAAGAGGTCCGGAATCGCGATGGCCGCGATAATGAGAATGATCCCGATCACGATGAGAAGTTCAATAAGAGAAAAGCCCCAATCACCCTTTCGCATGCCCTTCCCCCTTTAGCAACCGAATTTTGCCCGGGATGAGGCAGCACGGCGACAACAAGCCCGGCCGAAACTCAACTATTAACTTCCTCATAAAATCGTCAGACATGACCCTTCTTGGATTAGTCTACACCCAATCGCTGGAAATGCAACTTCCCTTATGGTGAATCCGGCCGTGGGCCCGGTCTGGCGCGACAGCCCGCTCATTGAAGGCCGTCGGTGGTATAGGGGGAGCGAAAGGGCGATTTGCCCTTTTGTTAGCTCAGGGTCCCGACCCTTATTGCGTTTAGTGGGCAGATGGTCGGCTCGGAGGGGCCTGAGGAGGCGCGGTTTTTTCCAGCCGCAGCATTTCTTGCCGCGCTTCTATCAACTGCGAGTGCGCCGCGTATTCCGCCCGAAACTCTTCGAGCGCCCCCCGAATGTCTCCCAAGCCCTCGAGCACCCGCCCCAGGGCCAGGCGATAGCCTACCGCTTCCGGTTGCAGTTCCAGAGCGCGGCGCAGCAAACGGGCGGATTCTTCCAGCCGCCCCTCGCGAAAACGCACAAGCCCCAAAGAATAAAACGCGCTCGGATTGCCGCCGTCGAGCTCGATGGCGCGTGTTAGATCGCGGTCGGCCTCCCCTAGTCGGCCAAGCTCAAGCCCCGTCACACCGCGGTCATAAAAGGCCAGCGGGAAGTTCGGAGCCCTTTCGATGACTTGCGCGTAAAGTTTTAGACCGTCGTCATAATGTCCGCGGTCGCAGGCGGCATTGGCAAGGTCTAGCCGCGCGCGGAGGTTGTTCGGCGCGAGGCTGACCCCGCGTGAATAAAGCGACAAGTTGTTCGACCAGTAGGCGCTGTCAGCCACCGTAAGCCCGGCGAGCACGACCGATAAGGCGAGAGCGACTGCGAGAGGCACGGCGAGACTCTTCCGCACGGAGGTTCCCAATGCGCCAACCCACTGCCAACGTAGAGACGCAGGGTTCCGATTTTCGGGATCCCCTGAAGCGGGACCTTGCGCCCCTACTTGTTGGACCGGTCCTCCGGAGCTGAGCCTCTTCCAGCCTATGGCTGCGATCCACGCCGCGCCGATAGATGGAATGTAGAGATAACGGTCGTGAGCGATGTCGCCTGAACCGAAGACGGAGAGATCCAGTAGCGGCACGATGGGCAAACACAGCCAGGCGAGCGCGAGCCTGAGCGCGCGCGACTCATTTCGGTCTTCCCAAGAGCTTTCGGACGTTGCGCCTCGTCGCGACCAGACCCAAAGTGGTGCAATGATGGCTGCGATTCCGGCCAGCGGAAGAAACACTTCCCGAAGGCCAAGTCGGGTGATGTATTCCAGGTCATAAAACGGGCTGAGGCGCGCGGGCCACAGAAGTTTCCCCCCGTAAAACCAAATGAGCGACGGCCACGTCAGGATTGAGGCCGCGAGCGGCACTGGCGTGAGGGCGTGGCTGAATCCTCCGAGCGCGTGGATGCGCAGCGGGAGATACGCCGCGGTCACAGCCAAGTAAGGAGCGGTCTGGAGCAAGGAGTCGCGAAGCCTGACGGCTTGTCCCCGCCGACCGCCTGGAGAGGGCTCGCGCCACCAGATCCAGGCAAAAATGAAAATCAAGGCCGGATAGATGAGCGCGGTCTCCTTGCTCAAGAGAGCCAGCCCATAAAGCACCAGGGACGCCAACCACCAAACAACCTTTTTCCGGCCCAAGTCGCGAGAGCGAAGATAGGAAAGAAATGAGGCGAGCATGAGCGCCGCCACCATCGGATCGGTCACGCCGGAAACCCATGCGACCGATTCGACGTGAATGGGATGAAGGCCAAAGAGGGCGGCGGCCACCGTCGCCGAGCCTCGGTCTTCGAGCAGGCGAACTCCCAGCCAATACACTTCCAAAGTTACCAGGAGGTGCGCGAGGACCGAAGTCAGGTGCCAGCCGGCCGGCTGGAGTCCGAACACGGCATCATTCACGCGCAGCCAAAGAAGGAAGAGCGGCCGGTAGTAGTTGGCGACGTTGCCAGGGAAGAGGTAACTCCACACGTGCGACGTAGAATAGCGGGGGACATACAGCCAGGACTGGATGAAGAGGTTCCGAACGACCTGCCCCTGGTCGTCATAGACGAACCCATACCTGAGCGTGCCCGAGTAAACGAGGAAGGTCACGGCAAGGACGAGCGCCGGGAGAATATATCTCGAGCGAGCCAGAGGCGCGACTCCGGGCGCCTTTCCCGCGATCCGTCTCGCCGCCTGGGCTGGATCGTTCCCTTCCTCTGAAGGTCGGGTCTCGGTCCTTCCTTGAAGAGAGCTTCTAGACTCCATGTTTCTTGGCGTAATGGCGGAACGAGCGATAGGAAATATGCAGGAGCTCCGCGGCACGCGTGCGGACACCTTGGGCGGCCTTCAAGGCCTTGAGCAAGTAGGCTCGCTCGACTTCCGAGATGCGGCGCTCAAAATCCAAGCCGTCTTCAGGTAGAGGCTCGGCCTTGGTCGCGCCGCTCGCGGGCACCGCGACCGTCTCCGGGAGATTCCCCAGCCGGACCAGGGTTTCGTGCTCCGCGCTCACTGCCACCGCGCGCTCCACGGCGTTTTCGAGCTCGCGCACATTGCCCGGCCAGGTATGGGTCAGAATGGCCGAAAGCGCTCCGGGCTCAAAATCGCGCAGGCCCTTCCCCATCTGCAACGCAAACTTGCCGAGAAAATGCCGGGCCAGCGGCTCGAGGTCCGCCGGCCGTTCGCGGAGCGGCGGGACGTGCACGTGGATCACGCTCATGCGGTAATAAAAATCCTCGCGAAACTCCCGCGCCTCGACCATCTTCCTCAGGTCGCGGTTGGTCGAAGCGATGAGGCGCACGTCCACCGGCACATCCATCGTGCCGCCGAGCGGCCGCACCATGCGTTCCTGAAGCACCCGCAACAGCTTTACCTGCATGCTCAGGCTGGTCTCGCCGATTTCGTCGAGGAAAAGGGTTCCCGAATTCGCCGACTCGATAATGCCTTTCTTGTTGGAATCCGCGCCGGTGAAGGCACCCTTAAGGTATCCGAAGAGTTCGCTTTCGAGCAGGGTTTCGGGAAAGGCGCCGCAGTTGATGGAGACGAAAGCCTTCTCCCGGCGGCCACTGGCCTCATGGATGGCGCGCGCGATCAATTCCTTCCCCGTTCCGCTGTCGCCGGTGATCAGGACGGTGCTCGTGGTCGGAGCGATGGTGCGGACCATCTCCAGGATGGACGCCATGGGCTTCGACTGTCCGATGATGTTGTGCCCGGCGAAGACGCGCAACATTTCGCGGCGCAGCCGTGTGTTCTCCTCACGCAAGGCCAAGTCTTCAAGCGCCCTCGCGACGACCACCTTCAATTCCTCCACGAGCGTGTCGGTCTTGATGACGTAGCGGTAGGCCCCCAGGTTCAGAGCCTGGATTGCGGTGGGCATGGTCGGGACGGCCGTGATCAGGACAAACGCGGCGGGCTGGCCGATCCGCTTGGCGTAATCGAGCAGCTCGATGCCCGTCAAATCCGGCATGCGAATATCGGAGACAATGACGTCGTAGTGCTGCGACTCCATTTTTCTCTGCGCCTGCGTTCCGTTCGAAACCGTTTCCACGGAGAAGCCATCCTTGCGAAAGGCGATTTCCAGCATCTGGCAGAGCGACTTTTCATCATCGACGATCAGGAGTCGAGGCATAGAGGTTGTAGCGGCGAGCTGCGTCTCGCCGCTTCGAGCAAATCAAATTCGGCGAGAGGCTGCTTTCCGCTTCGAGAAATTTTGCTGCGGCGAGACGCAGCTCGCCGCTACGGCCGGTCAAACGGCGACCCGCCGGCGCGCTTTCCGGCGCGGCAACTCGATGATGAAGCGTGAACCTCGCCCGGGCTTCGATTCCACGCAAATCCGTCCGTGATGCCCTTCTACAATTTGGTAAACGATGGCCAATCCCAGGCCGGTCCCATCCGAAAAGCCGGACTGGAACGGCTCAAAGAGTTTTTCGAGCTGGGCTTCCGCAAAACCCACACCCGTGTCGGCCAGAACAATCCGCGCCAGTCCGTCGTCCCATTCGATCTGCGCCGTCAGATTGCCGCCATGGGGCATGGCCTTGAGAGAGTTGTCGCAGATATTCCAGAAAATCTGGCGGACCTTGTCCGCATCCACGGAGGCCATCACCGGCTGGCGCGGGAATTTTCGCTCCAGCCGGTACCCGGGGCCGAATAACGGATGATGCTCGACCAACAGGAGCGTCTCTTCGAGCAGGTTGACGAGATCCGTCTCCCGGAATTCAAAGCGCTGGTCCCGCGCGTAGAGGAGAAAATCCGAGACCAGCTTGTTCAGCCGCTCGGATTCCTTGCTGACGATGCCGATCAGCTTGGCCTGGTCTTCGTCGAGGTCCGCCAGCTTCTGAAGCAGCTTGACGGAGCCCGCAATGGAAGCGAGGGGATTGCGAATCTCGTGCGCAATACCCGCGGAAAGACGGCCGAGCGATGCCATGCGGTTCTTGGCGCGATACTCGGCCTCGCGCCGCTTCTCCTCGGTGCGGTCTTGAAAGTTGAAGACATATCCCACGGCTCCGGCTTCCTCCACCACCAGCGGCGAAACCGATACGCCCAGCACCCGCAAGTTGCCGTCCGGATGGCCGTAAGTGGTCTCCTCGCGGAGAGGTCCGGTGCGGCCGGCCAGTTCGAGCGAAGGGAAAAACGCGCTCAGGGGCTGGCCGCGCAAGGCGACGGGGTTCCGCCCCAGGATTTCGGTCCCGGCGGGGTTCGATTCCAGGATTTTGCCCTCGAGGTCGGTGGTGATAAGCCCGTCGCGCATGCTTTGAAAAATGTTTTCGGTCATGGCCTGGAGGCTGGCCATTTGGCCGCGCTGGTCCTGCAACTCCTTGCCCGCCCGGCGAAGCCGCTCCCCCAGATAGCTCGAAAGATAAGCCACCAGAAAGAACCCGAAAAGGCTGACGAAAATCTTGACCTGAAGCGTGCCCAGGTCCACGGGCACTTGCGAAGCGGTGGAGAAGTAGCCAAAGTGGGGATACTTCTCGACCAAATCCCGATACGCGGGCAGGGTAGGTAGATACGCCATCTCTAGCGTCGCCCCCATGAAAACGAAACTCACGGCGGCAATAAGGAATACGTTCGCTCTGGGCAGTAAGACGCTGGCTAGAATGATAGCGACGAGGTAGAGCGATAAAAAATGGCTCTCGAGATCGCCTGTGACGTGAACGAGGGCCGTGATCACGACGATGTCAGAGTACAGTTGCAGATAGGCTTGCAGCAGGAAGTCGCTGCTGAGTTGGTTGTAAATGAGAAAGAAGAGTCCAAGGACATACCACAGAATGATGGTGCCGGCTAAATACTTGAGTGAAAAAGTGTTCGTGGGGTACGGAACCAGCCCGCGGATGGCATATTCAATCGCGAAAACAAAGGTAATGATAACGAACCGGATCTTGATGACCCACGGTAGCCAAGTCTCCAGTTCTTCGTGAATTTTCATCGCGATCCGCTTTGGTCATTATAGGAACTCCTGGCGGCCGAAACAAGAGCCGCCGTTAGTCTTGAATTTTGAATCTCTAATCCGGAACTATTAGCAGGCTGATGAAAAAGTGCCCACAATGTCATGCTGAGCGAAGCG
>QHZO01000046.1:21774-24834 GCA_003224695.1 Acidobacteriota bacterium
TGACAAATCCCGAGGCTTTTTCATCAGCCCGTTATATACCGACAGGAATAACCGGCGGGATTTGGCGCCGTCACATTCACTTCTTCCGCGCTTTCAGGACTTGCGAGGACCCGGAAGCGGAGTCTGACAACTCGCCTGAACGGATAATCGTCAGCCAATCATAGAGCAGCAGCGGCGGTGACGGCCCAGCGAGCAAGCTTCGGCTAATCTGGGTATCCCGCCAGTCCCAAATGCGCCGCGGGTCGTATATGGTGGGGACGGGTTTCCAGTCCCAATCGCCATGGGGATAATAGAAAACGCCTACAACTTCTACGCCGACTGAAATCGCCGCCGCCAGGATGAAGCCGCCCAACATAATTCTTCGACGCTTCAGCTCATCCCAGATCGGCACCAGAAAGAAAACCAAAAACGGCAGGATGTCAGTCAAGTAGCGCGGGCCGAAACAAACGCCTCCCCACCATTCGCCGAACCCGGCATGCACGAGATAGACGGCCAATGCGCTCGGCACAAGGTAGGCTTCCCAGCGGAGCGAATTCTTCTTCCAGGCGCGCGCCGCGCCCCAAATCGCGAAAAACGTCCAGGGGATGAAGATAAGCAGGCCGCGGTTCGGGCTGGCAAGCAAGCCCACTGCACCGCCCCACCAAGCCAGATTAACCTCCGGCCCGCGGCCGTAGCGGTGTACCTCAGAGGCAGGCAGAGCGCTCGGATAGGGCCCCAAGAGGCGGTGGAAGAAATGCCAGTTGTAGCCCATCACCGCAAGCCCCAGCACCGCCAGCGGCAGGCAGTAGCTCCACAAGTGCCGCCGCTCGGAGCGCGCAAAATATACCAGGAAGATCAGCGCCGGTACTGCGTACACCATATTGTTGGAAGCCGCGAGGGCCAATGCCAGCCCCACCCAGAACCCGTAACTGCGCGACTCCACGGGCCGCGTCAGGCCCCACAACGCACCAGCCAGGGCGAGTTCCGAGAGGCCGTGCCGCCAAAGCGCCTGACTGGAAATCGCCCATGTCGTGCTGCCAAACGCGTAAACCCCCGCGAGCACAAGGCTCGCTCGGACGCTCACGAGTCTTCGCAAGGCGCCATACAGAATGCCCACGGAAAGCGCCGCCACCATCGCCGCGCTGAGCTTCTCCATGGTATTGATGATTTCAAAGCCTGCCAGCCCTTCCATCGGCACCGGCGGCTTGTGCCGCGCCAGCCAACTCGACGGCGCGACGTAAAGCGGCGTGATCAGCAAGGGCAGGACAATCGGGTAAACGGACATCTGATAGCGTGTGATCGCGCAGCAGCGCAAACGGCAAAAGCCGCGCCGGCACGCTGTCGCCCGTGTGAATCACCCGAAAGTTGGCGTTGTAAATCGCGAAGGCGACCAGAACCACGAAGAGCGCGGACGGCGGTCGTCTCCATAGGCCAGACTTCCCCGCCCCAGCTTGCCCCGCCCCCGGATGGGGTCGGGAAGATGGCGCCGTCGCGCCGGGGATCGAGGCAGTTGCATCCTTCTCTTCGCTCATCGTTCGCGCATTGTAACAGGGTGCGCGAAAGCCTGTAGTGGCGACTTTACGTCGCCCTTACCAGATTCAATCCATCGGACCTTTGGCGATATCGAATCGCCGCTGCGCTCATGCGGCAAGCCTTTTCAACACTTACTCCGCCACGCTCGCCTGCGGCGCGAAAGGAAAGTCGAGGCGCGCACTGCCGGTCGGATTTCCCCTTGAAAGACGAAAGCCACCCCGCCCGGAATTCCTATATCGCCCGGCACACACCAGCTCTGTTTGCATGACCAATCCGCGCAGAAAGCTTTCTTCGCTCTGTCGCGCTACTGGCTCACTGTCAGATTGACTGTGGTGGTTTGCGTGAGACTGGCTTGCGGGTCGGTGGCCGTGAGCGTGATGGTGTAGTTCCCGGGCGCTGTCCCGGCAAGGTGAACCGGGGCGGGGCCGCCTCCGCACGCCGCCCAGGCCAGCAGCATGAGAAGCGTGAGCGCCCGCGCGATGCGGCTTAGCTGTAGCGGCGAGCTGCGCCTCGCCGAAATCGATCTCAGCGGCGAGACACAGCTCGCCGCTACAGCCGCGAGCAGCGCAAGCGCCAGCAGCCACAGCATTTGTAGGGGCACATGGCGATGTGCCCAAGGCTCCGCGCCGAATAGCCCCGGCACCCCCGGCAAGCCGTCGGGCCGCTGGCGGAATTGTGGCGCAACCATTGTCGGCGCGGTCGTCGTAATCGTCACCGTGGGCGTCGCGGCGGTCGCGCTGCTCGGGGTGACGGAGCTGGGCGTGACCGCGCACGTTGCATGTGCCATCGTCGCGGGGAGCGCACAACTCAAATTCACCGTCTGGTTAAACCCACCCTGCGACGCAACCAAAAGCGTAAACGTGGCCGTCCCGCCGGCAGCGACAGTGGCGGAAACTTGGTTCGTCGAGAGCGCAAAATCCTCGCCGGTGCCGGAGAGCGCGACCATGTGCGGGCTTCCGGGCGAGTTGTCGGTTATAACCAGCGCGCCTTTGCGCGTCCCGCCTGCGGTGGGCTTAAAAGTCACCATTGGCGCGCAGTTACCGCCCGGCACAATCACGCCGCAAGGATTCGACGCCACCGCAAAATCGCCCGTGGCCGTGACGCTCGTCACCGTCACGGACTTTGTCGTGCTCCCGTTCGCGATGGTAACCGCCTGCGGCACGCTGGTGGTCCCCGCAAGCTGCGCCCCAAAGCTCACCGTGGCTTCGCCCGTCAGTGAAACAGTTTGCGTGGCGCTACCGAGCGAATTGTCACTGACCACGAGCGAGCCGAACGTTGTTCCTGCAAAGCCCGCCGTGAAAGTAAGATTGATCGTGCAACCTTGCCCGGCCGGAAGGCTCGACGATGGTGACGGGCAATTGGAACTTTGAATCGCAAACGGACTCGTTACCGAGACGTTCGAAATGGTGAGCGGCAGCCCCCCGCTATCCGTGAGCGTCACAGTTTCCGGCGCACTCGTCACATGCACCGACTGGCCGGGGAAATCCAGGCTCGCAGGCGACAGCGCCGCCACCGGTGCCTGGCCCGTGCCGCCGAGCGAAACCGTGT
>QHZO01000264.1 GCA_003224695.1 Acidobacteriota bacterium
GCTTGGGATAAATCGCTTCCAGCCCCATCCGCCGCATCAGCCGCCGCACCCGCTTCACGTTCACCCCATAGCCTTGCTGCCCCAGCCACCAGCTCATCCGCCGCACCCCATAAAACGGCGTGCGCGTGTACTGCTCGTCCAGCAAACGCATCAGCGCCAAGTTCTCCTCGCTCTCGTCCCGGGCCTGGTAGTACAGCCCGGAGCGCGAAACCCCCGTCAGCTCGCATTGCCGCACCAAGCTCGGTCCCTCGTCTTGCCCTTCGATCCATGCTCGCCGTTCCTCTAACGCGAGAGTCCGGACTTTTTTTTAAGCCAGTCCACTTCTACCTGCAACTTCCCGATCTGCTGGTAGAGCTCGGCCTTCAGTTCCTCGTCCGCCTTCGCCGCCGCGCCCTGGCCGTTCGAAAAAATCTCCGCCGCGCCCTCCAGCAACTGCTTCTTCCAGTGCGTCACCAGGTTGGGATGAATCTCGTAATGCGAGGCGATCTGTTGAACCGTCCGCTGCCCTTTAATCGCCTCCAGCGCAATCTTCGCCTTCCAATCGGCGCCGTACTGCCTGCGCGTTCGCTTCATTCTGCCTCCTCTCGGAGGCAGCGATTTTACACCTTAGAGGCCTGTCCAAATTTTGGGGAGCACTTCAGAGTCAGCATCACAGAAACTGGTCGCCGCCCCAAAAGGACTCTGCGTAAAGCCACAGCTTTACCGATGCAGCTTCACTTGGACTAATTGTCGGCTTGTCGGAAACTGCGTCTCGGCCGCGAAGGCCATTCAGGCAAAAGGCGGCTGGTGCCTGGTGACCCCCTGTCGGCGGATAATTGTTATTTACAGCCCAACCCACCACTTAAGGCGCATTGGAAAATGCGCTTCCATATCCGTATCGCCCTGGGCTACGAAAAGTTCCCCGGACGGTACCCCAATTTCCAGTCGAGTCTCCTGAAGCTGAACGGCCGCTGAAGATAACGTCCACGTGGACTACTCACCAGGGAGCGGTTGGCGCTTGGTTCTCGATTCTCAGCAATATCAGAAGAAATTGCTACCGGACACTGCTCAGAGTGCCCAAACGGCCTCCCGGGGCGCGGCGTACAGCCTCTCTGTTGTATGAGTTGTAGCAAGTTCGTCTTGAGATAGGAGAGTAAGGACGGTAGAGTGTTGTCTCCCAAGTTTGTGGGCCGGCCACACTTGAAGGGAGATCCGCTTTGCGACTTGCAGTCCTAGGGGCCATTGTCTCGCTGTCCGCAGTCCTTCTCTACGCCCCAAAAGACAAGGCTGCGGATCAACTCGCGGCCACTCCGCCTATGGGCTGGAATAGCTGGGATTCCTACGGCCTCACGATCGACGAGGCAGAGTTCAAGGCGAACGCCGACTGGATGGCAAAACGCCTGAAGCAGTTCGGGTGGCAGTACGCGGTGGTAGACGAAGGCTGGTATTTGCAGAACCCGGAAAGCAGCGGCAAGCCCGCTTGGCAATTTACCCTCGACAACCAAGGCCGCTTTATGCCGGCGCCGAACCGGTTTCCGTCGGCGGCAAACGGCGCGGGCTTCAAGCCTTTGGCCGACTACGCGCATTCGCTTAGCCTGAAGTTCGGGATCCACCTGATTCGAGGAATTCCCCGTGAAGCCGTGGCGAAGAACCTGCCGATTCTCGACTCGGCCTATCACGCGGCCGAGGCGGCCGACCCTTCCGACACCTGCTCGTGGAATCCTGACACTTATGGCGTGAGGGGCAACCCGGCGGGGCAGGCCTACTATAACTCGCTCGCGAAGCTCTACGCGAGTTGGGGCCTGGACTTCATCAAGGTGGACTGTATCTCGAGCCGTCCATACAGCGCGACTGAGATCCACATGATCAGCGCCGCGCTCAAGAAGACGGGCCGGCCGATTGTCCTGAGCCTGTCCCCCGGGCCAACCTCACTGGCGGTCGCCGACGACGTGCGCCAAAACGCGCAGATGTGGCGCATCTCCGATGACTTCTGGGATTACTGGAGCCTTTCGGCAGATCAGGGCTGGATTCAGACCCTGTACGGGCAGTTCGCGACCGCTGTCGGTTGGGCGCCGTACGCTGGACCCGGCCACTGGCCGGATGCCGACATGCTCCCGATTGGATACCTGGGCCCGCGACCGGGGCTGGGCTCCGCCCGCCCCACGCGCTTTTCTCACGACGAACAACGCACCCTGCTTACCTTCTGGTCCATCATTCGCTCGCCTTTGATCATGGGTGGCGACCTGCCGCACAACGATGACTGGACAACTTCGCTGCTAACAAACAACACCGTGGTGTGGTCGGCTGAGCCGGAGGATGGAAAAGGCCATTACCTGGCGATCTTTAATCGCGGAGAAGTCGCGCAGACCATCGCACTGGAATGGAACGAGCTCGGCCTCAAGCTAGGTGAGAGGTACAAGCTGCACGATCTTTGGGAGCACAAGGATCTGGGGTTTGCGCCATCGCTCAATCTGACGTTGCAGCCACATGCATGCGTAGTGTACCGCGTGAGGAAGTAAAGCGACTGGCCTTTTTGCGACTGGCCTTTTCTAGCGTGAACAGCCCATCCCACAAGCAATCTGTGAACAGGGACTCCCTGCCGCCAAAGGGTTTATCGACGGAACCGCTGCTTGCTCCGGGTTAATTGCTCTTCATTGTATGATTGTTCGCCACTTCCCGCGGCCGATCAGGGACCGCTGCTCCGCCGTCCACTGAACCCCCGATCAGTGGCACCCCTCAAAACCCTCATAAATCCAGCTCTCCACCACACCAGTGTGCGAGTCGTGTGCCCACTTCCGGCCAGGAGGTGTCATATGGCACGAAGAGCTGGGCAACTCATTTCCCGCGGACCGCATACGTGGCTGGTCCGCGTTTCTCTTGGCCGCGAGCCGGAAACCGGAACGCGGAAGTACCGCAACAAAACCATTCGCGGTTCGTTCCGCGAAGCGCAAACCTATTTGAACGCAAAATTGCAAGAGCACGAAATTGGACGGCTGCCCCGAGCGGCGGCGATTAGTCTGAATCAATACCTCAATCAATGGCTTACGACCGCAGCCAGGCCTCGGCTGCGCCCAAAGAGCTACTCCGATTACGAAGGGTTGCTGCGACTTTACATCCGGCCATGCCTTGGAACGAGGCCAATCGGTGCGATTACTCAGTTCGACATTCTGAACGTTTACGCTCGGATGACAGAGCGTGGGTTATTGCCACGAACGATTGAGTACACGAATGCCGTTCTACAGTCCGCCTTCCGCCAGGCCGTTCGATGGAAGATGCTGGCTGAGGATCCTTGCGTCGGTGTGGATCTGCCACCGCTTCAGCGGCGGGAAATGGAAGCTCTCAGCGTTGAGGAATGCAGGCGGTTTCTCACTGTCGCCATGGAATCTAAGCGGAAGTCCATCATCCCCATGGCGGAGCGGCTGGGGGTGGACTCGCAAAGTCTGCAACAGTTCGTGACCGACAGCCCGTGGAGCCAGGAAGCGATGTGGACGGCGATCCGGCAGGAGGTCATTCCTCACCTGGAGCCGCTGGAAGCCTGGGTGGTCGACGAGACGGGTTGGGTCAAGCAAGGCACCCACTCCGTTGGGGTGTCGCATCAATACTGCGGTGCGGTCGGCAAGCAGGCCAACTGCCAGGTGAGCGTGGAGGTGGTGGTCAGCGACAGATGGATCGCTGCTCCCGTGGGTGGGCGCCCGTATCTGCCCGCGAGTTGGACCAAGGATCGGGAACGCTGCACGGATGTGGGGGTCCCGGAGGAAGTGAGCTTTGCCACCAAGCCGGAGCTGGCTCCGCAGATTCTTCGCCAAGCCCGGCGCGACGGAGTGCCTGCGGCGCCGGTCTTGGGGGATAGCGCCTACGGCATCAACACGGAATTTCGCGCGGGGGTGCGCCAGTTGCAGATGGAGTTTTTTCTGCAAGTCGATGGTTCGGAGCTCCAGGGGTGGGACCACGAGGTCCGGGCCGAGGTCAAACGGGTCCGGCGTTATGTCCGTGAGGGAGAACCTCCCGCGCAGACCCTGGCAGAGTTGAGCAGCGGCATCCCCCAGGCCGAGTGGAAGAACTGCTCCTGGGTGACGGTCGGAGGGAAAACCCGGCACACGAGTCTGGCCTGGCGCGAAGTCTTTCTGCAGCATGACTTGCGCCACGCCCGGGGCGAGCTGGAGAAGGTTTGGCTGGTGGTGGACTGGCCTGCCAGTGACCCCGAGCCGTATCATTATTACTCGGCTCACCTTCACCGGCCCCCGACGAAAGCGCGATGCTTGAAGTTGAGCCGTTCCCGCCGGCCCATCGAGCAATACTTCCAACGCTCCAAGGATGACTTGGGCTTGGATCACTTCGAGGGTCGTCCCTGGCGAGGCTTCCATCATCATCTCGCCTTGTCGGCGGTCGCTTACCTGTTTGTTCTCACCGTGTACTTACGCCGTAAAAAAAACTTCTGGTGTGACGTGGGAACGGATTCTCCACGCGATCCAGCCTTGGGTGGTGAGGTCGAGCGGCTGCTGTCCTTGCTGCGGCATTAAGTTTAAGGCAGTTCGCTTCGAGTAGACTTAACATAGTCATACTAGTAGGGGGAGCAGCTCTCTTGGAAATTCCCTGACCCGCGCCCAGTATTCACCGGATTGTCACAAACGTCCGACCAACTTAAGCTGGGGGTTGCTTTGGAACTAGTTCGTGAAGGTCGCGGAATATTATTTTGTGGAGGTTCCAATCCGAGTCACCACCCACCCCACGACCGGCGCACGGCGGAGAAACTGTGCCAAAACTTTCCACTATTTTTTCGGCGGCGGCAGAGCCTCATGCGCAAGCTCCCGGTCTCAGCTTCCTCACAAATTGGCAATAACCGTAAGGCCCGCCGGGTGGGACGGACGCGGAGCGCAGGACACGCCCAGAACACCAAACAGGTCTGCGTTCGGAAACCGAGATAGATAACGGCAGCGCATGGCGCACTTGAAGGGAGGGGGTCCGTAATGGCAGACCAGGTGGAAGTTCATTTGCGGCGAAGAGAGAGCGACAGTAACGTCAAATCGCGCAGTTCGCTGGATGCGGACATTATCATTGCCAATGCGCCCGACCCGGTGTTCGTCTCCGATCTCGAAGGCAAGATCCTACAAGCCAACGAGGCGGTCTCTAATCTGCTCGGATTCCGCGAAGATGAAGTGCTCGAGCAATCGCTTTCTCGCTTCATCAGTCACGAGGAAACACGGGAGTTCACGGCGGCCCTGCGCGAAGTGGTGGAGCGCGGCGTCACGCGGAACCTGGTTCTGAATCCGCGGAGTGCGAGCGGGGAGGTCATCCTGACCTGTCTGAACGCTTCCGCCCTGCGTGGGCCGGACGGGCGGGTAATCGGCGTGATCGGGATCCTGCGGGACATGCGCGAACTGGGCAGAGCCCGGGCATACGCTGAGAGCTTGATCAAGAACGCTCCGGACCCCGTGTTCGTCTCCGACCTGGAAGGGAAAATCCTCCAGGCCAACGACGCCGTCTTCGCCCTGCTGGGTTTCCGCCCGCCCGAGCTGATTGAGCAGTCGCTGTCGCACATCATCTCGCCCGACGAGACGCGTGCCTTTCTGGCGGCGCTGCGGGAGGTCGTGGAGCGAGGGGTCACCCTCAACGCCCGGCTCAACCCGCGGACTGCCACTGGCGAGGTCATCCCCACCGTCCTCAACGCCTCGGCGCTGCGGGACGAGGAGGGCCGGGTGATCGGCGCCATTGGCATCTTGCACGACATGCGCGAGTTCGAGCAAGCCG
>QHZO01000265.1 GCA_003224695.1 Acidobacteriota bacterium
ATTTTTTCTGTCTCGTAATTGCTCGTCGTGTAATCTGCGAAAACGGGCTTCAAGGTCACGCCAGAACGCAATTTCTGCCATACCATCTCCCGCATAGTGTCCCGATTTGGAGTAGGTCGGCAGGCGGGCGGGCTACTCTAGCCGACTCGGTACGACAAGATTGTACACCCTGGGCGGGGGGGGCCAAAGGCGTGAACAGATGTGAACGTAATTTTGGCGGATGCTACCCCGATTTACTCAAGTTTACGCGGGGCTATGCTGGGTCATAAGTCCCTGATAAGTGAAGCGAATGTAGCGGGCTGTAGCACTGCATAGCAGCCCTTTCACAGACTGGCAGTCATGAGGTCGAGGGTTCGAACCCCTCCAGGTCCACCAACCAAGTCCCTTATATTCAATCCGATCCTATTTTCCAAAGCCATAGAAACTGTCCCTAGTTTCCAAAAATGTTCCAAAATTCGTTCAGTTCGGCTTTGCTGGTCCAGAAATCGCCTCATGCTCATTCGCGTTTCGGTCCATCTTGCCCAGCGCCTCCCGCATCATGGTGAGCCTCGCTTGGCTGTATCGCTTGAAGACCTGGGCATCGCCTTGCCGAAGCATCTGGGAGACAAAATGATCCGCTACGCCTCCCGCGCTAAGCCTCGTTGCGAAGGTGTGCCGCCGGTGGTACAGGGGAAAGTACGGGACACCAGCTCGCATCAAGGTTTTCTCCCAAATTCTCCGAAGGGACGTAATGTGAGGTCTCGTAGCGCTCTTGCTTGGCGACGGAAAGAGGTACTCTGATTGAAGAGCTAGCTCCATCTGGGCTTTGAAGGCTTCTCGAGCCAACTCCGTCATGGTGGTAGTTCCGGGGGGCAAGACGGTTGGCGAGCTGCCTCTCGCCGCTCGTGAGTCGCGGCGAGGCACAGCTCGCCGCTACAGTCCGGCCGGGGCCGGCGCCGGTTGGGAATCGGGAGCGTGGCGGCGGTACATTTCTTCGACCAGGGCGCGGCAACTTGCTTCGACGACATGCCGGCGGATTTTCTGGGTGGGTGAAAGCTCCCCGTTCTCGAGCGTGAATTCGCGCGGCATCAAAACGAACTGACGAATCTTTTCGTGCGGCGCCAGCCACTGAGTCTCGCGCTCGATCTCGCGCTCGTAAAGGCTCACAATCTGAGGCTTGCGAACCAGCTCCTCGCGGCTCGCCCATTCGATCCGGTGGACGCGCGCAAAAGCTTCGAGAGCCGCGAAATCGGGCACGAGGAGCGCGCAAACAAATTTCCGCCCCTCGCCGATGATCAACATTTGGGACACCAGCCGATTCTGCTGAAACAGATTCTCCAACTTTTCCGGAGAGACGAATTTTCCGCCGCTCGTCTTGAAGAGGTTCTTCTTGCGGCCCGTGATGGTGAGATAACGTTCGCCGTCGAGCGTGCCGAGGTCGCCGGTGCGGAGCCAGCCGTCGGCAAACGCTTCGCGATTTTCTTCGTCGCCGTCCCCATCCACAAGCCGATCGTCGAGCTTTACTTCCAGGCCGCGAATGATTCGCCCGACCGTGCCCAGCTTCGTCGCGCCGGGGTAATTGACCGCGATGACAGGAGAAGTTTCGGTTAAGCCGTAGCCTTCGTAAACTGGCAGGCCGATGGCGTGAAAGAAATTCGCGAGCTCGCGGGAGAGCGGCGCGGCGCCGGAAATCATGATCTCGAGGCGCCCACCCAGCCGCTTCCGCACCTGCGAGAAAATCAGCACCTCCGCGAGCGAGTGTTGGAGCCGCAAGCCGAAGGGCGCCCGCTTCCCTTCCAGGCCGTATGGGAAGTATTTCCGTCCAACCGCAACCGCCCACTGAAATAGCTTCCGCTTCCAAGGCGCCGACGCCGTCACGTTTTCCATGACCTTGGCGTAAGTTTTTTCGAGCACGCGCGGCACCACGGCCATTACCGTGGGGCGGACTTCCAGCAAATTGCGCGGGAGGCTGTCGAGATTCTCCGCGTAGGCGATGGAAACGCCCGTCCAAAAGTAGTGATAATCGAGCATGCGCTCGAATACGTGAGAAAGCGGTAGGAACGAGATCGCCACATCGCGCTCGCCGAGCCGGAAAAGCCCCTCGGTCGAAAGTATGTTCGAGCAGAGGTTCGCGTGGGACAGGACCACGCCCTTGGGAGTTCCCATCGTGCCGGAGGTGTAAAGGATGCTGGCCGTGTCCTCGGGCCGGACGGCTTCGGCGCTCTGGCGGAACCTCTCGACGACGTTCTGACCCTGGCTGGCACCGGTCTCGGCGACTTCCCGCCAATTCTTGGCCCAAGAACAAGTCCCCGCCGGCACATCCATGGCGAGGACATTTCCGAGAGAAGGCAATCGCGCGCGCACGTTGGAAATTTTCTTGAGCTGCGCAGCAGTGGAAACCATCACGGCCCTGGCCTCGCAATTGCGCAGGATAAATTCGATGTCCGGCTCGAGCAGGGTGGGATAAATCGGAACGACGATGGCGCCCAGGCCGAGTAAAGCATAATCGGAGAGCGCCCATTCCAGCCGGTTTTCCGCCATCAGAGCGACGCGGTCGCCGCGGCCAATGCCCAACTGCTCGAGTCCTGCCGCAAGTGCCGCCGCACGGCCGAGCGCCTCGGCGGAAGAAAGCGGACGATAGCTTCCCCCGGATTTGAATAGGAACGCGTCGGGACGCGGCCGCGCCTCGATAGTCCGCAGGAACATCTCCGCCAGCGTGCGGAAATCGCAGTGCTTAGGCTGTGTCATCTGATGACCCTAAGCATGAATATTAGCACAGCGGCGCTCTTTCTCTCTGGCGCTCATTCGGATAAGATTCTGCCTGGGGGGAAGCGCCATGCCGAAATCGGAGACGAGCATCACCGAATCCGCGGTTGACCGCGCTCGGTCCTACCAACCCGTCCGCGCCCCTCGCGGCACCTCGATCACTTGCAAAGGCTGGGCGCAGGAAGCGGCCTTGCGGATGCTGATGAACAATCTGGACCCGGAGGTCGCCGAGCGGCCCGAAGAGCTGATCATCTACGGCGGAACGGGGAAGGCGGCGCGGAATTGGGCCTGCTATGACGCCATTGTCGCTTCGCTCGGAGAACTCCGCCGCGCGTGCTCATCGCCAACGCCAACCTGGTGGGCCACTGGTCGAACTGGGAAAAGTTCCATGAGCTCGAACTTCTCGGGCTCATCATGTACGGCCAGATGACCGCAGGAAGCTGGATTTATATCGGCACGCAGGGAATTCTTCAGGGCACGTATGAAACGTTCGCGGCCGCGGCGCGAAAGCATTTCGGGAGTGACCTCGCCGGCCGGCTGGTGGTTTCAAGCGGCTTGGGGGGGATGGGCGGCGCGCAGCCGCTTGCCGCAACTCTTAACGGCGCGGCGTTTCTTGGAATCGAAGTGGATGCCGAGCGAATTCACCGCCGCATCCGGTCGGGTTATTGCGACATCGCCGTCAACGATCTGGATGAGGCGTTGCGCATCCTGAAAGTGGCGATTCGGAAGAAAGAGCCGACTTCGGTGGGACTGGTCGGGAACGCCGCCGAGGTGCTGCCCGAGCTCGCGCGGCGCGGCGTGGTGCCCGACCTCCTCACCGACCAGACCAGCGCCCACGACCCGTTGAACGGCTATATACCGCACGGGTTGAGCCTTGAAGCTGCCGGCGAG
>QHZO01000043.1:0-14349 GCA_003224695.1 Acidobacteriota bacterium
GTCCGCCGCGGCTTCCTTCCATTCGACCTTGATGGGAGCCGCGGACCCGGAAGCTGGCGCGGCTTCGACTTCAAACGCGCTCAAGAAGAAATTCCCCTCCGCGTCGCGGCCGGGGCCGTTGTGCGGGAGGCTCGGGTCGTTCATCACTTCCAGGCGCACGCCGGTGATTGGGCTTTGGTCCGTCCGTGCGGCCACGGTGTAGATATCGGTGGCGGGGGTTTTACCGATAGAAAACACCGAGCTGTCGTCGAGCATTCGGAGAGTCGTTCCGCGCGCGGACTGAACTTTGTCGGGCCGAAGCGCCGTCCAGCGGCTGTCGGCCTTCGCCAAGTCCGTTTCCCATTTCGTTTGAGCCGCCTCTAATTCCGGCGTCGCGGCATTCAAGACGACGTCGAGCTTGGCAAGCTCCGCGTTCAGGTCCTTGCTCTTGGCTTCCTGCTCGGGCGTCGGCAATTCGATTTGCGGTTCTTCAACCCACCCTTCGCCCTGTCCCAAGTCAAGCTTCTTATATTCCTCATGGTCAAAGAAGGCGAGGAACTTGTAAAAGTCTTCGCGCGCGAGCGGATCGAACTTGTGGTCGTGGCATTGCGCGCAGCCCAGCGTCGTCCCCAGCCACACGCTGGCCGTGGTATTGACACGGTCAATGAGCGCATACCAGCGGTACTCCTCCGCGTCCACGCCGCCTTCCTGGTTGAGCATGGTGTTGCGGTGAAATCCCGTGGCGATGAGCTGGGCGGCGCTGGGATGCGGCAGCATGTCGCCGGCAATCTGCTCGATGGTGAACTCGCGATAAGGCATATCCTGATTGAGCGCCTGAATCAGCCAGTCGCGGTATTCCCAAGCCGTGCGCATGCCGTCTTTTTCATACCCGTTGGTGTCGGCGTAGCGGGCCACGTCGAGCCACGGTCGCGCCCAGCGCTCGCCGTAGTGCGGCGAAGCGAACAACCGGTCCACGAGCTTTTCGTAAGCGTCGGGGCTCTGGTCTCGCGCGAATGCATCCACTTCTTCCGGAGTGGGCGGCAGCCCGATAAGGTCGAGGCTGAGACGGCGGATGAGCGTTTGCTTGGACGCTTCGGGCGAAGGTTTCAGCCCTTCTTTGTCGAGCCGCGCGAGCACGAAATTATCAATGGGATTTCTGCACCAGGCGGGACTGCTGACTTTCGGCAGTTCCGGCCTAACGGGCTTGACGTACGCCCAGTGCCGGTGGACGGCTGTAGCGGCGGGCTGCGCCCCGCCGCCTCCGGACGAAGATCCGACGGGCGCGCCCTCGTCAATCCAAGCGCGAATCAGCGCAATTTGTTCGGCATCGAGCGGCTGGCCGCCGAAAGGCATGGGTGGCTTGTCAAGCCCAGTTAGACGCCGGATGAGCGGGCTGCCACCGCTGTTGCCAGAAACCACCACTTTACCCGTTGCGCTGCCTTTCAGCACCGCTTCGGCTGAATCCAGCCGAAGGCCCTTTTGCTGCATATCGGGGCCGTGGCAGGCCACGCAATAAGAATTGAAGATCGGCTGGATGTCTCGTGAGAAATCAGCCGTCTTCCCTTTGATTTCGACGAAAGCCGGAAAAGCGGCTGCCCTTTCAGCCCGAACGAAGAATTGCGTTGCAAGTGTCGCGGCAAGAAGGAAAAGTCCCGAGATTACGGAACCCTTTCGAATGCGAACGATTTTGTGAACGATGGCAGGTCTCATGAACAGTGGCAATCAAAAATGGGGATTCCACCCCGGCAAGGATTTTAACTCTCTTCCATGCTGCCGGGCGCAACTGTTTTTTAAGTTGGAGGTGGCCCGGCGCGAACCGGCCTGTCTGAAAAGAGCGCAGATTGTCCGTCTGATTGTGAATTCGACGGTTTTGAGCCCTAAGCGGCTGTTCGAAACTGAACAAACGCATCCCAAGCTCGAACAATTAACTGCCCCAACCAACTCACCTCGGGCGGTCAACTTGATGAACTCAAAAGGTTTAGAATATAAACGGGAAAGGTATTCGAAATGCCAAAACCCTAAAGGGAGCGTGCCATGGATATCCCTCGAACAGAAGCCGCCCGCAAGCGCCGAATCAAGCGGGCCATATACGTCGCGGTGGGTTTAGTTCTGGTCACTTCGATTACGTGGGGCCTGTCGAAGCTGAAGCCCGCCGCCCCGGACGTTGACCGCAACGTCCTTTACTTCGGCGCAGTCAAGCGGGGGCCGATGGTTCGCGACGTGCGTGGCCTCGGGACGTTGACGCCGGTTGAAATTCAGTGGGTTCCGGCCCTCACCAATGGCCGCGTCGTCGAGCGCCGAGTGCTGCCTGGAACATCCGTAAAGGCGGATACCGTGATCGTGGTCTTAAGCAATCCACAACTGGAGCAGGAGGCACAGGATGCCGAATACCAGTTGAAGGCGGCGCAAGCGCAATACGACGCTTTGAAGGTGCAGCTCCAAACCACCTTGCTCGACCAACGTTCGACCGCGGCTTCCGTCGAGCAATTAGCCCAGGAGGGCCTCGGATCCAAACTCACCGCAGAATTGTCCGCGACCAAAGCTAGCGCGCTCGCGACGCGCGACCAGATCGAGCAGGAGCGGTTGAGCGTCTATGCGGAAAACGCCAAGGCGCAACTCGCCGCGCAGCAAGCGAAAATTGACCAACTCCAGGCGCTCTTCCATTTGAAGAAGAGCCAGGTGGAAGCCCTGCACGTTCGCGCAGGGATTGACGGCGTCATGCAATTGCTGCAAGTGGACGTGGGACAGCAGGTGACCGCCGGCGCCAATCTGGCGCGCATCGCGCAACCTTGGAAACTGAAAGCAGAAATCAAAATCGCCGAAACGCAGGCGAAAGACGTGCTGTTTGGCCAGAAGGCGGAAGTGGACACGCACAACGGCATCATTCCGGGCCACGTGATCCGGATCGATCCTTCCGCCGTCAACGGAACGCGCACCGTGGATGTGGCGCTCGACGGCCCGCTCCCTCAGGGCGCCGTCCCCGACCTGAGCGTGGACGGGACCATCACGCTCGAGCGGCTCTCCGACGTCCTCTACGTGGATCGGCCGGCGTTTGGCCAGCCCGACAGCACCGTCAGCCTGTTCAAGGTGACCGCAGACGGTAAAGAGGCCAAGTGGGAGACACCGTGGTCCTTTCCGACATGTCGCGCTGGGACGGGTTCGACCGCATTCGGCTGGCTGGATGAGACCGTAAGGATTGAGTGACTGAGTAATCGGGGGATTGAGCCATCGGGCGATTGAGTGATTGAGAGATTGAGTTATTGATTGATCGCACGACCGCAAACATGCGGATAATGCCAAAGCGGTCTTCAATTCGCTCAATCACTCAATCACCAAATCACAAAATTAATTGCTGCTCTCGGAAGGCCATTGCCGACGTCATATTCGAATGAACGGCCGCGAAAGGAGCGGCCCGACGATTTGACGGAGGAATTCGATGGAAGCACTGCTCGAAGAACCGGCCACTGCCATGACCACCCGCTCGCGCGTTCTGATCGCCGACGACCAAAGCGAAATCCTTGAAGCGCTTCGCCTGCTTTTGCGGCACGAGGGTTTCGATGTGGAGGCGGCCGGCTCGCCCGCGGGTGTGCTCGCGTCGCTGGAAGGCTCGGCAGTTGGGGGCGAGGCGGCGCGCTTCGATCTACTCCTGATGGACTTGAACTACACGCGGAGCACGACGACGGGCCGCGAAGGATTGGACCTTGTCTCCCGCATCCGCGCGCTCGATGAGACCCTTCCCGTGGTGGTGATGACTGCTTGGGGCAGCGTCGAGCTGGCGGTTGAAGCCATGCGAAAGGGCGTCGCAGATTTCGTGCTGAAGCCCTGGGACAACTCGCGCCTGGTCGGAATCATGCGCGCGCACATTGCCGAGGGGCGAGCGCGCCGCGTGGAGCGTCGCGCGGTGGAGGAAGAGAACAGCCAAGCTCGCGAAATTCAGCAGGCACTTCTGCCGAAAACCATCCCTCAAATCCCTGGCTGCGAAATCTCGGCCGCCTGGCGTCCCGCGCGCACCGTGGGCGGAGACTACTTCGACGTCTCCCGCCTATCGAAAAACCTCTTGGCCCTCTGCATCGCCGATGTGATGGGCAAAGGCGTCCCCGCGGCGCTCCTCATGTCGAACCTGCAAGCCGCGATCAAAGCTATGGAGCCCGGCGAGCCGCGCCAAATCTCCCATCGGCTGAACCGCTTGGCTTTTGGCCTCACCGGTCCCGGCCGGCTGATCTCGCTTTTCTACGCCATTGTGGACTTGGAGACCAGAACACTCACCTACACGAACGCCGGCCAGAACGCCCCCCTTCTGGTGCGCCGCGACGGCTCGTTCCACCGCTTGACCGAGGGTGGCCCGCCGTTTGGCGCGGTCGAAGATTGGGCCTACGAACAAAGTGAAATCGCGCTCGAAGCCGAAGACCGAATGCTTCTCTACACCGACGGCATTTCGGAAGCGCGCGCCAAGGACGGCGAGGAGTTCGGCGAGGAACGGTTGCTTTCGCTCCTCCGCGAAAACCGAGCGCGCTCGGCCGCCGAAATCCAGCGCAGCATCCTCGAAGCCGTGGGGTGGTCGAGCGGGCGAGTTTTTGAAGACGACGCCACGCTCGTGGTGCTGGGCGTCAAGGATTGAGGATTTTCGATTGCCGATTGACGATTGAGTGATCGGGTGATCGAGCGATGGAGTGATTGCGGGAAGCGACGGCGGCAGTTCTTCAAATCACTCAATCTCAAATCACGCAACCACTCAATGAACCAATCCAAGGCGAGAGATGGGCACACTCCTACAAGACCTGCGGTACGGAACGCGGATGCTGGCGAAGAGTCCCGGCTTCACGGCGGTGGCCATACTCACGCTCGCGCTCGGAATGGGCGCCAACACCGCCATTTTTAGCGTCATGAACACTGTGATGCTGCGCTTTCTTCCAGTGCCAGATCCCGAGCGGCTGGTGTATCTCCGCCTCGAGGGGCGGCCGTCCGGAACTTGGGAGACGGGCGATGACAGCCAAACGTTCAACCTGCCCAGCTTCGAACAGTTACGAAACCAGCGGCAGGTTTTTACCGACCTCATGGCTTTCGCGCCGCTGGGCGTCAGCGGAGTCACCGTTCGCTTTGGCGATGAGCCGGCAGTCCTCAACGGCGACATGGTGAGCGGAAATTTTTTCTCGGGTCTCGGCGTGCGCCCGGCGCGCGGTCGCACATTCACGCTGGAAGATGAGACTCAACATACGCAGGTGGCGGTTCTAAGCTTTGCCTACTGGACGCGCCGGTTTGCCCGCGATCCCTCCGTTCTCGGCAAAACGCTTTACGTGCGTGGCATCCCATTCACCGTGGTTGGCGTTGCGGAGCGAGATTTCTGGGGTGTTGAGCCCGGTACGCGAACGGACCTCTGGGTTCCCTTGCAAAACCGGCCCGACTTGACGGCCTGGGGGAACTCGGCCGAGGACAATCGAGCGCTTTGGTCCGGGCTCTGGTGGAGCCTGATGATGGTCGGACGGCTCCGGCCGGGCGTGACGCGCGCGCAGGCGCTGGCCCAACTCACTCCGGTTTTTCAAAGGGCCGCGTACGTCGGTAGCATCGGCACGCGGGATCCGAACGAGCGTCCGCCACAAATTTATTTCACCTCGGCACGCGGGATTGAAGGCGGCGGCAAGGATGAAGGCTTGATGAAACTCATGGCGATGGTCGGCCTGGTCCTCGTCATCGCCTGTGTCAACGTGGCGATGCTTCTCGTGGCCAGGAACACCGCCCGGCAACGAGAGTTCAGTTTGCGCATGGCGCTCGGCGCCGGCCGCGGCCGGCTTTTCCGGCAATTGCTTACCGAAAGCTTGTTGCTGGTGGCGGGCGGCGCAGCGCTGGGTTGGATTTTTGCCCGTTGGTCGAGCGATATGCTGGCGCGGTGGTCGAGGCTCGACTTCAGCGTAACGCCCGACGGGACTGTGCTCTTCTTCACGCTGGCCATCTCGCTCCTCGCGGCGCTCGCATTCGGGCTTGCTCCTTTGCTCCACGCCGTCCGGGTGCCGCCGGGCCTGGCCTTGAAAACGTCGGCCGCCACCGCCGGTAGGGATCGAAGTAAAGTCCGCGCCGGCCAGGTCGTAGTGGCCCTGCAAATGGCTTTGTGCCTGGTCCTGCTGGTGTCGGCAGGCTTACTCGCGCGTACCCTGCGGAACTTGGAGATGGCCGACCTCGGCCTTCAGACTTCGGGCCTGCTCGTCTTTGGCGTAACCCCGCCGCAATCCGTGCATTCCGACCAGGAAGCGATCCAGTTTTTCCAGTCGCTCACAGACCGGTTGCGCGTGGTGCCCGGAGTTGAATCCGCCACGCTCATGCAGAACCGGATCGGCGGGGGGTGGAGCAACAATACACATGCCATCGTGGACGGAGTCAGCATGAAGGGGCGCAAGCCGTCGTCCATGAGGTGGAACGCCGTGGGTCCGGACTATTTCCATGTGCTCGAAACCCCAATTCTCATGGGGCGCGATTTCACCGATGCGGATGCGGCCACAGCGCCGAAGGTGGCCATCATCAACCAAACCTTTGCCAAGAGCTGAAGGTCCCAAGGCCCCTCAATACAGTGTCGTCGGCCTCGTGGCCGACAGCCGGTACACGAGCGTGCGTGAGAACCCGGTCCCGATGGCTTATTTCCCCCACACGCAGGTGGAGGGTGTCGAGACTATGCACTTCGAGCTTCGCAGCCAGGGCAATCCCCTGGCACTGCTGCCGGAAGTGCGGCGCGTGGTCCACGATTTCGGCCCCGACCTGCCGCTGCTCCAACCTATGGCGCAGCAGGAACAGTTCAATCAGTCTTTTTCCCAAGAGCGCCTGTTCGCGCGTCTCTCGGTTTTCTTCGGACTGCTCGCGGCGCTGCTGGTTGGGACCGGCCTCTACGGGACGCTCGCCTATAAAGTCGGCCGCCGCACGGCGGAGATCGGTGTACGCATGGCGCTTGGGGCCCAACGCCGTCAAGTACTTTGGATGGTGTTGCTTGAAAATCTTTATCTCAGCGTGGCCGGTTTGCTCGTGGGGCTCCCACTCGCCATCGTGGGTGCACGGGCGCTGCGCTCGATCCTCTTCGGCGTCGGATTCCTCGACCCGTTGACGATCGCCGGAGCTTTGGGAGCCATCATTCTGGTGACGCTCGGAGCAAGCTACCTTCCCGCCCGCAGGGCAGCCAAGATCGACCCGATGGTGGCGCTGCGGTACGAATGAATGCCGATTTGCGATTGCAGATTGCCGATTGGAGACGCTGTTTGGTCGGATGCGATTTCTCAATCGTCAATCATCAATCGCCAATCGGCAATCCTGAGGAGGAGTCATGGCCAAGATCGAACGCATTCGTGAAACGGTTGAAGGTCTTCCGGATTCCCCATACCTCAGCAAAATGGCCGAAGCGGGATGGAAGCTGGTGGCGATCGAGTGGCAGCGCGCCATCGAGAGTCAAGTCCCGCCGGCAGGAAAACTCGTCGAAGAAGTGCCTTTTGGACTGCGCGTCTCGGAGGATTGTTTCCATCTCGAAGAAAATCCCGCCGAGCTGCGCGTCCTGACGCTCATGATGGAGGAAATTATTCGCGACCGGCCGCTATCGGAAGTGGCCGCCGCCTTGAATGAAGCGGGCTTCCGGACGCGGCATGGAGAGCCTTGGGGTCCCATTCAGGTTTTCAACATGTTGCCGCGGCTCATCGAAGTGGGTCCGCGAATTTTTTCCACCGCGGATTGGGAAGCCCGTAGAAGCCAGATTTATAGAGCAGTGTGATAAAGCAGTGATGAGTGGCAAGTGACGAGCAAGGATGAAGGTTGAAAGATAAAGGATGAAGGGAAAAGGGTAAAGGGTAAAGGGTAAAGGATAAAAGGTAAAAACCCAGTGGCGCTCCTACTTCATCCTTCAGCCTTTACGCTTTAACCTTTTAGCGCCCGACCACTCGAAGCAAGTGAGGAAGAGAATGACGACACTTCTCCAGGATTTGAGGTATGGGATAAGGATGTTGGCCAAAAATCCCGGTTTCACGGCGGTGGCCGTCATGACGCTGGCGCTCGGCATCGGGGCGAACACCGCAATTTTCTCCATTGTCAACGCGGTGTTTCTGCGGCCGCTTCCTTTTCCGAGCGCGGACCGGATTTATATAGTGGATAGGGTCGGCAACCAGGTTGGCGGGGACTCGATTTCCTTCCCGATATTTCTCGCATGGCAAAAGGGCGCACAAGGTTTGTTTGACCGCTTGGCCTTAGCCGCGTGGTGGAATGATGGGACCCTCTCCGGGGCAGGCGAGCCGGAGCGAGTTCCGATCGCCGGCGCCTCAAGCGATTTGTTTTCCGTTCTCGGTGTGCATCCAGCGCTGGGCCGAGAATTTCTCCCTGAAGAGACCCGGCCCGGAGGTCCGGGAGTCGTTATCCTTGCCGATAGCCTGTGGCGAAGCCGGTTCGGAATTGACAAAAGCATCATCGGACGGACAATTTCTTTTGACGGCAAGCCGCACGTTGTCGTGGGTGTGTTGCCGCGAGGGTTCGAACTTCCCATTCCGGGCATGCGCAATGCTCAGGTGTGGCTGCCCATTCACGTTCCGTTGACAAGCAGCAACGCCGCCAACGGAGCTTTGCTCTGCCTGGGCCTGCTCAAGGAAAACGTTTTGCCGGATCAGGTTGCTGCCGCGCTGACGCCGGCGCTCTCTGACCTGCGGCGCATTTTCCCGAAAATGTTCAGCCCAAACGAAAGGGCGCACCTGGATCCGCTCCGCCACTTCCTGGCGGATTGGGCGGGACCCGCGCCGTTGCTGCTGTTCGGCGCGGTCGGGCTGGTGCTGCTGCTCGCGTGCGTGAATGTCGCCAATTTGACGCTCACCCGCTCGGCAACCCGGCAAAGAGAAATCGCCATCCGCGCGGCGATCGGCGCCGGACGCGCCCGAGTGGTTCGTCAGCTCTTGACGGAGAGCCTTTTATTGGCCCTGCTCGGTGGCGCCCTCGGTCTGCTTGCCTGTTACGCGACGTTCAATTTCATCCTGGCGCTCGTGCCTGCGGATCTCCCGCACGTCGGAGCATTCGCGATGGACTGGAACGTTCTGCTTTTCGCTTTGCTGTTGAGCATTCTTACCGGCGTGATGTTCGGCCTGGTTCCGGCGCTGTCTGCTTCGCGCACAGACCTGGGCGGATCGCTCAAGGAGTTAAACCCTCATTCCGGTTCCGGGCGGCATACCCGCCTCCGCAGCGCTCTGGCAACCGCCGAGATCAGCATCTCGCTCGTGCTATTAATCGGTGCGAGTTTGGCCCTCGAGAGCTTCACTCTCCTCATGCGCGTGCGGCCGGGCTTCGAGCCCAAGAATTTGCTTACCTTCAATGTCTCGTACAGGCCGAAAGACGTCGGAAAGATCGAGAACCGACTGACGTTCTATGACCAAGCCTTAGCGCGCCTTCGGACGTTGCCGGATGTCGAGCAGGCCGCGCTGATCAATGTCCTGCCGTTCGCGGGAGAGGGGGATCTGCTGTTCACGGTCGAAGGAGGACTGGCGCCGCCCCCCGGAGCTGGTCTCGACGCCGATTTTCGCGCCGTCAGTCCTGAATTTTTCGAGACGATGCGCATCCCGCTCTTGCGCGGGCGCGGATTCTCCAATTCAGACAAAGCGGGTGGCCAGCCCGTCGTCATCATCAATCAAACCATGGCCAGAATGTTCTGGCCGAATCAGAACCCCATCGGCCAACGCATTTGGATTGGGAAGCCCATGGGGCCGGAATGGACTGAGCCCAGTCCGCGGGTGATTGTCGGAATAGTTGGGGATATGCATGAGTCGAGCCTGGCGAGCGCCCCTGATCCGATGATGTTCGTGCCCTATGCGCAGAGACCGATCGTGGACGCCTACTTCCTGGTCCGCACGCGACGGAGCCCGATGGCCGCTGCCTCCGAGATCCGCAGTGCGATGGCGCAAGCGAATCCCGATTTGCCTCTGGCGCAATTGAAGACGATGGAGCAGGTGGTTTCCGCATCCGTCACCGGTTGGCGCTTCCGGACTGTTTTGCTCGCGTGGTTTGGGGCTTTGGCGGTGTTTATCGCAGCCATCGGGATTTACGGCGTCATTTCGCACTCGGTGGCCCAACGGACTCACGAAATCGGAGTTCGAATCGCCTTGGGAGCGCGGGGAACAGATGTTCTGAAGCTCGTAACTGCGCAAGGGCTTAGGATGACACTGATCGGCGTGGCGGCCGGCATCGTAGGCGCCCTGGCAATGTCACGCTTTCTCGCGAGCTTTCTCTACGGCGTCAAGCCCACGGACCCGCTGACCTTTGTCTCCGTCGCGCTGCTTCTCAGTGCCGTCGCGATGCTGGCGAGCTACATTCCGGCGCGTCGAGCAACGAAGGTGGACCCGATGGTGGCGCTGCGTTATGAATAGCTCATGGTTCTTCGAACCACAACGAACCATGACAGAAGCACAGAATGCGTGCTGAAAGCAAAGGAGTTACGGCTTCTTTCTAAGGAATGAGAAGGCTGAAGTGTGAAGGGTAAAGTGTAAAGGGTAAAGGATAAAGGGTAAAAACCCAGTGGCGCTCCTAACTTCATCCTTCAGCCTTCATCCTTCAGCCTTTACCCTTGAACGCTTGACCTTTTATCGGCCCGACAATCCGAAGCTAAGAGGCAGAGAATGACGCCACTTCTCCAGGATTTGAGGTATGGGATAAGGATGCTGGCCAAAAATCCCGGTTTCACGGCCATAGCCGTGTTGACGCTGGCGCTCGGCATCGGCGCAAACACCGCAATCTTTTCTGTGGTCAACACCGTGCTGCTTCGTCCTTTGGCGTACCGGGACTCCGAGCGGCTCTATTTGATTGAAGAAATCGTCCCCCAATGGGCAAAATTCGCTCCCTTGCTCTCCGCGAATTTGCCTGACTTCCGCATCTGGCAAAAGGACTGCCATTCGTTTGAAAGCATCGCCATCGCTGACAATGCAAGGGCGGTCCTGACGGGCTCCGGCGAGACCGAGCAGATTCCGGGAATGCGCGCGTCCGCAAATCTTTTCGATGTGTTGGGTATCGTGCCCGCGCTCGGGCGCAATTTCCTGCCCGAAGAAGATGAACCGGGCCGCGGCCACGTGGTTATTCTGACCGACGCCTTCTGGCGCAGCCGTTTTCACGCTGACTCTTCCCTGGTTGGTCGAAGGATTAGGCTCGATGGCGACTCTTACTTGGTTGCGGGCGTTCTTCCCGCGTCTTTTCATTTCCCGGAAGAATTGGCTGCGACGTCGTTTGCGAAGCGGATTGATTTCATCGAGCCCCTCAACGGCCCGCGGGACTACGAGCGAGGCCTGATCGGCGAGTTCGATTTCGCCGCCATCGGACGCCTGAAACGCGGCGTCAGCCCAAGCCAAGCGCTGGCCGAGCTGAATGTCGTCCAAGCACGGATTGCCCAAGAGGCCAAACAGGGTGTGAACCTCAAGGCTGCAATCTCCTCCCTGGAGTCCGAAGTTAAGGGTCCCGCGCGCCAGGGCCTGATCATGCTGCTCGGTGCGGTGGGTGCCGTCCTGTTGATCGTGTGCGTCAATCTCACGAACCTCCTACTCGCGCGGGTACCGGGACGGATGCGCGAAGCGGCCATTCGCGCGGCGCTCGGCGCATCCCGCTGGCAGCTTTTCCGGCGCATGCTGACGGAAAGCTTGCTGCTCGGATTCATCGCTGGCGCCGTGGGCATTTGGCTTGCGAGCTTTGGGGTCCAATGGCTCGTTCACGCCGCGCCCGCGAATCTGCCCCGTTTGGATGAGGTCCATGTGGATGCGCGCGTCCTCTGGTTTGCTGTGGCGCTTTCGATTCTGACGGCTGCGCTGTTTGGAGTTCTGCCCGCGTGGCGCGTGGCGAGGGGCGATCCACAGGAAACTTTGAAATCGGGCGGCATGGCGGCGGGCGAAAGCCGCCGCACACGGCGCCTCCGTGAAAGTTTGATCGGTCTCGAAGTCGGGCTGAGCACCTTGCTCTTAGTTGTCGCCGGTCTATTGACTTCAAGCCTCGTGCACCTGCTCCGCGTCAACACAGGTTTCGCTACTGAAAGCGTTCTGACCGCGAAAGTCACTCTGCCGAAGCAGCGCTATTCCGATCCGGCTGCGCGCTTGCATTTTTACAACAACCTTCTCGATCAACTGCGCGCTCTGCCGGGAGTCCGCGCCGCCGGCTGGGTGCATATATTGCCCCTCGATGGCGAAGGGAGCGTGACGGGCGTTGACGTTCCTCCGGGGCATTCGACTTCTTCTCCTATGGCGAATTACCGCGCCGCGAGTTCCGAATATTTCACCGCCATGGGCATACCGCTTATCCGCGGGCGGGTTTTCAATGAGAGCGATCGCGGCCGGAAGGTGGTGGTGGTTTCCGAGAGCGTGGCGGAGCGCTTCTGGCCCGGCCAGAGTCCCATCGGCCGGACGTGTCTGACCTACTGGGGGGGGCAGGAAGCGGACGAGGTTATCGGCGTGGTGGGTGACATCCGCACGGTAAGGCTCGACGCGGCACCCCTCATGATGGTCTACACTCCGGACTGGTTCGGAGGCAGGGATTACACCGCGCCTCAATCGGCGGGGATGGTTGTCCGCACATCCATGGACCCGCGTGGGGCGGTCGAGGCGGTCCGTCAAGCGATTCACGCCACAGACCCCGAGGTGCCCATAGTCGCCATGCGTACGATGTCCGAGCTCGTGTCCCAGTCGATCGCACCACGAAGATTTCAAATGGTCCTCGCAGTGATATTTGCCTGCTCGGCGCTGTTCCTTGCCTCGCTCGGCATCTATGGCGTCATCGCTTATTCGGTCGAGCAGCGGCGGCGTGAGCTCGGCATTCGCGCGGCGCTCGGCGCGGAATTCTCGCACTTGCGCCGCCTGGTTTTGCGGCAGGGAATGTCGCCGGTCGTGGCCGGCCTTCTGTCGGGAGTCGGCGCCTCAGTTCTGACCGGCCGCTTGATCGAGAGCCTGCTTTTTGGCGTGGGCCCGTTTGACGCGCCGACGCTGGCGATCGTCGCATTCGTCGTGATCATGGTTTCCCTTGCGGCGTGTTACATCCCCGCTCGGCGGGCGACGAAAGTTGATCCCATGGTGGCGCTGCGGTGTGAATAATTGCCGATTGATGATTGATGATTGCTGATTGGGAAAACATTCAGCCGTCCGCTTTAAGCGGTCAGCAATGTAAAACGACGGAGACGACAGTCTTTTGCATCTTGCTGAGGGCTGAACGCTGTCAGCTTCGTCAATCGAATTTCGGGTAGGGTCTCAGTTTGATTACTCTGTGGCGGCGAGCTGTGCCTCGCCGCCATTCCCATCGTCAACTCGGCGAGTCCGTCGGCTGACGGATCGCCGCTACAGCAAACTGAGACACGACCGAATTTCTCCAATCGGCAATGTCTCATCAAGTGCCCGAAACCGAACAGCGGTTCCCAAAAGTGAGCAATGCAGAGGGTAAGTCCAGAGCTCGGATGCTTGACTAAAGGTTGTGCTTTCATTTACATATGTAGTATCGAAGGCATGGCTGGAGGATTGCACCAAAATTACGGAGTCTTAATGCGCGGAGATGGGACAGAAACAATTGCAATGGGCGGCCAGGACGTGGCATGTTGCAGCCGATCATGGTATTGGCAAGGACATTTAGGCGCGCGCAGCCCTGTTACGGTTAAGAAGTCCTCGCGTCGAAGTCAGTAGAGAGAGAGAAGGAGACACCATGGAGTCAGCGAATCCGCAAACCAGCAGCTCGGTCACGCCCAAGGAGCAGTCGGCAACGACGGTCGGCGGCCTCATTCGACTGGACGGGGTTACGAAGGTCTTTTTGACCGACGAAGTCGAAACGCACGCCCTCTCGGGGATTCATTTGGATATCAAGGCCGGAGAATTCGTGTCCATTGCCGGGCCGTCGGGCTGCGGCAAGTCCACCTTGCTGTCGCTGTTAGGTCTTCTCGACTCGCCCACGGAAGGCAAGTACTGGCTAAACGGCAGAGAGGTCGAAGACCTGAATATGGGAGAGCGCGCGCGCATCCGCAACCGCGAAGTGGGTTTTGTGTTCCAAAGTTTCAATTTGATCGGCGATTTGAACGTTTATGAAAACGTCGAGCTCCCGCTGACATACCGCGGGATGCCGGGATCGGAGCGAAAGACTCGAGCCACCGAAGCACTGGAAAAAGTTGGCATGGCGCACCGCATGAAGCATTACCCGTCGCAGCTTTCGGGCGGCCAGCAGCAGCGCGTCGCCGTGGCGCGAGCGTTGTGCGGCAAGCCTTCGATCCTGCTCGCCGACGAGCCCACCGGCAACCTCGATTCGAAGAATGGAGAGGCCGTGATGGAGCTGCTGCATCAACTCCATCACGAAGGCGCCACAATCTGCATGGTGACGCACGACCCGCGCTATGCGCGCCTGGCTGACCGCTCTATCCATTTGTTTGAC
>QHZO01000043.1:14459-17044 GCA_003224695.1 Acidobacteriota bacterium
TACAAGGGTAAAGTGTAAAGGTTGAAGGATGAGGGCACGGTTGGCTTCGGGGCTTTTACCCTTTAACTTTTATCCTTTACCCTTTTCATTTCCAGCCACCCGCTCGCGAGGACTCCAGAGGATTTGAAATTGCAATGATCAAACTCGCCAACCTCGAGAAGTGGTACCCCATCGGCCCTTCGAAGTATTTCGTCCTGCGCCGCATCAATATGGACATTAAGGAAGGCGAGTTCATCACCATCATGGGCCCCTCCGGCGCGGGCAAATCCACTTTGCTGAGTATTTTGGGGATGCTCGACGCCTCTTGGAGCGGCGAGTATTACCTGCTCGAAGATCCCGTTCACAAGCTCAACGCCAAACGGCGCGCCGAGCTCAACAAGAAATATATCGGCTTCGTCTTTCAGCAATACCACCTGCTCGATAACCTTACCGTCGCCGAAAACCTTGACATTCCGCTCTCCTATCGCGACATCAAGTCCTCCGAGCGCCAGGCCATCGTCGCCGACACCTTGGACCGGTTCCAGATCGTCGGGAAAAAAGATCTCTACCCGAGCCAGCTTTCCGGCGGCCAGCAGCAGCTCGTGGCCGTGGCGCGCGCGGTGATCGCCAGCCCCAAACTGATCCTCGCCGACGAGCCCACCGGGAGCCTCCACTCGAGCCAGGGAAAAATGATCATGGACTTGCTCAAGAAGCTGAATGACGAAGGAACAACCATCGTTCAAGTCACGCACAACGAAGCGTGGGCGGCTTACGCGCACCGCATCATCAAGATTGTGGACGGATGGATCTCTTGATTGATGAATGGTGAACGGTGAATGGTGAATTGAAATCGTGAGATCGGGCGATTGAGGGATTGCATGATCGGGTGATTGTGTAAAGGAATTGGTTGATTGATTCATTGAATCAATCCCCGCTAAAGGGCTAGGAAGTTCTTCCAATGAATCAATGATCCGATGAACCCATGATTCAATGAACCGATTCGAGGCGACCCATGGGGGCGATTTATCAGGACCTCCGGTACGGGATAAGGGTGCTGGCGAAGAATCCTGGCTTTACGGCGGTGGCCGTGCTGACGCTCGCGCTCGGCATCGGGGCCAACACCGCGATTTTCAGCTTGTCCTACCTGGATTTCCAGGACTACCGCAAGCAGTCAGACGTCTTCACGGACATGACCTTTTACGACCTCAGCCTGTCGGGGCTCGGGTATCGAGGCCACGCCGACCGTATCATCATGGCCTATGTGCCGAGCAATTTCTTCACCATGCTGGGAATTCGTCCCGCGCTCGGGCGGCTCATCGCTACCGGCGAGGGCGACGAACCGAACACAGGTCCGCTCTTTGTGCTGGGTCACAGTTACTGGATGAGGCGTTTCGGCGGCGACCCCGGCGTGATGGGGACGAGCGTCACTTTGGACGGGCATATGGTGACGGTGATTGGCGTGGTGCCGGAGGAATTTCACGGCCCCTACAACCTCGTTGAGCTGGACGCCTACGCGCCCATCGGGATGCGCAGCATTGCCTTCCAGCACTCTGGCATCTTCACAGACCGGCGTGACACCGAGTTGCGCGTCCTGACCACGATGAAGCCCGGCGTATCCACCGGGCAGGCGGAGGCGGCTCTGAACGTCATCGCAGGGCAATTAGCCAAGGAGTACCCGCAAGCCGATCAGGGTGAGACCGCGCGCGTGATTCCAGAGCGTCTCGCGCGCCCTGAACCTTCAGTGGAGAGTTCCTTGCCGCTCGTGACCTCTATCTTTCTCGGCATGGTCGGCCTCGTGCTGCTGGTGGCGTGTTTCAACGTTGCCAACCTGCTGCTGGCGCGGGCGGCGGCGCGGGAAAGGGAGATGGCCGTTCGGGCCGCCGTGGGCGCCAGCCGCGCACGCTTGATCCGCCAGATGTTGACCGAAAGCATCCTTCTGGCGGTGGCCGGCGCCGCAGGCGGCGCGCTCTTGGGCAGTTGGGGGGTGAAGGGGCTTGAAAGGCTGCGGCCGTTGGGTGATTTCGCGCTCCAGCTCGCCTTCACGCTTGACTGGCGCGTGTTCGGTTATGTGGCCGGCATCACGATGCTGGCGGGGATTGTGGCGGGTCTCGCGCCGGCGCTACGTATCTCGCGAAGCAATCTCAACAACACTCTGCGCGAAGGCGGCCGCGGCGTGATTGGTTCCGGGGGGCGGGAGCGGCACTGGATGCGCAACGGGTTGGTGATCGCGCAGGTGGCCGGCTCCATGATCGTGCTTGTGGCGGCCGGACTTTTCACCCGCAGCCTTACCAACGCGGAGTCTATTGACTTGGGCTATGATCCGCACAATGTTCTGAACGTGGGCCTCGATCCGAAACTTCAGGGCTACGACCAACCGCGCGCGGAGGCTTTTTTCCGCGAGCTGCTGCGCCGGGCGAAAGCGCTCCCGGGCGTCGAGTCCGCCAGCCTCGCGTTTTCGATTCCATTAGGCTACTACAGCGATGGCACGAGCGTTTTAGCGGAGGGACAGGCCGTCCCGTCCGACAAGCGCCTGCCGGCCGCGGGCATTAACTGTGTGACGCCGGATTATTTTTCCACCATGCGAATGAAGGTTGTCGAAGGCCGCG
>QHZO01000043.1:17092-21680 GCA_003224695.1 Acidobacteriota bacterium
GGGCGACGCTTCAGCGCAGGAGGGTCTGAAGGTCCATTCAAGTCTGAGAATCCAGGCGCTTCAGTTCCATGGAAGACCGTGGTTGGCGTGGTGCGGGACGCGAAGGTGCAAGGCCTCTTGGGCGCGCCTGGAAACTTTTTCTACGTCCCCCAGACGCAGAATTACAAATCAACCCACGTCCTTCAGTTGCGCACATCCGTCCCGCCACAGACGCTGATTGCTCCGGTCGAAGCCTTGGCGCGCGAGCTCGACCCGAGCCTGCCGGTCTTCGACGTCATGACCATGGACCAAGCCATGGCCGGCGCCAACGGATATTTCCTGTTCAAGGTGGGTGCCGCCTTCGCGGCAACCCTCGGCGCTCTTGGACTGCTTTTGGCGGTGGTGGGAGTGTATGGCGTGGTGTCGTATGCTGCCAGCCAGCGAAAACATGAGATCGGCATTCGCATCGCGCTCGGCGCCGAACCGGGCGGAGTGCTCCGCCTGGTAGTCCGCCAAGGCGTCGTGCTCGTGGGGGCGGGAGTCGGCGTCGGCGCGGTCGCCGCGCTCGCGGTGAGCCGGCTGCTCGGGAGCTTGCTCGTCGGCGTCGCACCCTATGACCCCGTCACCTTTGTTTGCGTCTCGGCTTTGATGCTGGCTGCGGCGCTTGCAGCTTGCTACATCCCCGCCCGCCGGGCGACCAAAGTGGACCCGATGGTAGCCCTGCGATACGAATGATTGACGATTGCTGATCGACGATTACCGAATGCAAGAATACTTCGCGGCCGCTACGGTTTTTCAATCGGCAATCGAAAATCGGCAATTGGCCGAACAAAGGGGCGATACGTTTTGACAACCCTCATCCAAGATTTGCGATACGGAGTTCGCATGTTGGTGAAGAACCCCGGCTTCACCGCCGTCGCTGTATTAACGCTGGCGCTCGGCATCGGGGCAAACACTGCCATCTTCAGCGTGGTCAACGGTGTCCTGTTGCGCCCCGTTGGCATTACCGATCCCGAACACTTGTTCGCCATCCGCGTGAAATACGACAAACTGAACTTGAAGAGCATCGTCATCTCCCCGCCCGATTTCCAGGAAATTCAAAAGAGCCGCCAGGTCTTCTCCTCCGCCGCGGCCGAAAACGAAGACAGCGCCAATTATTTGGCCGCCGACGGACCGCACCGGCTCAGCCTGGCGAAGGTCACGTGGCAATGGTTCGACGCTTTCGGCGCGCAGCCGCTCATGGGACGCCTCTTCCGCGCCGAGGAAGACCAGCCTCACGCCAATCAAGTTGCGATCTTGGCCTACGCGACTTGGCAAGGGCTCTTCGGACGAGACCCTTCCATTCTCGGCAAGAGCATTCAATTAAATCGCGTGGACTACCGCGTCGTTGGTGTGATGGGACCGGACTTCGACTGGCCTCGACGAACTCAACTTTGGATTCCGCTGGGCCTGGCCGCCAGCGAATATTCTTCTGACAATTATTTCAACGAGTCCCTATTCGTCGTGGCCCGAAGCCGGCCCGAGGTCTCGCCCGCCCAGGCTGAAGCCTTTGTCCGAGTGCTAACCCAAAGGCTGGTTCACTCCGTGCCGCAGGGAAGCTATGCCGGCGACTCGGGCTGGGGAATGTTCGCGGTGCCATTCACTGAGTACGGTGCCGGCGACTTGCGGTCACCGCTAGTGATCCTGCTCGCCGCAGTCGGCTTTGTGCTCTTGATTGCCTGCTCGAACATCGGGGGCCTGCTTCTCACCAGGGCGTCCTCGCGCGCAAAAGAGTTTGCTGTCCGCGCGGCCTTGGGCGCGCAAAAGCGCGACCTGCTCCGGCAGGCGCTGGCGGAAAGCTTTCTGTTGACTGCCTTAGGCGGTGCGGCCGGGATCTGGATGGCTTCGAGCGGGGTTGGATGGCTGCTCGGCGCGCTTCCCGGAAACCTCGGTTCGAGGCTGGTTATCAGGCCGGACGGCCACGTTCTGCTTTTCGCGCTTCTGCTCATGGTCTTGACGGCGGTGTTCCTTGGCGTCATTCCGATCGGAGAGGTTTACAGTCACGGCACGTACGGAATTCTCAAAGAAGAAGCGCGATCTGCCACTCCCGGCCGCGCGCGCTCGCGGCTCCGCGAACTCCTCGTGGTCGGACAAATCGCCATGGCCCTGGTCCTTTTGGTCGGTGCGGGGCTGCTTCTGAAGAGCCTCTCACACATGGCCGAAGTCAATCCGGGATTTGACCCGAAAGGTGTGATGACGGCTTCCGCCCAGCTTCCGGACAATCTCTACAGCGACCCTGCGAAGGTGGCGTCTTTCTACCGCAGCGTGCACGAGCGGCTGTCGGCGCTCCCCGGCGTATCAAGCGCCGCCCTGGCCGCCCCGTTGCCGCTGACGGGCTACGCTCCCACCTCATCTTTTCAAATCGACGATCGCCCGATGGGCCCCGGCGACCCAGGACCGCACAGCGGACTCGCCTGGGTGACGCCCGGATACTTTGAAACCATGCGCATTCCGCTTAAGAGCGGGCGGCTTTTCACCGGTCAGGACCGAATGGGCGCGCAGCCCGTGGCCGTCATTGACGAAAATCTCGCTCGGCAGTATTGGTCCAACCAGGATCCGGTCGGGAAACGCCTCCGCCGGGGCGACGCCCCCTGGGCGACCATTGTCGGCGTGGTCGGCCACGTGATGCAGTCGGCCCTGGTCGGTGACTCGGGAAAGGGGGTTTGTTACTACCCTCTCCTTCAGATACCCATCCCGTGGGCGTTCATGATTGTCAGGACGCCAGGCAATCCGGAGGGATTGGCGAGCTCTCTTCAGTCGGCGGTGGCCTCGGTCGACCCGGCCCAGCCGGTCGCCGATTTGAGAACAATGGAGCAGTACGTTGAAGGTACGCTCAACCCGCAGCGCACCGCCGCCTTTCTCGTCGGCATCTTCTCCGGCGTCGCCCTGTTCCTGGCGGCCATCGGACTGTACGGCGTCACGAGCTACAGCACCGCTCAGCGGACGCATGAAATTGGCATCCGCATGGCGCTCGGCGCCGAGCGCCGGCAGGTTTGGGGCATGGTGATCCGGCAAGGACTGCGGCTGGCGCTCGCCGGAGCTCTGGTGGGAGCGGTGGCGGCTCTGTTTGTCACCCGGTTCCTGAGGAGCCAGCTCTTCCAGGTTAGCGCGTTCGATCCGATGACCTTCGCTTTGACGTGCCTGGCTCTCATTGCGGTGAACTTGGCCGCTTGCACCATCCCGGCTTGGCGCGCGACTAAGGTGGACCCGATGGTGGCCTTGCGATACGAATAGAGAGGCTTAACGGGGAAGGATGAAGGGTAAAGGACGAAGATTAAAAGATCCCCGAGAAGGGGCTTTTTTCATACCTCATCCTTCATACTTCAGGCTTTTTAGCGGCCCGACAACCCGAGGCTAGGAGATAGAGAATGGTAACACTTCTCCAGGATTTGCGGTACGGCCTGCGGATGCTCACCAAAAACCCAGGTTTCACGGCGGTTGCTCTATTAACGCTGGCGCTCGGCATCGGCGCGAACACGGCTATCTTCACTGTGGTCTACGGAGTGCTCTTCCAGCCGCTGCCCTACCCGGATTCCGAGCGCATGGTCGAGATTACGCGCACGGAGCGCGGCCAGGTGGCGGATTACAACGGCTTTACGGCGGGTGCTTTTGATTTCTGGTACCAGCACCACGAGCCGTTCCAAAGTCTCGCCGCATTCACGGGCGGGGGCTTCAGCCTGACGGGAGCGGGAACGCCAGAACGCATCCGCGCCCTGCGCGTTTCCTCCGAGTACTTCAGCGTGTATGGCGTGGAACCTTTTCTCGGCCGAAGTTTCAGTCGCGATGAGGACCAGGATGGCGGCCCGAATGTCGCCGTCTTGAGTTACCAGCTCTGGAAAGCGCATTTCGATGGCGATCAGCGCGCCATCGGCCGGACCGTGCTCCTTGACGGCGTACCGTTCACCGTCATCGGCGTCATGCCGGAGGGTTTCGCAAGTATTCCGCCCGCCACGTTATGGACCACCATCGCGCAGGTGCGCCACACGATCGGGGGCGGCCAGAATTACGGGATCATCGGAAGGCTGAAGGCCGGTGTCTCCCAAGAACGGGCCACAGCCTACCTGGCGGCACTGGCGGTACCTTTTATAACCGAGTATTACTCATGGATGAAAGAGAGCAACCGAAAGCACATCAGCTTTGCCGCCGCGCCCTACCGTTACATGATTTCGAACGACGTGCGCCTGCCGCTGCTGGTCCTGTTTGGCGCCATCGGATTCGTTCTACTGACCGCCTGCGTCAATGTCGCCAACCTTCTGCTCGCGCGCACGGCGGCGCGAAACCGAGAAATAGCCTTGCGCTCCGCGCTCGGCGCGGGCCGCGCCCGCACCGCCCGGCAACTGCTGACGGAAAGCGTTCTGCTTGGGGTGTTCGGCGCTGCCGCGGGATTGCTTGTGGCCTATTGGGGCCTGCATTCGCTTCTGGCGCTTGCGCCCGCGGACTTGCCGCGAGCGGGCCAGGTCGCGCTCAACGGCTGGGCGCTCCTGTTCACCAGCGGCCTCGCCGTTCTCACCGGACTGCTGTTTGGCCTTGCTCCGGCCGTGAGCGTCGGCCGCGTGGATCTCAACGAATC
>QHZO01000044.1 GCA_003224695.1 Acidobacteriota bacterium
CGGGTGCTCACGAACAAGCCCGCTTGCGGCGCGATGCGCGGCCATGGCACCGTCAACGCGCGCTTTGCGTTTGAAGCCCAGCTCGACCGCATCGCCGCGGTGCTCGGCCTGGACCCGGCGGAAATTCGCCGCCGTAACTTTCTGAAGCCGCCTTGTACCACCATCAATGGCCTGCGCGTGTTGAGCTACGGTTATCCGGAATGTCTCGAGCGCGTGGTCGAGCAATCCGGCTGGCGCGAGAAACGCGGGAAGCTCCCATACGGGCGGGGCATCGGGCTGGCCGGCAGCCACTACGTGAGCGGCGCCGCGAACCCTATCATCCGCTCGATGATGCCCCACACCACGGTGCGCTTGCGCTTGAACACCTCGGGTGAAGTGACGATTTTTACCGGCGCCGCCGAAATCGGTCAGGGTTCGGACACGATGCAAGTTCAGATTGTCGCGGCCGAACTTGGAATCGCAATGGACCGCATCTCACTGGTCGCTGCCGACACGGCTCGAACGCCCGTGGATTTGGGGAGCTATTCCAGCCGCGTCACGTTTATGGCCGGTAACGCCGCGCTCGCCGCTGCGCGGGAGGCCAAGACACGGCTGCTTGACGCCTCCGCTCGCGCGCTGGGCTCGACGCCGCATGAACTGCGAATGGAAGACGGCAAAGTCATTCGTGTCCACGATTCCCTCGGGCTGATGGAATTCAGTGAGGCGGTTCGCCTCGCCGCGGGTCGGGAGGAATATTTCGAACTCTCGGGGAGTTATTCGCCCCCGGCCGAAGCCCAGGGCGGGAAATACAAAGGCGCGGGCGTGGGTCCATCGCCCGCGTACAGCTACAGCGCGCAAGCCGTTGAAGTGGCCGTGGACACGGAGACCGGCGAAGTGAGGGTGGACCGAATCGTTGCCGCGCACGATTGCGGCAAAGCCCTCAACCCGCTCGCCGTCGAGGGCCAAGTCGAAGGATCCGTCTGGATGGGCCTCGGGCAGGCGCTTCAGGAAGAAATGCTTTGGGAAAAAGGGCGGTTGATGAACCCCGGGCTGCTCGAATACCGCAGCGCCTCGACGCTTGAGTCGCCGCCAATCGAGCCGATCCTGGTCGAATCGAACGACCCTGAGGGGCCCTTCGGCGCCAAAGAGGCCGGCGAGGGCTCGCTCGCAGCGGTTATTCCAGCGGTGGCCAACGCCATCTACGACGCGGTCGGCGTTTGGATTACGTCGCTGCCCATCACGCCCGAGAAGATATTGAAGGCAATACAAGAAAAGCAGAAATCAGAAACTAGAAATCAGAAACCACCAACCGCCTGAAGGTCCTTCTGATTTTTATGAGCCTTCCCGACTTTGAGTTTGTCCGGCCACGCACGCTCGACGAGGCTGTCGGAACGCTCGTCCGTTTCGGTGCTGACGCGCAGATGGTGGCCGGCGGAACAGACCTCTACCCCAGCATGAAGCAGGGCCTGTTCGCTCCACGCGTTCTCGTGGACATCAAAGCTTTGCGCGGGCTCGATGAGCTGCGGTTTGACCCGGACGGCGGAATCGTGATTGGCGCACTCGACCGGATTTCGGGTCTCGCGGCGAGCCGCGCCCTCGCCGAGCATTTCCCCGTGCTTGCCGAGGCCGCGCGCGGCATCGCGAGTCCCTTGCTTCGGAACATGGGGACGGTGGGCGGGAACCTTTGCCTCGACACGCGCTGTCTCTATTACAACCAATCGGAATTCTGGCGCGAGGCGCTGGGCGGCTGCCTCAAGAAGCAGGGCGAGCTTTGCCACGTGGCGCCCGGCGGCCGCTTCTGCTGGGCGGTTTATTCGGGCGACCTCGCTCCGGCGCTCATGGTTCTCAGCGCTCGCGTGACGCTTGCCGGCCCGCGCGGGGAAAGAACCATTCCGCTCGACGAGTTCTACGTTAACGACGGCATCGTCCGCCTGGCGAAAGGGCATGAGGAAATTGTCACGCGCGTGACGGTGCCCGCCGCGAGCTCCGGCTGGCGCGGAACCTACAAGAAGCACCGCATCCGCCGCTCGATTGATTATCCGCTCGCGGGCGTTGCCGCGGCGATGCGCGTGGACGGGTCAGGCCGGTGCCTTGAAGCGCGTCTTGCCGTGACGGCGGCGAACCCCGCGCCACGGCTCGTCGCCGCTGCGGAGGCGCTTCGCGGAAGGACCTTCGACGCCCAGCTTGTCGAAGAAATCGCGCACGAGGCCATACGCACTGCCAAGCCGCTACATACTTCGGCATCCACTCCCGAGTATCGCCGCCAAATCATACGGGTCTTTGTCCGCCGCGCGCTCCGCGAGCTTTGGCTGTAGCGGCGCTCTATGAGCGCCGAAATGATTAAAAGGAAAGATCGGCGGTCATAGACCGCCGCTACACGATGTTCAAATTGAGACAGTACCCGCGGGCTGGGTAGTGGGCTGACCTGCCGCCCGAAAACTTTACCCATGCGAATGAGAGTTCTCCCAGGGTTGAGCGGTCCCTTTTTTTTACTAGCCTCAGGGTGAGTTCTCGGCTGCTTGCAGGCGACCAAACGCGCTTAGGTATCCTTGCAAAATACCGTGACAACGGTTGCTGTAGCGCCCGTCAGCTGACGGGCGCCTTTCGCGGCTCATAGAGCGGCGCTGCGGAATATGAGCGTCACGATATTTTGCAAACCTCAATAAAAGGCTGCCAGCGACTAATTTTCCAATCTGTTGATTCCCTTCAATCTTGCCCTCGCCCAAATCATAGGTTCAATCCACATCAACTCCGGACTGAAATAGCTCAAGACATGAACGAATCAGCCCTCCGGGCACGGACCAAAGACTATCCCCGATCCAGCGTGTAATTTGGCCTGGGGGGGTATGCGCCAAGAAGAATCGGCATTGACTTTGGAGCGGGTGTATAGTCGGAAGGTTTTCGGGCGCCATCAAGAACTCTGATGGCGAGCGAACCCTCTGCGGGCAGGAAGCTGGCCCGCCTCAAGCAGCGTGCATCAAGCCAGGCGGCGATGAATATTCTCCTCTATAATCCCGACAACGAAGTGACCCACAACTTCATGCCTCATCTCTGGATGTTTCTTCTCAAATCGCTGACCCCGGCCGGGCACAACGTGTTCCTCGTGGATGGCAACGCGCAACCTTTGAACGAAAAGGAACTCGTCCAATACCTTCGAGAGAAGCGCATCGAGCTGGCCGGGATTGGCGCTATGACGCGGATGGTGGCGAAGGCTTACCGAATGGCAGACGCCGTTCGCGCCGAAGGAATTCCGGTAGTGATGGGAGGCCCGCATGTCACGGAAGTTCCGAACGAGCCCCTCGGACGCGATGGCGGCCCTCGGCACACCGATGCCGTCGCCCTGGGCGAGGCCGATCAGACCTGGCCGCGCATCGTCGCCGATGCCGAGCGCGGGTGCTTGCAGGAAGTTTATGCCCCCGTCGATTCCGCCGGCAAAGAGATCAAGCCTTCGCTCGACGATTATCCGGCAATCCCCTGGGACCGGATGGACCTTGATCAATTCAATCTGATCCGATACTTCCCCAAGCTCGCGCGGCAGGCTCTCGAGCGCGCCGGGATGATGTGGAGCTCCTTCCACGTCGTCCCGATTGAGTCCGGTCGCGGTTGCCCCTACGGCTGCGAGTTCTGTACCGTGACGGGGTTCTTCGGCGACTCCATTCGATTCCGCTCCAACCAAAGCGTCGTGGACGAGCTGCTGTTGCTAAAGTCTCTCGAGAAGCGGCGGAAGGGGAGAATCGCGGTCTTCTTCGTGGACGACAACTTCGCCATCAACCCCAAGCGGACCAAATCCCTGCTCCGCGAGATCATCGCCCGCGATGCCCGGATCCCCTGGATCGCGCAGATCAGCATGAACCTGTTGCGCGACGAGGAGCTGGTTTCCCTGATCGCCGCGAGCGGCGGCCAGTGGATCTTCATGGGCCTCGAGTCGGTTGAACCGGAAAACCTCAAAAGCGTCAGCAAGGGGTTCAATAAGCCGGAAGAATACAAAGCAGTGCTGGAACGCCTGGCCCGCCACGGCCTCTATGCCATTACCTCTTTCATTTTTGGCATGGATAGTGACCGCCCCGGCGTCGCCGAGCGGACGCTGGAGGCGATGCGGAGCTGGCCGCCGGTACTGCCCGTATTCGGTCAACTGACTCCTTACCCGGCGACACCGCTCTACGATAAGTTGGCGGCAGCGGGCCGGCTCTCCCGCCCGAAACATTGGTTGGATTTCAAACCCTTTGTCATGGCCTTCACGCCGCAAAGAATTACCATTGACCAGGTTAGCGTGGAGCTGAAACATGCCTGGGGCTCATCTTACAGCGCCGCCGCCAACGCTCAAGTCTTGAAGCAGCTCGAAGCCAGTCCTTTGCGCGATCGCCTCATACACTTTTTTGCCCGCCTGGCTTTTCGGGGGATTTATTTCCCCCAGATGAAACGGCGCGAGTGGGTGCGGCCTCTCTTTGAGAATCGACGCCCCATCCTTCGCCTGGTCATGGAAATACTGGCAATGAAGTTCAAGTCCTTGCTTGGAGGTGTCTCGAACGATGGACAAGTAACGACCGCTCCGGCTCCTCCCTCGGGCATCGCTCATTCTCAATCAGGGAAAGCTTCTCCGCCAGCCTTGGGTTCCCCTGAATGAAGCTTCGAGCGCTTGCTGGGTCCGACCGGATTAGCCCCCAAGTCTTTCAGCGCACCCCCAGTCAAATCTATCAAGCGAGTGTAGACCTGAGCGAAAACCCTTTGGTTCTTACACGCCCCGTCGTACGGGACCCCAAGCGCCTGTTGCGGGCCGACTTCGCCCTTCCACAGATACGTAGCGGCACCATTTCGGCGCGACTGTGTCTGCTGCAAGCGGATCGCTCCCATAAACGCCGCGGTGTTGACTGGCGATATACAACTCCCGGTTGGGCGGCTACTTCGAAAACTGGCTCGCTGCCGTTCGCCACGAGATTTTGCCATACGAAATTTTGCCAGTTGCGTGGAAAGGGGAAGTGTGGTAAATAAATTCCAAGGACTTCCTTTTATGATGGCTTTCTTGTGCGGGGGGATCGAGTACGCACCCGAGGGTGGGCGTGCCTGGCGGATCCACCTGCGCGCTTGGCTCGAGGAAAACCTGAACCACCACGTGTACGACCATGCGCTCGAAGGCCGGAGGGTGCTCGGCGAGGCGGAGTGGGCGCACGACCTCGATGTGGTGACCAACCGCACCGATTACGTTATCGCTTATTGGGACGAGCCGGCCGTCCAGGGCGGCGAGTCTTCGGCTCTGCTGACCGCGGCCCACCGCAAAGGCATTCCTGTCTATTTCGTCACCGAGATCCCGATCGAACAGATTGGCGGATGGGTGGTGGGATGCACGACCAAGATTTTTTCAAGCTTCGAGGAGCTGAAATCCTTTTTGACGGCGACCTACATCAGCGAAGTGCGCCAGAGGGCGTTGCGGGGGAGTGCGCGGGGCCAAGGGGAGCAATGAAGGCGGCAGGGGCGATTCTGTGTGTCGTGTTGGCACTGGCGGCTGGCTACTTCGTTTTTAAGTACGAGTTCAGCTCAACTCCCGGAAGCGGAGCGTCTCCTGCCCAAGCCATTGATGTAACCGGCGTGAAGAGCGATTTGCTGGCCATCGGCCAGGCGGAGCGCGCCTACTTGACGAGCAAGGGCTCCTATGCCTCGCTCGATCAGCTCCACCAGGACGGCGACCTGCCTTTCTCTAGTGCCGACCGCCGCGGCTACCATTACGACGTCACGGCCGAGGACGGAACGCACTTCAAGATCACCGCCACACCTTCCGATCCCGCCAAGAAGGACTGGCCAACACTGGGCATTGATGAGACGATGCAGATCCAACAACAGTGACTAGTGGCAAGTGTTAAGTGAAGAGCAAACGGAAAAATCGTCATTGGTCACTGGTCACTGGTCCTTGGAAGAAGACGAAGGACGAAGGACAGAAGGACAAAGGACCAGGGAGCAATTCCCTGCGACTTGTCACTTGCCACTAACCACTTGCCACTGAGTTTCTCATGAAAGTGGAAGCCCGCGCACCCACCCGAGTGGACCTCGCCGGCGGCACGGTAGACATCTGGCCGCTCTACCTGTTTCATCCCGGGGCGCAGACGGTCAACTTCGCCATCCGGCGTTACGCCACCTGCGAAGTCACCACGCGGGCCGACCGAAGGATCGTTCTCATCTCCCAAGACCAGCAGGTGCGCGAGACTTACGAGTCGCTGATGGATCTGGGACTGAGGGCGTCGAAGTTGCCGCTGTTGCGCGAACTGGTCATGTTCTTCGAGCCGCGCCGCGGGATCAAAATCAAAACGGCCTCGCAAGTGCCGGCGGGGGCGGGCCTGGGGGGCTCGTCGGCCCTGAACATTGCGCTCTGCGGCGCGCTGGCGCGTGTGACCGGCAAACATTATTCCCGGCCACAGCTTCTCGAAATCGCCAAAAACGCCGAGGCCATCGTCATTCGCGTGCCCACGGGCTGGCAGGATTATTTCCCGGCGCTATATGGCGGCGCGAGCGCCGTGCACCTGGACCGCGACGGGGTGAAGCGCGAGAAACTTCCCCTCTCTTTCGCGGAAATCGAGAAGCGCTTCGTCCTCTGCTACACGGGCCTGCCCCACAATTCCGCCATCAACAACTGGGAAGTGATGAAGGCGCATATTGACGGCGACCCCAGGGTACGCCGGAATTTCGGGAGGATTTCGACGATCGCCAGCCAGATGCGCGAGGCGCTGCTCGCCCGCGATTGGCACGATGTCTCGGGTCTGCTGGCGCTCGATTGGGAAAATCGCAAGCACAATTTCAAAGGCATCTCGACGCCCAAGATTGACCGCATGATCGAGCGCACGAAAAAGCACGGCACGCGCGCGGCCAAGGTCTGCGGGGCGGGCGGGGGCGGCTGCGTGGTGTTTCTCGTCGAGCCCGGCACTAAGCCCGCCGTCGAAGCGGAGCTCGCGCGGCTGGGCGGCGAGGTCATCCCGTTTTCCGTCTCGCGCGCCGGCCTGGAAGTGCGCTCGGACGGCATGGGGCCGTTCGGCGAAGGCCGTTGAAGGGTCCCTCAGGTTAGCAGGCTTTGTCCCCCCGACAATTCGCCAACGCGAAGTTAATGAGCAGCCGTCGGGTTCCGCTCCTGAACCTCCCGGTCCTCAGGCTACAAGCGGCCCCCGTTTGTACTAAAATAGAGATACCGGGGAGGCGGACGGTGTAAATGCTCGAACGGAGGTTCGAATCTTCGGGTCCCTTACGCCCGAGGCGCCTTGCAAAGGCGCTCCTCGCGGCAGTGCTGGCCGGCACAGCGGGCCTTCGGACCGTAGCGGGCAAGAAAGAAGAGAGCATCAACCGCGACGCGCGCATAGACCTTATCCGCGGGCTTTCGAGCGAAATCGTGGTCGCCAAGGTGGAACTTCCGCGCGGCCGGAAAGGGCTTTCAGTCAATTCCAAGGGCGAGATCAACAAGCAGGCCGTCGAGGGGGAGTTGAAAGTGAACGGCGTCGCCATCCGGGCGGGCATGCCGGTGGAAATCACCAAGATCACTTTCAAGCCAGATCGCATCGTCTTTGAAATTAATAAGGGCGGAAAACGAGGCCGGAAGTGGTATCAACACATCGAAGTGGGCATGGGAAACGTCCTCACGCCCATCGCACCCGACGATACGCCGGTGCTCGCATACGGCTCCTGGATTTCGGTCACGTTCCCCGGAAAAGTTCCGGAGTTGACCGTGGCCCAGGCCAAGCAAATGCTCGC
>QHZO01000045.1:0-4423 GCA_003224695.1 Acidobacteriota bacterium
ATTCGAAATTTATCGCCAGAACCTGAAGCAGCAGTTGATCGCTTCGGGCGAGCTGAAAATGTACGAGCCGGCGATTCGCCAGTTTCTAGCGACGTACCAAAATCCCTAGCGCCATGGCCCGATTAACGAAAGTCTCAACCGACCAACCCTCTTCTGATGTTCGTGCGGAGTTCGAATCCTTCCTCAAAGAGCGCGGCAACGTTCCCAACATGTTCCGCACCGCCGCCCACCGGCCCGAGATCATGAAAACCATGACGGCGCACTTCCGCGCCGTGATGAACACCGGGACCGTCGAAAAGAAGCTCAAGGAAATGGTGGCGGTGCGCGTGTCGCACCTGAACGCCTGCGAGTATTGACTGAACTCGCATACCGCCTTGGCAAGGCGGCAAGGAGCGACGGAAGCCGAATTGAAGGCGCTGGAGACCGGAGCCTTGTCGGGCTTCGGACCGCGCGAACGGGTGGGTCTGGAGTTCGCCGAGGCGTTGACGCGCGACTCGGAGCACGTCCCGGATGCGCTCTTTCGCCGCCTGCGCGAGCACTTCGATGAAGGGCAAATCGTGGAGCTTGCCGCCGTCGCCGGCCTGTTCAATTACTTCAACCGCTTCAATAACGCTCTCCAGATGGAACCCACCCGATAAGCTGTCCCCTTGCGCGACGGCCCCGAAGACGCTCCATCCAAAGACAGAAGGACATCTCCTGATTGACGGGCAGCCGGTAGCGGTGTTATAAAACTGGTTATAATCCGATGTACGGATGTAATCGGGGGTAGCGTCATGTGGAAGTTCTTCCTTCTCCTTCCAGGGGCCTCCGGAGTGACGGTATTTCGACGCTCCATCCTCGGTCTCGCTTTTTCAGTTCTATCATGCCTCGCCTTGGCCCGGGGCCAGACACCCGCTGTCGCGCCGCGCGTCACGGAGAATGTCGATGTGACAAAGCTTGCGACGCTGCGGGGGAACACGCATCCGCTGGCGCGCCCGGAATACGACCGCGGCGCCGCGCCGGACGACTTGCCGATGGAACGCATGCTCCTGATCCTCCAGCGTTCCCCGGAGCAGGAAGCCGGTTTGCGCCAACTGCTCGACGAGCAGCAAGTTAAATCCTCGCCGAATTTCCACAAATGGCTGACGCCCGAGGAATTCGGAGAGCGCTTCAGCCCCGCGCCTTTGGATATTCAGGCCGTGGCCGACTGGCTCGGCTCCCAAGGCTTGGAAGTGAGCCGTGTGGGGGCGGGCCGCACGGTCGTCGAGTTCTCGGGCAACGCTGGTTTGGTGCGCGAGGCCTTCCGTACGGAAATCCACCAGTACGAGGTGAACGGCGAGAAACATTGGGCGAACGCGAACGACCCTTCGATTCCCGCGGCACTGGCGCCGGTTGTGGCAGGGATCGCCTCGCTCAACAATTTCCCCCGCAAACCCCTGCATCACGTCGTCGGGACCTTCGAGCGCTCGAAGGCCACGGGCGAAGTGAAGCCGCTGTTTACGGTTACTCCTCCCGGCTCCCGTTACACTTACTATCCGCTCGGCCCTTACGACTTCGCCACGATCTACAACCTCTTGCCGCTTTGGAATGCCGGCACAGACGGGAGTGGACAGACGATCGCCATCGTGGCCGATTCGAATATCAACATTCAGGACGTGCGGGACTTCCGCAGCATGTTCGGCCTGCCCCCAAAGGACCCGAAAATCATTCTCGATGGCCCTGACCCGGGCCTGTCATGGAGCGAGACCGAAGCCGACCTCGACGTCGAGTGGTCGGGCGCGGTGGCCAAGAACGCCACGATTGACCTGGTGGTCTCCGAGGACACGGAAACGACGGCGGGGGTGGACCTTTCCGCGGTCTATATCGTGGACAACAACCTGGCGCCGGTGATGAGCGTCAGCTTCGGCCTGTGCGAAGCGTTTCTGCCCGCCAGCATCAACACGTTCTATAACGCGGTTTATGAGCAGGCCGCGGCGCAAGGCATCACCGTGACTGTCGCCAGCGGTGACAGCGGCTCGGCCGGCTGCGATCCATTCACTTTTCCCCAGGCTGCCGCAGAGAAGGGGCTGGCCGTGAGCGGGCTAGCCTCGACGCCTTTCAACGTCGCCGTGGGCGGCACGGATTTTAACGACTACGGCACCCAAACCATTTATTGGAACTCGACCAACAAGGCGCTGACCGCACAGTCAGCGAAAACGTACATTCCTGAAATCCCGTGGAACAGCTCCTGCGCGCGCCTGGGATCTCTGACCGGCTGCGTCTCAACAGATCAGTACGGCTTCGACCTCGTCGGGGGCGGCGGAGGGCCGAGCAGTTTGTATTCGAAGCCTCCTTGGCAGACCGGACTTGGCGTGCCGAATGACACCCATCGCGACTTGCCAGATGTCTCCCTGTTCGCAGCCTTGGACGCTGTGGCGAACAGCGACGGTCGAATTGTTCCCGGGAGCATGAGCTTCTATATCGTTTGCGAAATGGATGCCAATCAGCTTTTTAATTATCCCCCAGGCAATCCCAACTCGTGCGACCTCAATTCGCCTTATAACGACTTCATTGGACTTTCTGGGACTTCGGCCTCTGCGCCGGCGTTCGCGGGGATCATGGCGATGGTCAACCAGAAGACCGGCCAGCGGCAGGGCAACCCCAATTACGTCCTCTACAAGCTCGCGGCCCAGACCGGGGCGAGCTGCACCTCCAATTCGAGCGCGGTCAGCAAGAGTTCCTGCACGTTCTACGACATCACAACTGGCAATAACTCCGTCGCGTGCCAGGCCGGCACGCGCAATTGCAGCAGCACCACGAGCCTGGGCGTACTTGTAGATCCCGCAAACCCGACGAAGCCGGCGTGGAACGCACAGGCCGGCTACGACATGGCGACAGGACTCGGCTCGGTCAACGCTGCGAATCTTGTGAAGAATTGGTCGAGCGTTACCTTTGCGCCGACTACTACTACGCTTGCACTTTCGACCAGCCCCGCCACCAATCCCATCACGCTCACGCACGGCCAGGCGGTGAACGTCGACGTCACAGTCGCGCCAAAATCCGGCACCGTTACACCGACGGGCGATGTTTCGCTGATCGCGCAAACCAACAGCAATCCCGCGAACACGCAGGCCGGGATCGGGCCGTTCACGCTGTCGAGCGGCTCCGTCTCCGGCGCCACCACCAATATGCTCCCCGGCGGGACTTATAGCGTGACGGCACATTACGCGGGCGACGGCAATTTCGGCGCAAGCGATTCATCCCCCGTCCAGGTCACCGTAACAAAGGAAAACAGCCAACCGGCAATCAGCCTCCTCAGCATTGATCCCTATTCGGGTCTCATAACCAATCCCAACACCACGTCGGCGGTTTACGGCTCTTCTCTATTCATGTTGCGTGTAGATTTGATGAACAGTTCCGGAGAGAAATGTTCCGCGAGCGGCGTGGCCTGTCCAACAGGGCAGGTCACACTCACCGATAATGGCGGTCCGATTGACGGCGGGACGTTCACTCTCAACAGCCAGGGATTCACTGAAGACCAGGGGATGCTCATTCAGCCGTCTTTGCAGCTTCCAGGCGGAAAAAACAACCTGGTCGCGAATTATTCAGGAGACAGCAGCTACAATCCCAGTTCCGTTGCCACGCCAGTCTCCATCACGCCGGCTCCCACTGTGATTTTCGCACCGCAGCCGAGCAGCCAAGTTGTTGGAACTATGCTTCTCTTAACAACTGTTCAGGCGAACAGCTTCGGTATATCGCCTACCGCGACGGTTACATTTTTCGTAGATGGCAACCCTGTGCCGGGGGACGCGCCGCTGANGGCATCTGTAACGGCCACAATCTCCACTCCGGGAAGCAGGACGATTACGGCGACATACAACGGGGATTCAAACTATGCGGCTTCAACTGCCTCCAACGCGATTTACTTGTATTATCCCGATACGCTTACGATCGCAGCCAACCCGAGCAGCGTACTTCTCGGTGCCTCCGTTACACTTACGGCGGTGTTGGAAACTTCAAATACAGGCCCTGCGCCGACCGGCGCGATATCGTTCTGCTGCGATCCGGCCCTGGCAAACGGGACGGTGACCACCACGCCGATCACCGATGCGATCGGTAATGCAGGTTCGCAGGCCACCGAGACCTACACGCCTACTGTGACTGATTCCGTGGGCGCCTTTTACACGGGTGATTCGAACTATTTCCATGCCAATTCACCGCAGATTTTGGTCAAGGTGTTGACGCCGGACTTTAGCGTGGCGGCGAATCCCACCACCATCAACATCTCGGCCCCGGGCCAGACTGGAACAACTGTTATTACGACGACCGCGCTCTACAATTTCTCAGGTACGGTCTCCTTCCAATGCCCCGATTTTTTGACAATTCCTAAGGCGACTTGCGCCGTTAGCCCGCCTTCCGTAACTACCTCAACGAGCGGAACTACCACAGTGACCATCACTACCAC
>QHZO01000045.1:4481-20597 GCA_003224695.1 Acidobacteriota bacterium
GCGGCGTCTCAAGCTTGCCTATGGCGTGTTGCTGGCGGGGTCGTTAGCAGCTTTCCTCCTTGCATGCGGCGGCGGGGGTGGAGGCGGCCGTCGCTTCACGAATCCGGGAACGCCGCCGGGCAATTACACCGTCGGTGTCACCGCGACTAGCGGAAACCTGACGCACACGATAAACGTAAACGTCAACGTACAGTAGCAGTAGCCCACTGCGCCCTGGCAGCCGCAGAGCTTGAGTACGCTCCCGAAGCTCGGCCGCCATTGCGGTCGCACACGGCTTTGCCTTGACCCTTCGCCAGAACCGCGCCCATAATCCTCGCGAAATAATCTAAGGCAAGAGAGGTGAAGGTGCGAGACATCCGCAGAGTGGCTGTGCTTGGCGCGGGGACGATGGGCGCGCGCATCGCCGCGCACCTCGCGAACGCCGGGATCCCCTGTTTCCTGCTCGATATCGTTCCGAAGGAATTGACCTCCGAAGAAAAGAAGCGCGGGCTGACGCTCGCCGACCCCAAAGTCCGCAACCGATTGGCCGCGGCCGGCCTTGACGCGGCGCTCAAAGCGCGCCCGGCGGCGTTTTTCGTGCCCGAAGCCGCGCGACTCATCACCGTCGGGAATTTCGAAGACAACCTCGGCTGCGTCAAGGATTGCGACTGGGTGATCGAGGCCGTGACGGAAGACCGCGAAATCAAGCGCGCGCTCTACCGGCTAGTCGAAGCGCATCGAAAGCCCGGAAGCATCGTCAGCTCAAACACCTCGGGCATTGCCATTTCGACGCTCGCCGAGGGCATGAGCGAGGATTTCCAAACGCATTTTCTCGGAACACACTTCTTCAATCCGCCGCGCTATCTGAAGCTGCTCGAAATCATTCCCACGGCCGAGACCCGAAAGGAAGTTGTGGAATCGGTCTCGCGCTTCGGCGACGTCGCGCTTGGCAAAGGGATCGTCGTCGCCAAAGACACCCCAAACTTCATCGCCAACCGCCTCGGAACGTTTATGACGCTGAACATTTTCCGCATCATGACCGAGGACGGGCTGAGGGTGGAAGAAGTGGACGCGCTGACCGGCCCGGCGATGGGGCTGCCGAAGTCCGCGACGTTCCGCACGCTCGACATCGTCGGCCTCGACGTCCTCGCCCACGTGATCAAGAATTTGCGCGAGTCGCTTCCGAACGACGAGCGGCGGGAGGTGTTCGAGCTGCCGGGGTTCGTCCGCACCATGCTGGAAAAAAAACTGCTCGGCGACAAGACCGGACAGGGTTTTTACAAGAAGGTGAAAGGCGGGGAAGGGAGTGAAATCCTGACGCTCGATTTAAAAAGTTTCGAATACCGGCCGCGCTCGAAGGCGCGCTGGCCGAGCCTGGACATGGCGCGGAACATCGAAGATCTGCGCAAGCGCCTAGCCATGCTCATGCAGGCGCCCGACCGCGCTGGAGAGTTCTACCGAAAAACGCTTATTGACGCCTTCCACTATGCTGCGAGCCGTATCCCGGAAATTGCCGACGACATCGTGTCCCTGGACAACGCCTTGAAATGGGGATTCGGCTGGGAAGCGGGTCTGTTTGAGATTTTTGATGCGGTCGGCGTGGAAAACGCCTTGGCGGCTTGGGAAAAAGCCAGCCGCCCGGTTCCGCCGCTTGTCTCGGCACTTGTGGCCTCGGGGAACAAAACGTTTTATAACAAGGCCGAAGGTACGACCCGTTATTTCGATTTGGCGAGCGGCGGCTATCGCCAGCGGCCAGACCCTGCCGGAGTGATCCTCCTCGCCTCGCTCAAGGACCGGAAGCAAGAAATCAAGAAGAACCCCGGCGCGAGCCTGATTGACCTCGGCGACGGCGTGGTGTGCCTGGAGTTTCATTCCAAGATGAATTCCATAGGCGCAGACACCGTCGAGATGATGAACGCCGTCGTGAAGCTGCTCGGCGAAAGCTTCGACGCCATGGTGATCGCCAATCATGGCGCGAATTTTTGTGTAGGCGCGAATCTGATGCTGGTGTTGATGGCGATTCAGGAAGGCGAGTGGGACGAATTGGACCTCGCGGCGCGGCTATTCCAAAACGCCAACATGGCTCTGAAGTACGCGCCCAAGCCCGTTGTGGCTGCGCCTTTCGGCCTGACGCTGGGCGGCGGCGTCGAGATTTCGATTCATTCGACTGCGATGCGCGCCGCAGCGGAGACCTACATGGGCTTGGTGGAAGTGGGCGTGGGGATTATACCCGCGGGCGGCGGGACCAAGGAAATGCTCGTGCGCGCGATGGACCGGCTCCCTGCCGACCCGGAAGCCGATCCGTTCGCGGCCGTTAAAGAAATTTTCACCAACATCGGCATGGCAAAAGTTTCGACGAGCGCCGAGGAAGCGCGAGGGCTTGGATATCTCCGATCTCGCGATTCCATCAGCATGAACCGCGACCGCCAGATTGCCGACGCCAAACAGTTGGCGCTCGACCTGGTGAAACTGGGCCATCACGCCGGGAAGCCCCGCGAGGATATTCTCGTCCTCGGCCAAGCGGCGTTTGCGAAGATGAAGCTGGGGCTCCACCTCATGCGTCGCGCCGAATACATTTCCGATTACGACGTCGTCATCGGAACGGAGCTCGCGCGCGTGCTTTCCGGAGGCGGCCAGTTCACCGCGCCGCAACGCGTTTCTGAGCGGTACCTGCTCGACCTCGAGCGCGAGGCCTTCCTGAAACTCTGCGGGCAGCGAAAAACGCAGGAACGCATGCAGCACATGCTGAAAAAGGGCAAGCCATTGAGAAACTAGCGTGGAAGTCAGAAGTCTGAAGTCAGAAGTCTGAAGTCAGAAGGCTGATGGCATTTAGCTTCTCTGACGCTTTCACCCCGAGCTGAATGACTCGCAAGCGATCCGTTTGAGAAAGCATTCCCTCCGGAGTATGATTTTTGTATGCGACCGAGGCGCGCGGAGCGCAAAGGCTCTGTAAACAAGAAATGGCGGAAGGTCCCCTACGGCCCAGGACAGGATTCATGCCAAGGACCTTCCTTAGAGGATCGACGAAAGCCAAGGAAACTTGCTCATCTACCCAAGTGGCATATGGGCAAGCCCAACGTTGATGTCGCCGACCGCGATGCCCTTTACAAAGCGATGGAGAGCCGTTGAGCAGCGACGCGAGGAGGTTTTGATGAAAGAAGCGGTGATTGTTTCGATCGCGCGCACGGCCGTGGGCAAGGCGCCGCGCGGGACACTGCGCAACACCCGGCCGGACGACATGGCAGCGGCGGTCATCACGGAAATCCTCAAGCGCCTCCCGGGGCTCGATCCGAACGAGGTCGAGGACGTCATCCTCGGCTGCGCAATGCCCGAGGCCGAGCAGGGAAACAACGTGGCGCGGGTCGCCGCGTTGCGCGCGGGGCTGCCCGTGACGTCGTCCGCGATGACCATCAATCGGTTCTGCTCTTCCGGTCTCCAGGCCATTGCGCTGGCCTCCGAGCGCATCATGGCGGGCATGGGCGAATGCCTTATCGCCGGCGGCGCCGAATCCATGAGCTTGATCCCTATGGGCGGGTTCCATTTTTCTCCGAACCCTTATCTCATGGACCATTATCCCGATGCCTATTTGAGCATGGGGCTGACGGCTGAGAATCTGGCGCGGAAGTTCGGCATCACGCGCGAGCAGGCGGACGAGTTTGCGCTGCGCAGCCACCGGCGGGCGCTCGCGGCGATCGAAAGCTGCCGCTTCAAGGACGAAGTCGTGCCGCTCGAGGTTGTCGAAGTTTCGATGAACGGCAAGCAGAAGCCCGAGACTCACAAAGTGGTTTTTCAGGTTGACGAAGGCCCGCGGCGCGAAACGTCCATGGAAGCGCTCGGGAAGCTGAAACCGGCCTTTCATTCCCATGGCACGGTGACGGCCGGCAACGCCTCGCAGATGAGCGACGGCGCAGCCGCGGCCGTGGTGATGTCGGCGGATAAGGCGAAGGCCGTCGGCGCAAAACCGCTCGCCCGTTTCGCCAGCTTCGCGACCGCCGGAACGCTTCCCGAAGAGATGGGTATCGGCCCGGTCTTTGCGATCCCCAAAGCCTTGAAGCTCGCTGGGCTGAAGCTCGCCGACATTGACCTAGTCGAGCTGAACGAGGCGTTTGCGGCGCAGGCCCTCTCGGTTATTCAGCAAGCGGGATTGGATCCCGAGAAAACCAACGTCAACGGCGGGGCGGTGGCGCTCGGCCATCCGCTCGGCTGCACGGGCGCGAAACTCACGGCCACCTTGCTCGGAGAAATGAAGCGGCGCAAGGCCCGCTACGGCATGGTGACGATGTGCGTGGGCGGCGGCATGGGCGCCGCAGGGATTTTCGAGAATTTGCAGTAAAAGAGGCAACGATGGCCGCAGTCACAGCGAGTTCCCCGGCTCGAATTAAGGGCGGGAGTTTTCTGATTGAAGCCCGGCGGGTGGACGAAATCTTTACGCCCGAGGACCTTTCCGACCAGCACAAGCTGATCGCCGAGACCGCCGAGGAATTTGTAAAGCAGGAGATTGTTCCGCGGGTCAAGGAAATCGAGGAAAAGAAGCCGGGCTTACTCCGCGAATTGTTGAAAAAAGCCGCGGAAGTGGGTTTGTGCGCGACCGACGTCCCGGAGAAGTACGGCGGGCTCGCCCTGGATAAAGTCTCGAGCATCATCGTCGCGGAAAAAATGGCGCGCAACGGTTCCTGGGCGGTGACGCTCGGCTCCCAGGCCGGGATCGGCATCCTCCCTATCGCCTTTTTTGGGACGGAATACCAGAAGATGAAATACGTTCCGAAACTTGCGAGCGGCGACTGGGTGGGCGCCTACGCCTTGAGCGAAGCCGGCTCCGCCTCCGACGCCTTGAATTCGAAGACGAAAGCGACGCTCTCTCCAGACGGGAAACATTACATCTTGAACGGCACCAAGATGTGGATTACCAACGGCGGAATCGCCGACCTTTATGTCGTATTTGCCAAAGTGGACGGCGAGAAGTTCACAGCGTTCATCGTCGAGCGGAATTTTTCGGGCGTCGCGCCCGGGGCCGAAGAACACAAGATGGGCATCCGCGGCTCCTCAACGACCCCGCTTAATCTAGAAAACGTCCCGGTGCCGGTTGAAAACGTCCTGGGTGAAATCGGCAAAGGCCACCAGATTGCGTTCAACATTTTGAACGTGGGCCGGCTGAAACTCGGCGCCGGCTGCGTCGGCGGCGCCAAAGTCCTGATTGCCGAGGCCGTCCGCTGGGCGAAAGACCGCACGGCGTTTGGGCACCCCATCGCGGATTACGGCTTGATCAAGGAAAAACTCGGCGAGATGACGGCCGCGACTTTTGCTATTGAAAGTGTTTCCTACCGGACCACGGGCATGATCGAGCAGTTGCTCGAGGGAGTTCACCATGGCGCGCCCACGGCCGTGGCGGAAACGCTCGCGGCGCTGCAGGAGTACGCCGTCGAGTGCTCCATTCTGAAGGTGGTGGGCACCGAAACGCTTCACAACATCGCCGACGAAACTGTTCAGATTTTCGGCGGATACGGCTTTTCGAGCGATTATGAGGTTGAGCGCGGTTTCCGCGACCAGCGCGTCAACCGGATTTTTGAGGGCACGAACGAAATCAACCGCCTGCTGATCGTGGATATGCTGCTCAAGCGCTCGATGAAAGGGGAGCTGCCGCTCATTCCGGCAGCCCAGAAGCTCGCCGATGAAGCGCTGAGCCTCCCGCCGTCTGAGGCGGCGCCCGAGGACGGTCCGCTCGCCGAAGAAACGCGGCTCGTTGAAGGGGTGAAGAAAACGGCTTTGCTGGTTGCCGCGAGCGCCATTCAAAAGTACGTGCTGGGTCTCGAAAAAGAACAGGAAATCATCGGCGCCATAAGCAATCTGGTGATGGAAACTTACGTCATGGAGAGCGCGCTTTTGCGGGCTTTGAAGAAAATCGAGAGGGAACCCGGCGAAGCGGCGGCTTGGTACGCGGATGCGGCACGGACCACCATTCATGAGGGCGCCGACCGCGCGGAACTGGAAGCGCGCCGGGCGCTGGCCCGCATCGGGGAGGGCGACACGTTGCGCGCTCAACTGGCCCTTCTGCGTAGATTTCTTAAGCGAATGCCCGCGGACACGATCGGCCTGAAGCGCCGCCTGGCGGACCGCGCGCTGGAGCTCAACCGCTATCCTTTCGCCTAAATCCCGCGCAGGGCTTTCGCGGCGCCGGCCAAACCCGAAACGCCGAAGATCGCATCCGCCTTTCTGCTTCCCGCCGCGCTATCCACCCAGACGGTCAGTTGCTTCGCTCTCAGCATCCGCTCCTCCCCCAGAGTGCTTCATCGTCAGGCTGCGGCTGCCCACCGCGCGACCAGTGGATGGAAAAAAATTCCAGCGTCGAGCCGATGCGGGGACGGCTAAAATAGCCGAAGCCGCCGAGGGCTGTAAAGGCGGCTCGGGGAGGGACGCTGTGGCGCGCCGAGGCACCGAAGGGCATGTCGTGGTCGTCGGCAGCAATAATTTCGACATGGTAGTCAAGGCCGACCGCTTGCCGAAAGAAGGCGAGAACGTCATGGCGACGGGGCTAAAATTTTTCCCCGGCGGAAAGGGCGGCAATCAGGCGGTGGCGGTTCGGCGTCTGGGCGCCAAGGCGACGTTCATCGGCTGCGTGGGAGAGGATGTCTTCGGCGAATTCTTGCTTCGGAATCTCCGAGCGAGCGGGATCGAATCGCGTTGGGTGAAGCGCACGAAGAAAGTTTCCACCGGCTGCGCGTTCATTCCGGTGCTTCCGAGCGGACAAAACGCCATCGTCGTGGACGTGGGCGCAAACCTCGAACTTACACCTCGCGATGTCGAGCGCGCGCGGGCCGCCATCGAGCGCGCGGACGCATTGTTGACGGTGCTGGAGCTTAAACTCGAGACCGTCGAAGCCGCGTTGCGGTTGGCGCGCAAAGCCGCGAAGCATACGGTGCTCGACGCCGGGCCGCCGCGGCGATTCTCGGAAGAATTGCTGATGCTTGCCGACGTGGTCTCGCCGAACGAAACCGAGCTCGAATTCATCAGCGGGGAGAGCGTCAGCGATCGCGCGTCAGCGGAGGCGGCTGCGCAGAAGCTCCTCGACCGTGGCGCCAAAACCGTTGTGGTCAAGCTCGGCCGCGACGGCGCGATGCTCGTCTCCCCTCGAGGCGCGAAGCATTTTCCGGCGTTTCGGGTCCAGGCTGTGGATCCGACCGCTGCCGGCGATGCCTTCAGCGCCGCGCTGACCGTGGAGCTGGCGCGCGGCGCGGCGATGGAGGAAGCCATCAGGTTCGCCAACGCCGCCGGGGCGCTGGCCTGCACGAAACTGGGCGCGCAGCCGTCCATGCCCACACGCCGGGAGATAGACACCCTTGTCGGACGCAACAACTGCTGACCATTTTAAATTGATTCGTCGGCGGGATGGGTGGTGTGCGGGCGCCCCACAGCCGCGCCTGGCCCTATGATGGTCCCCCCTGCTGAAGTAGTGTAGCGCAGGAAGCCAGCCCACCGAACGCCGTTTGCCCCCGTGCTTGAGCAACCGCTCGCCTGAATTGATTTCGGCGCTGCCCGTTCAGGTGAGCCGGTCGTAATCGGCGTGAGACCCGATCCAAAACCAAGTGATCCGTGAGCCTTTCAGGGTGCCCAAGGCGCGGTAGCCGAGGGAAATGCGGACTGAGTAGGTGTTGGTCTTTCCTTCCACCTTCTTGAATCGCAAACTCGGATGGCGGGGGTTCTTCCGAAAGAGCCGGTAGGCTAGTCGTGCTTGGCGGCGGATATCTTCAGGCAACTTCCCGTAAGCCTCGCGAAAGCGCCGCGTCGTGCGCGACTCGTTCAAGGCAGCTTATCCAGCGGGCGAGTTTCTCCCCTGCTATCTTCGGCGAGGGCTTCCTCGGCGAGACGCCGGAGCTTTCGCCCGTCGGTGGCAAACTGTTTCTCCCAAGCCGTCTCGTCTTCGAGTTCTGCGAGAATTTGAGAGGCGATGGCATCCTGCTCATCTTCGGGGAGCTTTGAGATTTCTTCCAATGCCTTCTCCACGAGCTTCGTCATGGTGTTAATCTAACAGATGGTCCCTTTGCCCGCAACCGGGAGGCGTTGACACCGGGAGGCGTTACTGAGCGGAGGCCGTTACGCTTCTTTCCCCGGTTCGCGCGAGCGGCGCCGCCGCGCGGTGGCGAGCGCCATGGAGATGACGACGAGGTTTGAAACGATGACGGGGAGAGAATGGATGAAGACGCCGTAGGCCGCCCACACGGCCGCGGCCGCCGCCTGCACCCTGCGCATGCGGGTCGAATCCTGAGAAAAGTAAGACGCGGCGAACAACGCCGTCGCCGCCCAGCCAATCCAATCAGCCCCGCGCGGCATCAAGCGGTTCCTCCGGCTCTGGGGCGTGGGGCGCGCTCTGGCCAATTTCCAGCCAGTCCGTACGGCTGCGGTCCCATTCACGAATCAGCAGGCCGTGTTCTTCAAAGAACGCCCGGATCTTGGACTGGTTCCAGCCCACAATTTCCTCCAGGATGGTGATAAAGATGCTCAAGGCGTTGTCGCTCGAGACGGTGCGCTTGGCGATCTGGGCGATTTGCTTGGATTCGGAGGCCGCGATCGTAAAGCCGTCGCGGCGGTTGACGTGCAGCATCACCTGGATGTCGGAGCTTCCGTCGCCAACGTAGATGATACGGTCAGCGCCGATCTGGAGCTTTGCCTGGAGATCGTCAAGGGTCGTGACCTTGCCGTTACCGGCGGTAGCGCGGACCAGCGACTCCACCCGCCCGTTCTTGTCGAAGAGGAATTTGGTCCCGTGGATATGGTCCGCGGGCAGTATGGTTTCGAGGGCGGACTCGATCACCGGCTGCGGGGCCGCCGAAATAACCTGGAGGTTGAACCTGAAGCCCTCGATGCCGTCCAAAAGAAGTTGGCGGAGTTGTCGGATATTTTTCTTCAGCCGCACGCGCTTGCCGGCTTGCGCAAGGTGTTCCCGGCGGACACGCGAGCGGTACTCGGCGTCGTGGATCAACAGATACGCCAGTTCCGCCCCTTGCTGGACCAAGTTCTGCTGGGCCAGGACGTGCGTCTTCTTTACGAATTCTTCGGCCGGAATTCCCACCAACTCGCTAAGAATCAGGCCCGAATCATGGAAGCTAAGCGTTTGATCGAAGTCGCTTGCCAGAAGGTATTCTTTGACCGCTGCTCTTGATTCTTCCATTGAACTCCTTTCCCAAATTGCCTTGCGGGGAACGATTTTGAAACCGAGGTGGGCCGGTACCCCTTCAAAAGATTAGATGCGGGCCGCGCTGCAAAGGTCTCTGGTTTCGACGAAGGGCCGGAAAGGCATGAGCACGTTAGGAGCTTGGGGGCGCGCGTTCGTTCTGCCCGCAGGCGTCGTTTCCCCCCTCCTAATCTAGCGAAGGCCCCAAAGCTGCGTCCAATTGTTCTTTTTTATCGGCGGGATAATCTGCGAAAGGTTCCGATCTGTAGGGGCGGATCTCAGACCTCCCCCTACAGCTGCGGCATCGCGAACGAAAATTTATTTCAGTACCGCGTTTCCGAGCGTGCCTCGGTTTTCGCCGTCGGCATCCACAACGCGCACGCTGACGCGAAACGCTTCGGCGGGCACCGGAAGGGATTTATCCAGCCTCACCACTTCGCGCGGGTCAACGGCCTGGAGATTCTCGCGCTTCAGCTCTTCGCCCATCACGCTGTAGAAGACCGCTTCAAGCGTCCCCGGAACAAACACGCCAAAGACTCCGGTCGGACGCACCTCGCTGCTCTGGACCTCTGCGCCGAGCGGAACGCTCACCGCGCCGGCGCTCGAAGGCGAGTCGGCGACGAGAGGGTTCGGAATGCTCGTGGGCGACCAGTTGACCGTGAATTCGTACTCCTCGCCGGGTTCCAGGCGCGCGTAGGGGCTGAGGACCTCCGCCTCGAGAAAGTACGGCGTCTTCTTCGGATCGTCCGGCAAGGTCTGGTCCCAGGGGCCGCGGGAAATGGTTCCTGGACCGTCGTTCCAGGATTCGACCGAGGCTCCATCCGGGTACTCTTTCTCCGGAGAGTATTCGAAGGTTTCTACGATTCCGATATTCTTTTGCCCGTTGACCACCGCGTACCAGCCCGCGGTGGAATCGGCAGCCACCTTGCCCACGCGGTAGAGATAATGAATCCTCAGCATGCGCCCGTTTTCCACGGCCTGGTAACTGGGGTGGCGCGAGTCTCCGTAGGGGTTGTAGAAACCGCGCGGATATTTGCTGCGCGGATTGAGCGGGACGTACATGTAAAGCTCGGGATTGGGCTTCGAGGGGTCGTGCGCGTCGGCGCCGTCGTTCTGGATGAGGTGCCAGATGCCCCAGCGAATTTCCCGCCGGCTGATGTTGCGCATGACTTGGTCCACTTTGACGCGAGTCGTTCCACGAAAGACGTGATAGGTACGAATAAATTGCACGCCGGTCAGGGGATCGGCGGGGCTCGTGACGCGCACCGCGACTTCGTCGGCCGACTCCTTGACGATTTCGGAATCAAATCGGCTGCCGTCGAGGATGTAATAAGGAATGCTCGGCCACTCGTTGTCGCTCATCCAACCTTCCGGTGCGGGCCAAACTTTGTCGCCACCGTAATTCGCCCATCCGGCTTTCAGGTTGTTCTGGCTCTCGGGGAGCACCTGACCCGCCAGGTCCTTATTGACGAAAAAAAACTCCTGGTCGCCGAGCTGAAGCTGGATCGCGCGTCCGCCGATGTCTGGCGCGACGTAAAGCGAGATGATGCCGTTCGAGAGCTTCAAGGCTTTCCATCCCCGATATTCGGTCTTTTCAACGCGTGCTGGAAACTTCTGCGTCTGGGCCATGGCAACCCTCGCTGCGACCGAGAGACAGATTGCGGCCAATAATATTTTGGATTTTAGATTTTGGATTTTGGATTCACGGATTTTCATTTGTTGGCTCCGCGATGTTTCTGTTTGTGAGGCTGGTTCGACAATTTACTAGCCGGATTGCTCACGCGTTCCAAAATCTAAAATCTAAAATCTAAAACCGGCAATCCAAAATCTAGAATCTAAAATCCCGTGGGGACGATGGAAAATTCCGCCGTGAAAATTTTGCCAGGCTTGAGCACGATAAGGTTCGGAAACTTACCTTCGTGATTCAGGTTGAAGGCGTTGGTCGGCCCGGTTTGCGGTTCGATGCAAACCAGGGTCGGGCTGGGCGGAAGCGGCGCATAGATCACAGCGAAATTGTAGGCTTTGCCGTACACGACTTCGATTTTTTCTTTTGGTCCCTTCACGGAAACACGCGCCAGGCCGTCCGCACTGCGGTCGAGGTCTGAGAACAGGTTGTCGAGCGAATGCGTGCCGAGGTGAAAAGATTTCCGACCGGGCATTATATCTTCGGCCGGTTTTTTTTCGCCGGTCGCCGTCAAGCGGTCGTTGAGCACCCAATAATCCTGGGCGGCGTTTGAGACCACCCAACCACCGCGCTCGCCGTCCGGGCGAAAATAAGGGTGGTAGGCGATGAGCACTGGCATGGCCGCAGCGCCCCCATTCTTAAGCTCCGTGGTGTTCTCGAGTTTTCCGTCCTTGAGACGGTAGGTGATCTCCATCGTGTGGGCGAAAGGAAATTGGGCCATTAAGTCGGGATACTTGTAGAACTCGAGACGCGAGGTGAGGGCAGCGCCCTCGCCGTCGCTCGCGGATTTCTTGGCCACCTCCCAGCGGCTGTCGTATTCCACCAGGCCGTGGATCGGCTGGCCAAACTGGTCGCGGAGAAAGTTGCCGAGCTCCGGATTGAGCAGATACTTTCTACCCTCGAAATAATAAGCGTCGCCGGCAATCCGGTTCGCCCAGGGAGCTAGAAACGGAATGCCGCAGCAGAATTTTCGGTCTTTGACGTAAGCGGCGAGCGAAGCGGGCGGAATCAAAACGTCTTTGCCGTTGACCTTGAACTGGTAAACAAAATTCCCGATATCGGGCACGATGCCAACGTCCATGTGCCGGGCGGAGTCTCGCAAATGGTACGTCGTGTGGCCTTCGACCTTTTCAATCTGCACGGAATACTCGCTCACGGCTCGGACTCCTGGGGCGAAGCTCACCGCGAATATGATAACCAGCCATGCCAGTTGAATCCGAATCATCGGGCACTCCTCCTGCCGGGCGTCCGTCATCCCTCGGACCGCGAGGACCGTCAGCCGACGGACAACTGATGCGATAGTTCCCTGACCGCGGGATAGAAATTTCGATAAACCTGGTACTGTTGGTTATAAATGGCCGCTCGTTCTGGAACCGGAAACATTCGTTCGCGCACCTCGATGGCTTGGCGGGCGGATTCCTCGACTGAGGAATAGACCTTTGCGCCCACTCCGGCAAGGAGCGCCGCGCCGAACGCCGAACCTTCGGAGGTGCCGAGCGTCACTAGCGGTTTCGCGTAGATATCCGCCTGGATTTCGCGCCACAGGAAACTGCGCGAGCCTCCGCCCGAAGCGCGTACTTCCTCCACGGGAATAGAAAGGTCTTTGAAAATTTCGAGCGAATCGCGCAGGCTGAAAGCGACGCCTTCGAAGATGGCGCGGATCAGGTGCGCGCGGGTGTGCGCCGCCGTCAGGCCGAACCACCCACCGCGAGCCTGGGCGTCGAGGTGCGGTGTGCGCTCCCCCATCAGATACGGCAGCCACAGCAGACCGCCGCTTCCGGGCGGGACGGTGGCCGCCTGGCGCGCCAACAGGTCGTAAGCGTCTTGGCCGGTGCGCTCTGCGGAGCGCGCCTCGGTCGCGCCCAACTGGTCGCGAAACCAACGGAGCGAGAGGCCGGCGCCCTGCGTGACGCCCATGACGTGCCACTTACCCGGGACGGCGTGGCAGAAGGTATGGATGCGCCCGCGCGGGTCGAGCTTCGGCTCGTCCGTGTAAGTGAAAATTACACCCGAAGTCCCGAGCGTCGCCGAAGTGAGTCCGGGAAGCACAATGCCGTTGCCGACCGCGCTCGCCGCCTGGTCCCCCGCTCCGGCCACCACCGGCGTCCCCGTGGCGAGACCTGTGGCGAGCGCTGTTTCGCGTGTGATTTCGCCCGCGACTTCCGGCGACTCGTAAGCGCGCGGAAGGATTTTTGCCTGGAAGTCTAGCGCCGCAATCATTTCCCGCGACCAGCGGCGGTGGGTGACGTCGAACAGCAGCGTGCCCGAAGCGTCGGAAACGTCGGTGGCAAATTCTCCCGTCAGATGAAGGCGCACGTAGTCCTTGGGCAGCAGAAAATGCGCCGCGCGGTCGAAGATTTTGGGCTCGTGCTCGCGTACCCAAAGGATCTTCGGAGCGGAAAATCCCGTCAGGGCAGGGTTCGAAACGTATTGGATGAGCCGTTTGGCGCCGACTTTCTGAGTGATCCAATCGCATTGCGCCTGGCTGCGCTGGTCGCACCAAATGAGCGATGGCCGGAGCACGACGCGCGCATTGTCGAGCAGCACCACGCCGTGCATCTGGCCCGAAAGGCCGACCGCCGCGATGTCGGCGCCTTTGAGCGCAGCTTTCTCGAGCGCCGCGCGCACGGCGCGAATCGTCGCCTGCCACCAATCTTCCGGGTCCTGCTCGGCCCAGCCGGGCTTGGCCATGCGCATGGGCTGGTGGTCGCCGGTGGCCGCGCCCACGACGTGCCCATCAGGACGCACGATCACGGCCCGCGTGCCCGTGGTGCCGACGTCAATGCCCATGAGAAATGGCATGGTGGCCAGTAGACGGAATACGGTAGACGGGGGGATTTCGGGCTGGAGGCCCCATATGCTGTCTACCGTCTACTGTCTACGTCTTCACCTTCTCCCATTTGCGCGACTGCGCCGAGCGCTCGACGGCGTCGAGCACCGCCTGATTTGCTACGCCGTCCTTGAAGTTCGGCGACGGCAGCGTGTCTTTTTCGAGTGCCGTAAGGAAGTCAGCGACCGCGTGAACGAAGGTATGTTCGTAGCCGATGATGTGACCCGGGGGCCACCAGGCGCCGACGTAGGGATGGACGCTTTCGGTGACCATGATGGTCTTGAAAGCCTGGTCGGCCTGCTTGTCGGTGCGGTCGTAGAATTCGAGTTCGTTCATTCGTTCGAGGTTGAACGCCAGGCTGCCCTTGCTGCCGTAAACCTGGAAGGTGTTGTAGTTTCTCCGGCCGCCGCAGAAGCGCGACGATTCAAAGACGCCGGCGCTTGAATTCTTGAACCGCGCAAGGAAGTTCGAGTCGTCGTCCACGGTGACTTTGCCTTTGCCCTTCGAGCCTTTCGCGCCCCACGAGCCCGCGCCTGTTCCAACGCGCGGCCGCTCTTTGATGAACGTGGTCATCTGGCTTACTACGGAATCAAATTCACCGTTCAAGAGACGAGCGAAGTCAATCGCGTGCGCGCCGATATCACCAAGCGCGCCGCTTCCTGCGAACTTTTTCTCCAAGCGCCAGACCAGCGGAAAATTCGGGTCCATGATCCAGTCCTGAAGATAAGCGCCGTGGTAATGGTAGGGCGTGCCAATCTTTCCGTCTTCGACAAGCTTTTTGGCGAAGGCGACGGCGGGAATCTTGCGGTAGTTGTGCATGATCATGTGCCGGACGCCCGCCTTTTCGGCCGCGGCCAGCATGGCTTTGGCGTCAGAAAGGGAGTTGGCGAGCGGCTTCTCGCAGATGATGTGTTTGCCCGCGCGCGCGGCGGCAATGGCCATCTCGGCGTGGAGGTTCCCGGGCGTGGCGATATCCACCACGTCAATGTCCCGGCGCTCGACGACGCGGCGCCAGTCCGTGTCGTATTCCTCCCAGCCAAACTGCCGCGCGGCTGCCTCGACCCCGGCCGAGTCGCGGCCACAGATCACTTTCATGCGCGGTTCGAGTTGGCGCGGAAAAAACCGGCGCACCTGCCGGAAGGCGTTCGAATGGCCCTTCCCCATGAATTTGTATCCGATTAAAGCGATGTTGATTTCTGCCATAGCTTGCCTCTCTGGTCGAGGTTCGTGGGAAAACTGAAAAGTGACGAGTGCCGAGTGATGAGTGACGAGCAGGCAAGAACAACCGGTCGCAAAGTTATCATCGCTTCAGCAGGCTTCGCCTCAGGCCGTTTAGCATCCTCTTGAGTTCGGTCACTGCGTCAGACACCCTCGCCACGTGCGTCGGGTCAGAGAATCCTAAGTCCACACTTAATTGAACCTGCGTATCGAGTTCGGCCAGGGAGCCCTCGGCGGTCGAAATGAATTGCACAAATTCGCCCGTGGATTTCCTGGCTTGGCCTTCGGCGATGTTAGAAGGAATCGAAACTGCAGCCCGGCGCATTTGTGACACCAGGCCGAATTTCTCCTCGCTGGGGAAACTGCGTGTGAGCTGGTAGACGTCCCTTGCCAGAGCCATCCCCTTTTGCCAAACAAGCAGGTCGCGATATCCACGCGCCGGATTTTTGTTTTTTTGCTCGTCACTCGTCACTCGTCACTTGTCACTCGTCACTGCCTTTCAGTCCCACGCCTTTTGCCAAACGAGCACGTCGCGGTATCCTCGCGTCGGGTTTTTGCTTTTTTGCTCGTCACTCGTCACTTGTCACTCGTCGCTGCTTTTCACGCCCACCACATCCCCTGCAGTTTTTCCTTGATGACGACCTGATTGAGCAGCGCGGCGGCTTTGCTCAGGCCCTCGTCAATGGACATCAGGCTGTCCTCGTGCTCGATGGAGAGCACGTCGTCGTAACCGACCATTTGGAGGGTTGAGACCAGGTCGCACCAGAAATCGGCGTCGTGCCCGTAGCCGACGGTGCGGAAAATGAACGAGCGGTGGATCTCGTCGCTATACGGCTTGGTGTCGAGCACGCCGTTCACTGTGGCGTTGACGGTGTAAATTTTCGTGTCCTTGGCGTGGACGTGGAAAACCGCCTCGCCCAGCCGGCGCACCGCTGCGCAGGGATCAATGCCTTGCCAGAACATGTGGCTCGGGTCGAAGTTGCAGCCGATGGCCGGCCCCGCGGCGTCGCGCAATTTGAGCATGGTCTCGGGGTTATATACCGCGAAGCCCGGGTGCATCTCGATGGCGACGCGGACGCCGTGATCTTCGGCGAACTTGGCGCGCTTCTTCCAGTAGGGGATCACCTTCTTTTCCCATTGCCACTTCAACAACTCCGGGAAGTCCGGCGGCCAGGGGGTCGGCGACCAGCTCGGGAATTTCGCGTTGTCGGAGTCTCCGGGGCATCCGGAAAAATCAAT
>QHZO01000267.1:0-1606 GCA_003224695.1 Acidobacteriota bacterium
CTTGCGGTGCATGCTGCTCGGCACGGCTTGCGTCCACTGAAGTGGCTTGTAGACCTTGATCGAATATGTTCGCGAGGGAAGATTGACTGGGGGCATGTGGGGGAAAAAGCCAGGTTGATGGGTTGGGACGAGGCCGTTCGTTCCAGCCTCGCCGCCTGTGCTTCTCTTCTTGACACGCCCATTCCCTCGCTCTTTTCTGGAACGCCGGCTCGCGCACCGCGCGGACTTGACACCGCTCCTCGCAATAACCTCCAGATCCCTAGAGAAACCCTCTTCTCGATTCGCCTGCTGAAACCACTCTCTCAAAAGCTTCGCTTTCTGGCGATTCGGCTTTTCATTCCCGCGCCCGCGGACTGCCAGTTCCTTCCTCTTCCCTCCTCGCTCTTTTTCCTCTATTTCCTCTTGCGCCCATTGCGCGTGGTTGGCGCGATGACGCGGTGGTTGGTCCTAGCCGGTGTGAACAGCCTGGTTCCGAAGCTCGACGATCGGTTCAGACGGGAAGGCTAGCGCTGTTCCAACTTTTCTGGGCTAAATTGTTTCCGGCAGGCTTCCAGCAAAGCTGACCAAAACCAAGATGAAGTCGAGCGGTGAATCAAACGGGAACGGCGCGAGACTAGCGAGCGGATTCTGCTCGTTGAGCGGAGGGTGCCGGCAAGCGCGCCAAACCGGCAATCTGCACAAGGCGGGAGGTTACGGCAGAGGACTTCTGGGCGAGCATGTTGGCGGAAGGGATTCCGGTGCGGGCGAAGGATTTCTCGCAGTCCTGAGAGCTGGGGCCACGCATATTTCCTTGCATATAGGCCAGCCCGGGACAGCGCGTGCAGGACCCAACGTGCGCGCAGGTCGAGCAGACCGGCAGATCGTGGAGGCGAATCGAGCGCACCTCGTTCAGTTGCGAGGAGTGCCGCCAGATCTCCAGGAATTTTTGTCTTCGGACGTTGCCGCTGGGCAGCGGGAACTGGGACTTCATCCAGGATCTCGCCAGTGGCCGCCGGCGGAGGCGCGCAGAACTCCTCGACGTTGCCCACGAGATCGGGATTACGGAACACACTCCGCAAATCGTCGCCTCCAATCCCCAACTCGAGGAGCGACCGGTCCCCGTCCATCTTGGGCGTGACGGTGGGGGCCATCGTGAACTTCACTCCCAGTTCGCGAGCCAGCGCCTGGACGCCCGCGTAGTCGCCCACGTTCTGCCGCATGAGCACGTTGGCGATGATCACTTTCAATCCGCGCTCCCGGAGAGAGCGGATTCCCGCGAGCGACCGCTTCAGCGAGCCGGGCAGCTTGGTGATGGCGTCGTGAACCTCCGCGCGGTGGGAGTAAATGCTCACCTGGACCGAGTCCACGCCCAGGTCGCGCATCCGGTCCGCTTGTTTCTCGCGGATCATGAACGCGTTGGTCTTGATCTTGACCGAGAAAAGCCGCGCCCGGGCGTGCTCGAGGATCTCAAAGAAGTCCATGCGCATCAGGACCTCGCCGCCGCTGAAGGTGAGGAAGAAAACGCCGGCCTCGGCCAACTGGTCGAGCAGGCCGCAGATCTCGGCGGTGGTCATCTCGCCGCGATCGTCGTGCTCCAGGTAGCAATGCACGCAGCGCTCGTTGCAGC
>QHZO01000267.1:1826-7867 GCA_003224695.1 Acidobacteriota bacterium
CCCTCAGGGCTTCCGTAGCCTTCACGTCAAATTCGGCGCAAACCTTCCGCTCGACGATTTCCTCAAGCGAGCTTTGACCGTCGGCCGCCTCCCAGATGGCCGTGCCTACATCGTTCAAGTTGAACAAAGTCGAATCGCGGGCCGACATGATGACCATCTCGCCCCCCAGGTTGCGGGCGGCGATTTTACTGCTTCGGGCAATGTAAAGAGGACTCATACGATCAACTCCTCGCTAGGTGTGAGGTGCTGGTTTACTCAAGTCCCGAGTCCCCAGCCTCCAGCCCCTACCTAATCAGTTCCCACACGCGCGCGTCCGGCGCGAAAACCAGCCGGCGGACCGGAGCCGAGCTCACGAAATCGAAGGCAGACTGGAAGACCCGCCGCACGAGTTCTTCGTCCTGAGCGAAGAAGAGGGTGTTCTGCAGCAAGGCTCGCGCGGCCTCGGCGTCGCTGACGGGCTCGATCCGATTTTCCCGGCCCTGGGCCAGCAAATAGAGGGCAGCTACCGGCGCCCGCAGATTCTCGCCGAGGCGCGCCAGTTCGCCCGCAAACGGCGTCCCAAAAGCCCAATAGCATTTTGGATTTTGGATTTCCGATTTTGGACCTCGGCATTGCGCTGCCCCCGGTTCTTCCGACTTCTGACTCCTGAATCCTGAATCCTTAATCCTAACCTCCGGCTCCTGACTTCTGACTTCTCGGACGTAAGAGATCTCATCCGTCAGCAGCGCGACATCGGGCGGCGCGAGGCGCGCGATCGTGGTCTTTCCGGCGCCCGAGGGGCCGGCAAACAGGAACGCCCGGCCGTTTCGGACGGCGCTCGCGGCGTGGACCAACAACCCGCCTTGGCGCGCCAGGATGAGTGTGTGCAAGATGCGTAATACGCTGTCGATCGCATATGGATTGGCGGTCTGGCGGACCCACCCGCGCCGCTCGTCCGGCTCCCACTCGGCGCGGAAGTCGCCGCGCTCCATCACCCAGCGTCCACAGTCGAGGCGCACGCTTACATCTTCCACGTCGCTCACCGGGCCGGGGGGGAGCAGCTCCACGTCGAGGCTGAAGGCCGGGCCAACGGGGGATTTTCGATTGGCGATTGGCGATTGGCGATTGAGGGCGGCGCGGCTCTCGATTTTGGATTTTGGATTTTCGATTTTGGATTTTCCATTGAAGACAGCTCCATTTTCGATCTTCGATTTTCGATTTTGAAATTTCGATTCTTCATTCTCGATTTTCGAGTTTCGATTTTCGACCGCCGCGACGAACCCCTCGTAGCGATCCTCGAGCAGACGCATAAAATCGGCGCTGTCCGTGCGCACCACCACCGGCATCCCGCCAATCTCGATGCACAGCTCATGGACCGCCGTCGCTAACATGTCTCCCTCCAGGGGCTCGAAGCTAGTTTCTGGGTTCAGGGTTCTGGGTTCTAGGTTCTGGTCTTCCCCAGCCCCTAGCCCCTATTCCCCAGTCCCTTTGCGCCGCAGTAACCATCTAACGACGGGCCACTGCCCACTGACAACGCAGCACAATTCTGGTGCACAGGTCCGAGCGGCACAACACCCAAGACGCGACCCGTCCCCACCACCTCCGCCGCGGCGCGATGCGGCGATTGCCGCGCACAATCGCCGTGACGCGGCCCAATAATTCCTCCGGGGAGATCGGCGGGTCGGATCGCCTCTGCCGGTCGCCGCGCGTCACCAGGAACGTGCGGCTCGGAGATTCGTCCCGCTGAAGGATCGGCTTTAGAGATCCGTCCCGCTTACGGATTGGCTCTCGGGCATCTCTCACCTCGGCCATCGGCATTTCCACCATCCCTACAACCCGGTGCGCGAAGAAGCGGCCGCCTCGCTCAAACAGCACCAGTTCCCCCGAGGCGATTTTCACCTCACCCGGGCGGCGCACCTCAAGTATGTCGCCAGGCCATATCGAGGGCAACATGCTCGCGCCGTTCACGCGCAGCCGTGCCATGCCGTAAGCGTGCAGCACTTCCACGAAGAGCGCACTGTCCAGCTCGCTGTTACTTTCTGTAATGAAGTCCATCTGGGCGCTGAGTACTTGCGCGGACAGAAGTGTAAAGGCTGAAGGGTGAAAGCTGAAACGTCGAAGGTGTAAGGTGTAAAGGGCGAAAGCTGAAAGTAGCCCTTTAACCTTCGGCAGTCAACTCTCAACTCTTAACTTTTAACTTTTTTTACGAGTTCTTCCGGCTGGACGCGCACGACCCCTGGGTGCTTTGCACTTTACCGCAGGTCAGCGCGTTGGTCTCGAACACGCGCTCGTGGCGCACCGCCGGCTTGTGGTAGGGCTTCTTGGCAGCCCTCTGGACTTCGGCCTCAGCCGGCTCGGTCGCGGGCCGGTTTGCTTGATCGGATGCATTCATGATTTCACCCTTTCCCTCCGTGGTACGAACTTCCGAGTTGATTATACGTCGAAAAGTCAGAGAGTCGAATGTCGAAAAGTCAAAGAAGTCAAGATTTTCGATTTTCCAATTTCGATTTTCGCCTTTTAACCTTTGACCTTCGACTCTTCGACTTTATCTACTGCAACCCCGATTGCGTCAGCTTGACTCCGCACCCACCGCCTGTGGTTACGCCGCCGCAAGGGGCGCTCGCCGAGGCGCCCGCCAGCGTCGAAAAGTAGATGCTGGAAGCCCCAACCGACGAACTGACGTTATCCACCACGATGCCGCTCGTCCCGACAACCTCGTCTACGATACCTGCCGGAGTACCAGCAGTGACGGGGGTCAGAGGTGTGGTGATATCGAAGGATATTATGCAGCCATCATTCCCGGCGTTCACTGGGGGAAAGGCGCATTTCGTATCCACGGAGACAAAAAGACGATCCGTCGCGCCATTTAGGAATTCCGTCAGCGGCGAGCATCCCACGTTGTTCGCCCCCGAGAGCAACACCAGTTCAGTGCCTGCGCTGTTCATCAAGCCGGAGCCGTTAAAGCCGACTTCCCATAACGCAGGGACGGTACTCGAGCTGTCGGTGCCGCACACGTAGAGGTGTCCTGAGCTGGGACCCACCGTCCAAAATTTGTCGTCAAATGCCCCGGTGAAGCCTTTCGCGCTGGTTTTGGCGGCGCCCACGGTCGCCGTGACCGGACTCCCTAGCGTTTCAGTTGCCTGCGTCACGGTAAAATTCGTTCCCCCTGTGCCCGAGCCCGCGTCAAATGCATAAACTTTCTGGTTGGTGACATCCAAGATCGGCCCGTCGTCAATGGCGCTGTTGGTACCGAGAGTGAGCGTGGTAGAATCCACGCAGGGCGGTGAAATGGCGCCGGTGCAGTTGTCTCCCGTGGCTGTCCTGACCAAGAAAAACACCCCCTTGGCGTCACCGATGTCGATCCTTCCCATGAAATCGTCAAGGACCGGACTGGTCAAGGGTGCGTTCGCTGAGATGTGAAGCGGCCAGCCCCCCGAGAGCACTTCGGCCGGGCTGCCGTTGAACACCCCCGAGAATTTGTGGAGCGCGCCATCGTTCGCCCCGATGTACGCCTCGTCGCTGTTGTAATTCACAAACGGTGAAGAGATGGGGTCGCCCGACGCGCCGAAGGTGACCGCGGCGTCGCTGGCGTCATTGCCGCTCCCGGGAATGGCAGGACCCGCGAGGGTGCCGGCGCCGGTCCCGATGGTGAGCACGTGAAAGGTTGGCGCGGCGTTCGCGGGGCTCTCAACGTAGGCTACCTTCGTCCCGTCGAGTGAAAGCACGGGCGACGTGCCGATCCCCTGCGAGGTGGTCTCGTAGGCCCACTTGACTGTGGGTGAGGTACCCGGGCACAAGCCCGTGCCGCCCGAATTCACGTAGAGGTTATTGCACGCCACGAGGCTGGGCTGGCCGTCCGCGCCGCCCGCGAGCGCCGTGGCGCCGCCACTCCAGGCGAAGTTGGTCAAAGTTTCCGCGAGGGTGATGCCGTTGCCCGAGGCTCCGGCGCTCGCGGCGGTGACCGTCACGTTGCTGCTGGAGGGGGAGTTGGCGACGGCGGTAACGAGGGTGCCGCTGGTCCGATTGATGGCGGCCGCGAGGTTGGCGGCCTCGACGGTGCTATCGAATGAGATGGAAAAATTTGCAGTAGTGTCGTCGCCGGGGGCGCCACCGGTCAGCCCCGGGCTAGCCCACGTGTAGACCCCCGTGTTGTTCGAGGCGACGGTGATGTTGCCCGTAGTCCCGAGCGTCGTGGCGGTGAGGGTCAAGGTGGTGCCGCTCGCGCTTGCCGTTACCCCGGTGGTAGTGTGAGAGGGGCATGCTTGGATCGCGGCTGCCAGATTCGTGGCCAGCGTTCCCGTGTTATTGCTGGTTATAAACGTTGCGGTGCCGTTGTCGCACGTTGTCGAGCCATTACTGCCTGCGCTCACGCCGCTACCCCACGAAAAGTTGCTGCCGAGGCTGTTTGTAACAGAGAAGGTGGGGAAAGTTCCGGGCGTCGGGGCGGTGACTGTAACCGTGTTGGTGCTGGTGGCAGCGGTAACACCAGCGGCAGCGGCACACGAAGCGATCACAGATTCGAGGTTTGAGGCCAGCGTCGTCGTGCTGGAGTCGGTTGCAAAGGTCCCGCTGAAAGTGGGAGCGGTGCCGGTGCAGGCGCTGGTTGTGCCGTTCGTGCCGGCGTTCGGCGTGCCCCACAAGAAGATGCCGGCGGCGTTCGCCTGCGTCGGGGAAAAGGCTGATACGCTGGAATCTCCCGGCGTCCTGCCGGTGACCGTGACCGTGTTGGTGCTCGAAGCCGCGGTTACCCCGGCGGCAGCGGGACACAAGTTGATCGCGGCTGCAAGGTTTGTGGCCAAGGTTGTCGTGCTGCTGCTGGTGGCGAAGGTCCCGGCGGTCGAGGTCGCGCACGCGTTTGTGCCGTTACCGCCGACGGTCACACCTCCCCAGGAGAAATTGTTAGGCGTAGTGTTGTTGGACGCTGCCTCGGAAAAGGTGGTGAAGCTTCCGTTCGTCGTGTCAGTAACTGTGACCGTGTTGGTGCTGGGTGACGCGGTTGCCCCAACCGCCGCGTTGGCCGTGTTGCAGGCATTAATTGCGGCTGCGAGGTTTGCGGCCAAGGTTGTGGTGCTCGAGGCGGTCACAAACGTCCCAGTAAAATTCGGGGCGGAACCGCCGCATCCGGCTGTGCCGTTAGTGCCGGCGGTCACGGTCCCGCTCCACGCATAGACGCCGCTGATGTTTGCCCCGCCGACAGAAAACGTGGTGAAATTTCCGGGCGTCGTGTCGGTAACTGTGACGTTAGCGCCGCTGGCCAACGCTGTAGTCCCAACCGTCGCGCTCGCCGTGTTGCAGGCATTAATTGCGGCTGCGAGGTTTGTGGCCAGGTTTGTCGTGCTGGCGTCGGTCACAAACGTTCCCGCCGTCGAGCCCGTGCACGTGGCAGAGCCGTTAGAGCCAGCGGTCGGGCCAGCCCAGGAGAAGATGCTGCCGGCATTCGTCGCCGCCCCAGAAAAGGTCGTGAAAGTTCCCGGCGTCGTGTCGGTGACCGTGACCGTGTTAGTGCTGTGCGCTACGCTGACACCGGCTGAAGCAGCGGGACACAGACCGATCGCGGTGAAGACGTTTGTGGCCAGGTTTGTCGTGCTGGAGTCGGTTGCAAAGGTCGCAGTGAAGGTCGGCCCGGGACCGCTGCACGTGTTGGTGCCGGCGACGCCGCCGCTCACGGCGCTCCACGAGAAGATGCCGGCGTTGTTCGTGTTTCCCACCGCAAGGAAAGGTCCGGGCTTGGTTTGAGTGACTGTGACCGTATTGGTGCTGGATGTCGCAGTGACGCCAACAGTGGCCGGGCACAGTGCGAGCGCGGCTACGACGTTGGAGGCCAAGGCTGATGTGTCGGAGCTGGTTACAAAGGTCCCGGCGGTCCCGCCGACATTGCACGTGTTTGAGCCATTGGAGCCGGTGGTCACGGCGCCCCACGCAAAGTTGCTGAGGGTGTCTGCAACAGAAAACGTGGCGACGGTAGAGTCTCCGGGCGTGGTGTCGGTGACTGTCACCGTGTTTGTGCTGGGTCCGGCCGTAAAGCCAATACCGGCGGGGCACAAAGCGATTGCAGCTACGAT
>QHZO01000266.1 GCA_003224695.1 Acidobacteriota bacterium
GTCTCCCAAGCGCAGACCACATTTACGGATGGTAGCCCCTCGCTGACGGTGACCGGGGCCGGCACGGGCAGCGGCACCGTGACCAGCAATGACAGCTTCATCAATTGCACCATTACTGCTGGCGCAACCTCCGGGACATGCACACACACATATGGGGCAAACACCAACGTCACGCTAACTGCCACGCCGAGTGGCAGCTCGAGTTTCAGTGGATGGAGCGGTGCGGGCGGCTGCACAGGCACGAGCACGTGCGTCGCCGCGCTAAGCGGGAGCAACACTTTTGCCGCGACCGCCAGCTTTGGCCCAGCCAGCGCGACCAACTCCACCGTGAACGCCGACCCGACCTCCGTGACGGCCGACGGCTCGACGATCTCGACGGTCACCGTCACCGTGAAAAATGGGAGCAACAACCCGGTGAGCGGCAAGACCGTGACTTTGTCGCAGGGAACAGGAAGCTCAACGATCTCCGCCGCCAGCGGCTCTTCCGACGTCAATGGTGTGGTGACCTTCACGGTCAAAGACACAAAGGCAGAGACCGTCACCTATACCGCGACGGACGCAACGGACTCGACCACCATCGCACAGACCACCGCGGTGAGCTTCACCGCCGGAACTCTTGACCATTTCTCCATCGCCACCATCACAAGCCCGCAGACAGCAGGCACGGCCTTCAGTATCACCATGACGGCTCAGGATGCCAGCAACAACACGCTCACGGGGTTCACAAGCCCTGTGAACCTGTCCACGTCAGCGGGCACAATCGGTCCTGCGGGCTCTGGGCCCTTCGTCGGCGGCGTGCGCACGGAAAGCGTCACCCTCACGCAGGCAGGCTCGAACAAGACCATCACAGCGACCGACCCCATTAGCACAAAGTCAGGCACCAGCAACCTGTTCAACGTAAACGCGGGGACAGCCAACAAGCTGGCCTTCTTGCAGCAGCCGACTGGTACCGGAGGGGGCAGCACTATCACTCCGGCGGTGACGGTGCAAATACAGGACGTTAATGGGAACCTGACGACCAGCACGGCTTCCGTGACGGTCGCCATCGCGACGAATCCGAGCAGCGGCACATTGAGCGGAACGAAAACAGTAAACGCCGTGAGCGGCGTGGCGACCTTCAGCACCCTATCCATTGACAAGGCGGGCAGCGGCTACACACTGACTACAACCAACGGCTCCAGCCTAAGCAACGCAACCAGCAATGCCTTCAACATCAACGTGGGCAACGCGGCGAAATTGGTCTTCCTGCAACAACCGACCACCGCAACCGCAGGCGCTTCGATCAGTCCGGCCGTCACGGTTCAAGTACAGGATTTAGGCGGCAATCTGGTGAACACCAGTACGGCCTCGGTCGGTATGGGCTTCGGGGCCAATCCGGGCAGCGGCACTTTGAGCGGGACCACGCTAGTGAGCCCTGTCCTCGGCGTGGCGACGTTTAGCGATCTCTCGATCAATAAGTCTGGCACGGGTTACACCATGTCCGCCACCAGCGCGGGGCTGACGACCGCGACCAGCAGCGCGTTCAACATCACGTCGGGAACGGCGACGAGTCTGACCGTCTCCGGCTACACCTCGCCCACCTCGGCTGGTGTTGCGCATAACTTTACTGTGACGGCTCTCGACCAATTTGGAAACGCTGCCACCGGCTACCGCGGCGCCGTGACCTTCAGCAGCAGCGACGGCCAAGCCGTTTTGCCTGCCTCATACACATTCCTCGCGGGCGACAACGGCACACACACGACGTTCAGCGCCACACTGAAGACGGCGGGCACCCAGTCTATCACCGCCACTGACTCTGTAAACACGCTGAGCGGCTCCCAGACCGGCATCACGGTCAATGCGGCTGCAGCCAGCAAGCTAGCCTTCGGCCAGCAGCCGACGGACACGCAGGCGGGCAACGCCATCAGTCCTGCGCTGACCGTGCAAGTGCAAGACTCCTTTGGCAACGTGGTTACGTCGAATACCTCGACGGTGACCATTGCCATCAGCACCGGCGGGGCCTTCACCGCCGGGTCCACCAAGGCTGTGGCGGCAGTGAGCGGCGTAGCCAGCTTCAGCAATCTTGTGCCTACGGCGACAGGGTCATTTACTGTGTCGGCGACGGATGGAACGCTCACAAGCACCACGAGCAGCAACTTCAACGTTACCCCGGGCGCGGCCAACAAGCTGGCCTTCGGCCAACAGCCTTCGACCACGACGGCGGGCAACGCCATCAGCTCATCGCCCACGGTTAAGGTCGAGGACCAGTTCGGCAACGTGCTGACCTCGGACACTTCGACGGTGGCGATCGCAATCAGCGCCGGCGGCACTTTGAGCGGCGCGTCCACGACATCGGCGACGGCTTCAAGCGGCATCGCCACTTTCGCCAACCTGGTCCCCACGGCATCAGGGACGTTTAGCTTGACCGCGTCGGACGATTCGCTGACCAGCGCGACGAGCACTAGTTTCACCGTTAACGCGGGAACGGCTTCGCAGTTGGTCTTCACCACCCAGCCGGGCGGCGCGGTGGAAAGCGCGAACCTGTCGCCCCAGCCGGTCGTGAAGCTCGAAGACTCGCTTGGGAACGTAGAGACTGGCGACAGCACGCACACCGTCACGCTGAGCATCACGTCGGCGACAGGCACGGCCGGCGCGGCGCTCGCATGCACCAACACGACACCCACGCTTTCCTCAGGCGCGGCGACGTTCGCGAATTGCAAAATCGATTTGCCAGGAACCAACTACCGGTTGCACGCCACCACGAACGCCGGCGCTTTTAGCATGGACAGCAGTGCTTTCACCATCACCAGCAACGCCGCCAAACTCGCCTTCAGTACGACCGCGATCACCGGAACCATCAATTTTTGCCTCGGCCCTGTTGCCGTCCAGACGCAGACGTCCGGCAGCGCGGCCACGCATCCCGGCAGCAACGTTCAAGTTGATTTGAGCTTCACGGCCGGTACGGGGAGCTTCTTCTCAGACTCCGGGTGCAGCTCAGGGACCAGCAACGTCAGCATCCCGATTTCGGCGACCGGTGTAAGCTTCTACTTTAAGGGCACCTCGACGGGCACAGTGACGATCCAGGCCGCCGACCATGCAGGAGCCCTGACCGCGGCCACCCAGAATGAAACCATCAACCTGCGGACGACGACGACTGCTGCAACGCTGAACCCCACTTCCGTGGTGGTCGGCCAGGCCAGCACGGCTTCGGTGACAGTCACCGATACCGCCACAGGCACGCAAAGCAACCCCCAAGGCACGCTCGCGCTTAGCTCCTCTGACACCGGCGATGTTTCTGGGACGTGTACGCTGGTCGCGAGCGGATTGAACGCGGCCACTTGCTCTGCTTCGGTGACGACATCCAAGGTGGGCACGAGCCCTCACACCATTACGGCAACCTTCACGACGAATGACAGCCTTCATGCGAATAGCAGCGGGACCGCCAGCCTTACGGTAGCCAAAGCCAGCACAACGACCACGGTGGCGCTCACCAGCGGAGCGAACCCCTCGGCTTCCGGCGCGTCGGTGACCTTCACGGCGACGGTCAGCGCGGTGGCGCCGGGCACCGGCACGCCCGCCGGCACGGTGAACTTCAAGTCCAACGGCACCACGATCACAGGCTGCAGTGCTGTGGCGCTTAACGCGGGCTCTCCAGACACAGCCACGTGCGCCACGACTTCGCTCGCGCTGGGCTCTGACACGATCCTCGCCACTTTCACTGACACCGACAATAATTTCAACGGCAGCAACGGAAGCACGACCGAGAACGTGGACACAGCGCCGGCCATCACCAGCGCCAACAACAAGACCTTTGGCGTGGGCATGGCAGGCACCTTCTCCGTGACGGCCACAGGCACTGCGCCAATGACCCTGGGCTGTAAGGTAAGCGCGACTGATGTTATTGACCCCTGCACCCTTCCCAATGGCGTGACGTTCGTAGATAACGGCAACGGTACGGGCACACTGAGCGGCACCCCGACCGCGAGCACGAACGGCACTTACCAGTTCGCCTTTTACGCCACGAACCCGGTGGGGGCAAACACGCAGAGCTTCACGCTCACTGTGCTGCCTCGGCCGACGGCGCCCTCCACGCCGACGTACAATCCGGGCAGCGACTATGACGGCATCGTTCA
>QHZO01000268.1 GCA_003224695.1 Acidobacteriota bacterium
TCACCCGGCGCGCTTTCCAGAGGCTCACCGTGTTCGGCGAGATAGGCCTCGATGAACTTGCGGTAGTCGCCGGAGGGTACGAAGCAGATTTCCTGGCTGTCAGGCTTCTCGGCAACGGGCAGGCCGCGCTCGCGCGCGATGCGGCGCACGTCGGCCTTGCTCATTGAGCCGAGCGGAAAAACTGTCCGCGCGAGTTGCGCCTGGGTGAGGCCGAAAAGGAAATAGGACTGGTCCTTCGATTGGTCCACGCCGGCAAGCAGGCGATACCGCCCGGTTCGCTCGTCAGGCTCAACCCGGGCATAATGGCCCGTCGCGATGCGCTCGGCGCCGATCTGGCGGGCCGTTTCGATCAACTGCTCGAATTTGATTTCCGTGTTGCACAGGCTGCACGGGATGGGCGTCTCGCCGGCGAGATAACGCTCGACGAAGGGGCGGACGACGCCCTGCTCGAAGCTCGACTCGAAGTTGACGACGTAATAGGGGATGCCGAGAAAGTTTGCGACGCGGCGAGCATCGTACGCGTCGTCGAGCGAGCAGCAGCGCCCGGAGGCGCGCCGCTCCGGCCCCGCGCCCCCTGCAAGCGTGTCAGCACCCGGCAGCCGGCGCTGGTTCCAGAGCTGCATCGTCAAGCCGACCACGCTTGGGGCGCCGTTTCCGCCGGCCGACGGATTCGAATTGTTCCCGGCCAGGAGCGCCGCCGCGGTGGAGCTGTCCACGCCGCCGCTCATGGCGATGGCAATTGTCATTGGGGCTCAGCGATAATGCGTCGAAGGTCAAAGGTCTAAAGTCGAAGGGAAAGAGGAGCCGCGGCGAAATGCTTTCGACTTTCAACCTTTGACTCTCAACTTTTCCTCACTTTACGCTCGCCACGGCCTTCCTGTAATGCGGAGAGACGGCGCGCAGGCGCTCGACCACGTCGGGCAGAATCCCGAGCGTGGTGGCAACATCTTCGGGCGCGTTGTATCTGCCTAGGCTGAAGCGAATGCTCGAGCGCGCCTGCGCGGGTGTGAGGCCGATGGCCGAGAGCACGTGCGAGACTTCGACCGACCCTGACGAGCATGCCGCGCCGGTCGAACACGCGATGCCCTTGAGGTCCATAGCGATCACAAACCCTTCGCCCTCGATGGCGTCGAAGCGCAGGTTCGTCGTGGTAGGCAAACGGTGGAGTCGGCCGCCGTTCGCGGCCGCGTCCGGCACGCGAGCCAGGATGCCTGCTTCGAGCTCGTCGCGCAAAGCGCCGATGCGGGCGGCCTCCTCGGGCATCCCCTCGCGCGCCAGCCCGGCCGCCCGCCCGAGGCCGACGATGCCCGGCGTATTTTCCGTCCCCGGCCGGCGGTCGCGTTCGTGATGCCCCCCGTATAGCAGCGGCTTCAAAATTGTTCCCCTGCGAACGTAGAGCGCGCCCACGCCCTTCGGCCCATTGAGCTTGTGGGCCGAAAGCGAGAGCAAGTCCACGCCCAGCGCCTCGACGTCCACGGGAATCTTGCCGACGGACTGCACGGCGTCGGTGTGGAAAAAGATGTCGTGCTGGCGCGCGATGCGCCCGATTTCTTCCAGCGGCTGGATCGTTCCGAGCTCGTTGTTCGCGTGCATGAGGGTGATGAGCACGGTGTCAGGCCCGATCGCTCGCTCGACGTCCGCGGGGTCCACCACGCCGTCCGAGCCCGCGCGAACGTAAGTCACGCGCACGCCGCGCTTTTCGAGCGCCCGGCAAGCAAAGAGCACGGCGTGGTGCTCGATGTCGCTCGAGATGACGTGCTTCGAGTCGCCCTTCGCGGCTTCAACGATGCCGAAAATGGCCGCGTTGTCGGATTCCGTCCCGCCGCTCGTAAAGACGATCTCGGCCGGGCGCGCGTTAATCAGCCGCGCCAGCTCTTCGCGAGCGTTCTCGACCGCCGCCTTCGCCTGTTGGCCGTACCAGTGGATCGAGGAGGCGTTGCCGTAGTCGGAAACCAGATACGGCCGCATCGCCTCGAAGACTTCCGGAGCGACGGGCGTGGTGGCGTTGTTGTCGAGATAAACTCGGCGCATAGGCGCGTCCAAAGCGTTCGCCGAAAGTCCTCGCGAACTCCTTCCATTCCAGCCTAACCAAGCCCAGGAGTGATGTCAAACGTGTCGTCGGATGGCGGCTCAGTTTGCTGTAGTGGCGCTCTCTAAGCGCCGAAATAATTGTAAACAAATGTCGGCGGTCATAGACCGCCGCGACAACATGACCAAACTGAGTCACGGCCCGCCGTCGGGAAGCGCGGCGCTTGTTGGCGGTTCTGGAATTTGCTAAAGTGAAGGGGCGTCAAGAGGGCGGGAGTAATTCAGCGGTAGAATGCCAGCTTATCACCTCATCCCTTAGTTTTCAGCAGATTACAGCCCATACTGTCGGTT
>QHZO01000269.1:0-363 GCA_003224695.1 Acidobacteriota bacterium
CAACAGCGAGACGGGAAACCGCATCAAGATGATGCGCGTGGACTCCGACACTCGCAACGAAGTCCCATACGAGAAGATTGTCAAAGGCCACGAGATCGGAAAGGGACAGTACATCGAGATCACGGACGAAGAGCTTGAGGCCATCTCAATCGAGAGCACGCGAACCATTGATATCGACGAGTTCGTGCCCAAGGATGAGATCGATGACCTTTACAACGTCCGTCCGTACTACATCGCGCCGGAGGGCAAGGTCGGCGTGGACGCCTTCGCCGTGATCCGAGACGTGATCGAGGCGACGAAGAAGGTGGCCCTCGGCCGCCTGGTCCTAACTAGCCGTGAGCACGTCATCGCCCTAGAAGCGCG
>QHZO01000269.1:598-2302 GCA_003224695.1 Acidobacteriota bacterium
GCGCAGCTGCGAAGAGAGCCGCCGTCAATCGCAAGTCTTCAAAGAAAGCGTCCGAGGCAACCGCGAAGCGCAGGAAGACAGGATAGTCGTCAAGCTGATTTGCGCCGTCGCATGGCGATCAGGACTTGGACCGCCGCTACCCTGCCGCTCTCCAGGCAGTCGTCCGAGCAGTAATAGCGGTTCGTCTCCCTGTCGCGGATCGCGCAACCCTCGAACGGCCGACCGCAGTGGTGGCATTCACCGGGAGAGCCATTCTTCAGATACCGTGACATAGCGATCCCAATCCATTTACGCGGAAGAGAATGCGTCGATCGGAACATGGGTTCCAAAGCGCGCGTCATGGACTGAGGTCAACCGCTCGGATCAAGACCGAACCGTCCCCCTGGAAGCTCCCCGCCAGGATCTTGTCAGCCGCTACTCGGTCGATTTCTTGACGGTGTTGCGATCCATGTAGCTAGCAGAGGACTTGATGGTTTGGGTAAGCGGGGACCAAAAGAAGAAATACCCGAACTCTGACGACGAGCCATTTCACTCCACAGTCGCGGACAAATGTACATAGAAAGGCGGCCCGGGTGTGGTCGAGCGGCCCTTTTTGATCCGACGCTTGGCTATCCTGCGCGGGGCCCGACAATTTGGCACCGGAGGTCGAATTCTGGCCAGGATAACTTGATTCGGCGCCAGCCGGTTCCGGTGCTTCCTCCGCAGTCTGCGAACGACCGTTACTTGTGATGGACTCCGAGCGCGTCCACCTCGCCGGCCCCAATGGAAAGCGCCGGGCCAGCATTGCTGGCGGCAATCGCAGGCATCGGTGCGGGTTCCTAAAAAAAGCCCCGGCGATTGCCGAGGCCAGTTTACCGAGGCGTCGGGGAGCGGTGTCAACGCTTCGAACGCCTCGGATCTCAGAACAGCAGGGCGGCCAGCATCAGCGCCACGCCGATCCGCAGCGCGATCAGGGGCGATCACCTTGATGGAATTGGGCGCCGGCATGGCCCGCCCTCGGTGCGGACTAGCACGGCAAACCCCGGCTGAGCCTGAGGAGCACTAGCCGGGGCCGCGCCGTCGGTGACGGTAAGGGGTTCGCACGGCACTGGTAGCGTACCCGTGTTCACCACATGGCAAGCCGCCTCCAGATACCTGGTAGCGAAGAGGATCGGTGTTACGGAAACTGGCGATGGCATGCCAAATGTGATGGGCCTTCTACTCTCATGATGATCTTGCCGTGCTCGATGCGCTCGCCGCAAAGGCAGCAACGCGGCGTCGCCCACTTAACGAAATTGGTAAATTGCCACCGCGCGGGGTTTGGCTCCATGCTCCTTTTTTCAGCGACCAAGCCATCGTGGTGGTGAGGGCGGATGGTCTTCATGAAGTTTCTTCTCGTGCGGCGCGTCTGTTAGGTCGAGCTTACATGAGTTTTACATCGCGGCTTATTTTTGCCCTGAGAGCGGCGAGCAAGCAGCAGAGGACTGGATTAATGGCAAGGACCGAGCGCGGCCGGTATCACTTTACGATCAACGACAATGCGGGCGACATGATCGAGAAGATGTGCGACCTATTGGGCCTTGATCTCCAGCGCTGGAGTGATCCGGCCCAGCGCTATCCCCAAATGGCAAACCCCGGCTGGCCTGAGGAGCACTAGCCGGGGTAGCGCCGTTCGCGGGGGTGTCTTGGCCGCCGAACGGCACTGGTAACGTACTAGAGTTGGCC
>QHZO01000270.1 GCA_003224695.1 Acidobacteriota bacterium
ACACTCAAAAGTTTCCCCCCTTCGATGATGATCGGCTCGTTAACCTTGGTGTTAATCAGGACGGTGGCAACGGAGCCCACGTTATAAGGGCTAGCAAGGTAGTGAATGAAGACGCGGGCCACTTGTCCATGCCCCGACGGCGGACCGCTCTCTGAAGAGCCGCTTTCGATAATCAAATTCTCGGCGCCGACGGCCTTGATGGCCGGGTCTTCGCGACCCGGCGTCACTGGTGTGCCAAACCCGCATTCTTTGATGGTAAAATACGAAGGCACGCCCGAGAGATCAATGCCGGTGTCCACACTCACCATGGTAACAGCCTCAATCTTGCTTTCCTGCCCCTTGTTCGCGCCCTGGACCACAATCCCGCTTGAGTCGGGCATCCAGCTTTGGATAATGCCGTTGTAGATCAAAACTTTGTCTGCTTGGTTTCCGTTGCCCGTCCCCCATTGAATGCCCACGAAGCATCTGTAAATCGTAAAGTTTTCGACAACGATGTTGTGCGTCGCGGGATGGCTGTCACTGTCTATACGTATTCCCGTAGTCCCAGGCGTGAGATTGCCATCGATGCTCAGATCGCGAACGTCGACGTGGTAGGCGTCAAAAATTCGCAGGACGGTACCGTTGCTCGATCCTTTCCAGGACAATACGGTTCCGCCCAGGTTCACGGCCCGGGTTTCAAGCCTATTTCCGCCGTACGCCCCCTGAATCGTCCAATTTGCGGGAACGTTGATCGTGGCGGACACGTTGTAGGTCCCCGCGCCGAGGATCAACACGCCAGACTTGGTAACGCCTTGGAAGGGGTCGCTGCTGATGGTTGGCGCGCCCTCAATGCCTCTTGCGTCGCAAGTCCCTCCGTTTGCCGGCAGGGCGGCGATGCACGCCTGAATCTTGCTCCCCGCATCTCCTCCCGGATATTCATTGGCTCGCAGCAGAGCACCCAAGCCGTGAGTCTGCTGTCCGAATAGTGAGACAGCCAATCCCATATTGATGAGTAGTAAGCCGGCTTTTTGAATCATTTGTCCGATCCTCCTGAATATTGCTCTGCCCGGATGCCGGAAGTATCCACCGAAGGATTGAGCAATGCAAGACCAACCGTTCAGTTGGAATTGAGCCCCAGTTGGCGGGTTCGACGGGCGCGGGGGGTGGGGGGGGCGAACGGAAATACCGGCCTGAGGTGGATTCCGATAAAATGAGGAAGGCCCCCGGGCGATGGGGTCCAAGAGCTTTTACGCGCCATGGGCCAGCGTCATCCGGCAGGCTGCGATGAGAAGGTTAGAAGCTGGGGACGAAGGCGGTATTTCTCTTGTCCAATTCCGCAACATTTCGCGATGCGCCTTTGTGTTCCGTGGTCGTTCCCACCTTTAACCGCCCCGAGCAACTCGAAGCCTGCCTCGCGGGGCTCAGAGGGGTGGATTATCCCCGGATGGAAATCCTGGTTCTGCACAACGGACCTAAAGACGAGCGAGCGAAGGAGGTAGCGGAGCGCTGGCAGGCCCTCTATCTCTGGGACCTCCGCCCCGGCCTCAGTCGGGCTCGCAACCAGGGCGCAGGAGAGGCACGCGGGGATATCATCGCCTATCTCGACGATGACGCCGTGGCCGAGCCGGGCTGGCTTGCTGCTCTGGTCCGCGAATTTCGAGACGAGCGCGTCATGGCCGCGACGGGCTGCATTCTCCCAACCAACGTCGAGACGGACGCCGAGCGCGCCTTCGCCGCCAGGGGCGGATTTTCCGTTGGCGACAACACCCGAAGCATCCTCGACCAGGATAACCCCGATTGGTTCGAGCTCGCCTGCTTCGGCGGCATCGGCAACGGCGCGAACATGGCCTTTCGGCGGTCAGTTTTCGACCTTTGGCCGGGTTTTGACGAGCGACTGGGCGCCGGGAGTCCCATCGGCGGGGGGGAAGAACACTACGCCTTCTTCAGCATGGTGGACCGAGGTTTCCGCGTGGTGTACACGCCCGACGCCGTAGTCCGTCACCCGTTTCCCGCCACCCTGGACGAGCTGCGCGGTCGGGTTGCCCGGCAGCTTGCATCCAGGGCGGCTTACACACTGTTTCTGTTCGCCGAGCAGCGCCGTTTTCGCCGCCGCCTTACTCGCCTCGTTTTTGATTCGTCATTCAAGCGCCGCATCGTCGCTTCCGAAAAAGCCAGGGCGAAAGTTCTTGGTGCTTGGGCGCGGTGCGGCGCATACGCATTAGGCGTGGGCCATTTCTTGGAGTCGCGCCGGGCGCCGCGGGACGAAGGCCGCGGGTGAGGATGCCTCCGAGCGCCAAGGGCCGTTGGAATCTGGGTAGCGGCACCGTTTTCCATAGACTTTCCGCCTTGACCGGCCCAAACCTGTCCATTATCCTGAAACGCGTGCCGCGGCTCGAGTCTTCCCGAGCGCTGTTATTTGGAACGCAGGAAGGTAAAGCCCGAATCGTCACATCCCATTGAATAGCGCTTCCACACGCGAAATTCCCGCTGCGACGTCGGCGCCGGCCAGCGAGCGTGTTCGCCTGATGCGGGACGGGCTGATTAATAACGTGGGCCTGTTGGTTTCCGGCCTGGTCAGCTTAGTCTTGGTGCCGATTCTTTTGGCTGGGTTGGGCGGGCAGGCGTACGGTCTCTGGATTTCCGCGCAGGTCCTTGACGGAATTCTGGGCAGCTTGGATTTCGGACTGGGCCCCACGGTCACCAAGGAAGTGGCGGGAAGTATTTCGACGGGGCTGAGCGAGGCCACGATTCGGCTTGTCCGAAGCGCCGCGACCGCACAGCTTCTCCTGGGCGCTGCCAGCGGCTCTGTCCTGGTCTTGTTCGCGCTGCCTCTGGGGCTGGGCCTTAAGCTCCCGCCCAACGTTCAAACCCTGACTCTGCCGGTGTTCATCTTGGCGGGCGTGGGCTTCTTAGGGGCTCGTATGAGTTCATTCGCCGGCGACTTGCTGGCAGGGTTGCGAAGGTTCGACCTGGCTAATTTGGTCGTCAGTTTCGGAGCAGTTGTTCGCGCGTGCGGCATGGTCCTGCTCCTCGAGGCGGGCTATGGGCTTTTGGCCGTGGCCGGCTGGTACGCTGCCGCTGCTTTCGCCAGCGCTTTTTTCGGTTTCGCCCTGGTCGCGCGGCTTGAGCCACGTTTAAGATTTGGTTTGTCGTCGGCGATCTGGAAAGGTCTCGCCCCGCATGCCAGGTTCGGATTCGGAAGCCAGATGGTCACTGCCTTTTCGAACCTGGCCTGGAGCGGTCCGCCCCTTTTGGTCGGCTTGATGGCGGGGTCGAGCGCGGAAGCGTTGTATTACGTGGCGCAGAAATTCCCCATCGCGCTCTCCGGTATCGGGTCGCGGGTGGCTGGCGCGCTGTTCCCCGCGGCCAGCGAACACGAACGCACCGGCAATCTCGCCGGAACGCGCGACATCCTGGAAGTGGGAACCCGCTGGGTGGCCGTGGTCGTTTTCCCCATCGCAATTGTGTTGGCGATCATCGCCCCCGTATTATTGAAATCCTGGGTGGGTCATGCCGAGCCTGAAACCGTGCTGGTTTTTCGGCTGACCGCCGGGGCCGTCGCCTTCGATGCCGTCGGCCAGGGTGCGCTGAACCTGCTTTGGGGGCGGGGAGCGATGCGCGCGGTGCTCAAATTCGAAGCGGTCGTCGCGGCCACGGTCATCGGACTTACCGTTGTTCTCCTCAAGAGATTTGGGATGCCTGGCGCAGCCGTGGCTTTGGTTGCCGCCGCGGCGGTGGGAATGGCGGTGGTCCTTTACGAAGCGGCGCGGGTTTCGAACGTCCGCGTCGCGGGGCCGCTGGTTAGAGCGATGGATGGCCTTTTTATTCCCGGCCTCGCTTGTGCCCTTGCCACCGCGGCCGTACGCGGGATCCCTCTCGGGAACGGATGGACGAGAGTGCTTGCAGCCTCGTCGGCGGGAGGGGCCGTTTTCCTCGGGGTTCTTTGGCTGGCCGGCAGTCGTGCTGAGGAGAGGAGGCTCTTCGAAGAGACTTTGGGAGCCGCCGGCGCCCTGGTGGGCCGATCGTTTCGTGCTGCGGGGCGCGTGTTGGGGACTGGAAGTTGACCCGAGAGGAGCGTGAATTCCGTGCGGGCAATCGTGACTGGGAAAACGGAACTCGGTGGAACCCACAGAAAAAAGGGCTTGGCGCCGCGCACGCAAATTCTGGCCGACGTGGCGACGGAATTGGCCAAGAATCTTGGCATGATGATTCCTCCGATCCGGGCCTGGCGCCTGCGCCGGCCCCGTACCGTCGGAGAATTGGAGGAAATAACAACGGAGGTGATGGAAGAGTTTGCCTTTGCCCCGTTCGAGATGGTCACCGCTTGCTTACCGGCGGCCGAGCTCCGTGGAGCGACGGTGGTGGAAATTGGACCCGGCGACAACGTGGTGTTGGGTTTGGCGCTCCTCGCGCTGGGCGCGGGAGAGTACCATGCGATTGACCGCTTCCTCGGCGACGTTCGAAGCCCGCGCGCCCAAAAACTCTACACCACGGTGGCCCGCGTTCTCCCGGAGCGCATGGATGTTCCTGCCTCCGCCGTTCCCGAGGCGGGGAACTTTCCGAAGGTTCTTCTCGGGAGCAAGGTTTTTCTCCATCGTCGCGGAATCGAAGAGTTTCGCTCTGTGCCCTTGGCCGGGAAGGCGGACTTGGTTTTCTCCTACGGGGTCGGGCAATCGGTAGCCTCGGCAGAAGCCTTCGCCCAAGCGACCGCGCACTTTTTGAAACCTGGCGGGAGTGGCGTACACGCCATCCAGTTCGGGCCGATGGGCCCCTGGACCGAGTATCGGAATCCGCTCACTTTCCTGACGGTTCCTGAAAGCGTTTGGAAATGGACCTCATCGCATCGAGGCGGTGCGAATCGCCTGCGTTACCATGAGTTTCTCGCCCTCTTCGAGAAGGCCGGGCTCATCGTTGAAACGGAGACCCTCGAGGAGTTTACGGAAGAAGAGCACGAAGAGGCTTGGCCACATCTCGACCGCCGCTTTTCGCTTGCGCCCCGAGACTCGCTTCGGGTTCGATTCGCAAAGTTTGTTTGCCGAAAGCCCGGGCCGGAATCTCGGAGGACGGGAAGCCCAAGCTGATGGGGCAGGTTGAAAGCTCGGGGTTGCGAGATGTGCTGCGCTCGACGGCACTCTCGCTGCTCGGCCGCCTGGCTCGAGAGCCGGACCGCCCCTTTCTTCGCGCCATCTATTTTCACAGCGTTTATGACCAGGATCGCGCCAATTTCGAGCGGATCATCACTGGGTTGAGCCGCCTGGGCTCGTTCATTGACACCGAGAGCCTGGTTAGTATATTAGAAGGACACACGGTTTTGGATGGCGCGCGGTTTCACCTTTCCTTCGACGACGGTTACCGGAATCTTTACAGGAATGCCTTGACGGTGTTGAAAGGCTGGAAGATTCCGGCGCTGATCTTCGTGGTCACAGGGATGGTGGGAAAAGATCCATTGGAGGGGCCGGACCAGCGCCTGATGAGCTGGGAAGAGCTTCGCGTGATTCAAGCCTGGGGGTTCGAAGTGGGCTCCCACACCAAGACTCATCCGAAATTGGCCGAGGTCGCTACTCCATACGACCTGGTTAGCGAGCTTCGAGATTCGAAACACGAGATCGAGGAGCGCCTGGGAACGGAATGCCGTTACATCGCCTGGCCAATGGGCCGGTCGAGCGATGTGGACGGCCGGTTTTTCGACGCGGTCGAAGCGGCGGGCTATCGGGCGTGTTTCGGAGGTTTCCGCGGCAGCGTTGCGCCCGGCAAGACCGACCGGTTCCGCATCCCGCGACATCACCTGGAAGCCTCCTGGCCGCTTTCACACGTGCGGTATTTCGCCACAGGACACGGTGAATAGAGGCATGCCTCCCAAAACGGATGGCGCCACATCTGAGAAGCTGGTGGAGCCGGCGGGGCATCCGACGCTCGGGCTGCGCCTGCCGGTATTCGTGTACCATCGCATCGCGCCGGACTCCGGAGATCGCTCACCCGAATTGACTGTGTCGCCGAGGCAGTTCAAGTCGCACCTGGAGTGGCTAAGTCGGCGAGGCTATGAAACCGTTCGGCCGAGCCAACTGGAGGAGTTCCGCGCTCCGAATCCTTCGAAGCCGGTCCTGTTGACCTTTGATGACGCTCACGCGGCTTTGGTGGAACATGCGTTTCCTTTACTCCGAGAATTCGGATTCAGCGCCGCGGTTTTTGTGGTGACGGCGTTTGTGGGCAAAACCAACGAATGGGACAAAGCCGCCGGTTGGGGACCATTCCCGCTCATGGGCTCGGAAGAAATCCGCGCCTGGGCTTCGCGTGGAATCGAATTCGGCGCTCATAGCCGAACGCACCCCGACTTGAGGAAGCTTTCTCCTGCCGAGCTCGAAAACGAAATCGCCGGCAGCCGCGCGGATTTGGAAGACCTACTAGGGGCTCAGGTTTCGAGTTTTGCCTATCCCTACGGGCTCTGGGATCGCGCCGTTCGGGAAATCGTTGGAAAACATTTTCAGTGGGCTTTCACGGTTCAGCCAGGGATAAACGGCAAACAAACCAACAACTGGCAGTTGAGGCGGACCACTGTCTATCCGGACGACGATGGCCGAAGCTTGCGTTGGAGAGTGAGCGCGGGCTGGACTCCTCGCGAAGCGGTGGCTTGGCTGGACGGGAAAATGCGGAGAGCGATGGGGAGGGCGAAGCGTTAGCGTCCAATCTGTCTTGGGTGAATCAGGCCCCGCAATGGCCTTTGGCGCGACCGCGAGGCGGACCAACTTGCAGACGGACCCCACCCACCAAGCGACCGCAGCGCCACCCGGCAGTTCCGGGCTCACAGCCCAGGTAGTGGCCTCGGAGGCGGATTTTCGCTCCCTTCGGGACGACTGGAATGCCCTTGCCTCAAGTTCGAAGTTCCAAAATGTTTTTGCGAGTTTTGATTGGGCCTGGGGCTGGTGGCATCACGTCGGGCGCGACGAGTCCATTCTCGGCCAGAAGAGCCTTTTCATCGTGGTGGTTCGAACGCGCGACCGCGTTGTGGGCATTGCCCCGTTGATGATTCGAAAACCCTCGCGCCAGGGCCTCTCGGTCCGCAAGCTGGAATTCATAGGCAGCACGTTCAACGACTACAACGATTTCTTGCTAGGCGAAAGCCAGCCGGCGGTGCTTGGTGCCCTGGCGAGATTCATGATCGAGAATGAGCATTTCTGGGACATCGTTGACTTTAGGAGTTTCCCCAATTCCTCGCCCTCGCCCGGCATCCTTCGAGAGACTTTTGCCGAATTTGCGCTGCCTCACCGCCTCGCTCCGGATGACCCCTGCCCGTATGTCCCGATAACTACGGACTGGGAAGGAGTGCTGAAGACTCTCCCGTATGACACCCGTTCGACGTTCCGGAAAAAGGCGCATCGCTTGCAACGTTTAAAAGACCAAGGATTGCGGATGCGTATTATCGAACACCCCCAAGATGAGACCGAGTTGGTTGCCCGTATGGCGGAGGTGGAAGAGCGCAAGCGGGTGCATGGCCTTGCCGGCAACCGCTTCGTCCGAGCGACGCGCGGCTTCTTCGAATATTTATTCAAGGCCCTGGGCCCCGCAGGGTGTCTCTCAGTGGCGGTGATGGAGCAGGGTGACCGACTGGTTGCGTACCGGCTGGGCTTCCGCGTGGGGCGAAAAATCTGGGATTACACCACAGCGTTCGATCCCGCGTTGGGGAAACTATCTCCTGGAACCATGCTCATACCGCAGCTCATTGATTACGCATTCCAGAAAGGCTTCGAGGAGCTCGATTTCCTTCGGGGAGACGAGCCCTATAAGCGACGGTTTGCGAAGTCGGCCCACACGACTTGGCGGGTCATGGCCTGGAAGCGGGAAGCGGCTTCGCGCTGGAAAGCTTTCATGTATTTCAGGCTGCGGCCGTTTCTCTACCGGCAACGCTGGGCTTCGCTCTTGGGGCTTCCTTACGCTCCTCACGGCGAAGTCTGAAGGCCCGAATCGTGCTGGCCGGCACCCGCCCCGGGTGGTCTTCCATGCCCACGGTTATGAGAGGGCGGGGAAGCCAGGGTCGGAATGGTTTGCCGGAATATCAAAGAGGGTGCTCGAAACTGTTCCTCAATGCGGTGTCCGCCAAGGCAGGTGGCGGGGTAACTTATATCGGCCCCTTCCTAAAGCATGCGGCCCGCCTGAGGCCGGATTGGTTATTTGTAGCTCTCCTGCCTGCGAGAACGATTGCCGAAATTCAGCCCGTGCCCAACAACGTTCGTCTTGAGGCAACGGAAATCGGCTTTGCTCCCTGGTGGCGGCGGCTCTGGTGGGACCAAATCAGTCTTCGCCGTCTCCTACGGGAAGAGCGGCCCGACGCGCTGTATTCGACGGCGAATTTCGGCATGGTGTCCTGTCCGATTCCCCAAATTCTTTTAGTCCGGAACGCTCTTTACTTTTCCGCTTCCTTTAACGAACGCTTCCTGGGTAGGTATGCTTTCTCAGATCTCGCTTCCTTCCTGCTTCGACGCCGGCTGATCGTGCGGAGCGTTCGGAGCGCGGACGTCGTCATGACGCCGACCGCCGCAATGCTTGACGAGCTTCGGCACTATGTTGAGGTTTCTGACGACAGGGCGCTGGTCAATCCCTACGGACAGGATCCGTCCGGAAATCCCGGTGCCCCCGTTGTCGGTTCGATGGATTCACCGGTGCGACTACTGTACGTTTCCTATTACCGTGAGCACAAAAACTTGACCACTCTGTTGAAGGCTTTGCGGGAGCTCGGTTCAAGCGGGCGCCGGGAGTATAAGCTGATTACTACTCTGAATCCGGAGGAGGGAGAGGCGATCGCGGCCATCACCTCCGCCGAGGATCGAGCGCTGGTGAATGATCCCGCTATCCGGCCGGCCTTAGAGATCCGAGGCCCGTGCTCGCCCACGGCGGCCTTGAGGCTTTATGAGCAATGCGACTTATTCGTCTTTCCCTCGATGGTTGAGTCGTTCGGGTTTCCGTTGGTCGAGGCGATGGCGCGCGGCCTCCCTATTATCGCCTCCGACACGCCGGTCAACCGAGAGGTTTGCGGCGAAGCGGCGGTTTATTTCCCTCTGTTCGATTTCAAGGAGCTGGCGGCCGAGATTGAACGTGTGTCCGGCGATTTGAGTTTGCGAGTAAAATTGGCGAAGGCGAGCGCCGCGCGCGTCAGAGCAGTTTTTAGTTGGGACACGCACGTTCGGCGAATTCTTGACAGCGCTTCCGAGTTGAACGCAGGTCGGCGCAGGCGATACTCTCAGAAAGATTAAATGCCTTTCACCTTTGTTTCCTGCCAGATACAGTCTCTTGACAAAAAAGCGTTAGGGCGCGTATTGTATTACGGTTCGGGTGCGTCGAAAACCAGCAAGCCATACGCCAAATGGTTGAGCGCGGTTCGGCGCGCCGACGACATTACAGCAACAGGAAATCTGAATGAAAACCAGTCTAGCGAATGCTCGTGTTTGTGCCCTCATTGTGGGGTTGATGCTTGCTACGTGCGCGGCCGGCCAGGACTCGCCACAACAGACCAACCCATCTCAGACCGTCAGCCCTTCGGACGGTTCAGAAACCAAAGCCGCCGCGCAAGCGAACCCGCCAGGCCCTCCCTCCGATTATGTAATCGGCCCCGAGGACTTGGTGGACATCACCGTCTTTGATGTACCCGATCTCACCAGGACGCTGCGAGTCGCTTACGACGGGACGGTGGTTCTTCCGGGCATCGGCCAAATCCGTGCCAGCGGTTACTCGCCGGATCAATTCGCCAAGGAGCTGGAGCGGCGATGGGGCCAGAACTACCTCGTGAATCCCCAAGTCAGCATCTTCGTCCGGGAATTCCACTCCCAGCCAGTTTCGATTATCGGCGCCGTGGAGAGGCCCGGAGTTTATCAAATTAAGAGTCATACCACGCTCGTGGAAATGCTTTCGGAGGCGGGAGGGTTCTCTAAGCTGGGCACGGTGCCGGGCCGCTGGGTGTACGTGACACGCAAAGGCGGCTTCGTGAACGATTTCGTCCCGGCGGATGGGATGCAACTGCTGAGCTCCGATAAAGTTGAGATTGACTCGAGGAAGCTCCTTTATTCCCGGGCAGAGGGGCTGAATATTCCCATTCGACCTTTCGATACGATCAGCGTCAGCGTCGCCGATGTCGTTTATGTGGTCGGCGACGTGAAGAGGCCGGGCGGATTTGCGCTCGACGAGCATGAAACGCTGACGGTGCTCCAGGCCGTGGCACTGGCCGAGGGGCCCAATATTACCGCGGCCAAGAAGCGCACGCGCATCATCCGCCGCAAAGGCGACGGTACTCGACAGGAAATCCCCATTGACCTGGGCAAGGTCCTGGGCGGGAAAGCCAATGATCCAGAACTGGCAGCCAACGACATCTTGTTCGTCCCTTCCAGCGCCAGCAAATCTGCGGGTAAGAAAGGCGCCGAAGCCATCATCGGAACTTTGAGCGGCATGTTGATGTACGGAAAGTTGTAGCCGGAGGGCTCAGAAACTGCGAGGTGAAATGGGGAAAAGCGAAATCCTGCCGGGAGACCGCCTCAATCGGATCGCTCCCGTGAGTATGGAGCAGGTGCGCGGCCAGGAATTCCTCGAGGTCGGCCACGAGGAAGCGCCGCACCTGATGGATTATTGGCACCTGATCCTGAAGCGCCGGTGGACGGTGCTGACCGCTCTCTTAGCGGTTTTTCTGACCGTCGCCATCGGTACCTTCAAGCAGAAGCCTGGTTACTCGGGGACGGCACTGCTCGAAATCAATCCCGAACCGCCCAACGTCTTGAATTTCAAGGAAGTCCTGCAAATCAGTAACCAGGACGTGGACAGCTATCGCGAGACTCAATTCCGTGTGCTGGAGAGCCGGACGCTCGCCGAGCGCGTGGTGCGGGACTTGGCCCTTTACCGCAGCCCGGAATTTTATCGCAAGAGCATTCTCTTCGGTCTGATGGAAACGACCCCGGCGAATGTCCCTTCACCCACAGACAACGCGCCACCCGATGTCAACTCCGAGGCCTTCACGAATGCGGTGAAGCATTTCCTGGACGCCGTAGAGATTTCCCCCGTGCGCCGAAGTAATCTGGTGGAAGTCAGTTTCGGTTCTCACGACCCGCGGGTTGCGGCGCAGGTGGCCAATCGGCTGGCCCAGGATTATATTGACTCGAACTTGCAGGTGAAGTGGGACGAAACCATCAAGGCTTCCGACTGGCTGCAAGGGCAACTGGTGGGGCTGAAAGCCAAGCTGGAAAAGTCTGACGACCAGTTGCAGGCCTATGCGCAAGAGCACTCGATTCTGTTCATCACGGAAAAACAAAACTTGGTCAACGACCGCCTGCAGCAGCTCGAGCAGGAATACACCAAAGCCCAGGCTGCGCGGTTCCATGCGGAAGCGAGCTACACGCTCGTCAAGTCCACCAAGAATATGGATCTGCCGAGCGTGCTTTCCGACAAATTCATTCAGGAGTTGGAAGGCCGCTTGGCGGAGCTGGAACGGCAGTACGCGGAAATGACGTCGATGGTCAAGCCGGAATATCCCAAAGCCGTGCAGTTAAAGAAGCAAATTGACGTGCTGGAGGCGAGAATCACCGCGCAGAAGCAGGCGTTGGTCGAGAATATCGTCGAGGAGTACCATGCGGCGGAGTCGAACGAGAAACTTCTGGCACAGGCCGTCGTCCAACAGAAAGCCGAAGTGAACGACATCGCGCAAAAGACCATTCAGTACAATATCTTGAAGCGCGAAGCGGATACCAACAAGCAACTCTACGAAAGCCTTTTGCAGCGCTTGAAGGAGGCGCAGGTTTCCGAGGGCTTGAAGGCCAGCAACATCCGCATCGTAGATCAGGCCGAGACGCCGAAGCTGCCGGTGAAGCCCCGCGTGATTTTGAATTTGGCGTTGGGCTTCGCCTTTGGGCTGGCCTTGGGCATTGGACTGGCGTTCTTCCAGGAGTACCTGGACAACACCGTCAAGTCCCCGGACGAGGTGGAGGAGTTGGTGCGTCTCCCCTCACTGGCCGTTTTGCCCTCGTTCGCATTGAATGATGGGAAAGGGGACGCTTCGAAGCAACTGGCGAAAGCGGCCCCGGGGGATCGTGTGGTGGCGCCGGCGATTCAAACCACGGCCGTCGGCAAGGAATCATTTCGAACCCTTCGCACGTCTATTTTGCTTTCGGCGCACCCCGTGCCCAGAACCATTCTGATCACCAGCGCCTTGCCCGGCGAAGGGAAGACCACTACGACCGTCAACCTGGGTGTGGCCTTGGCCGGCTTGGGAAGCAAGGTCCTGATTATAGATTGCGACATGCGGCGGCCGGCTTGTCACCGCGCGACCGGGGTTGAAAATAAACCGGGTTTCGTTCAATGCCTGACGGGCCGAGTGCAGATTTCTGAGGCGATTCTTCCCGTACCGGGAGTGGCAAACCTTTGGGTGATTCCCTGCGGGCCCATTCCTCCCAATCCCGCGGAAGTCCTTTCGTCGCCGGTCGCGGGGGCATTGCTCAACAGCCTGCGCTCCGAATACGAGTATGTCATTATGGACTCGCCGCCGCTGCTGAGCGTTTCCGACAGCCGCATCCTGGCCACGATGACGGATGCCGTGGTCTTAATCGCCCGAGCCAATTCCACTCCTTACCAAGTCATCCAGCGGGCCAAAAACCTTTTGTACGGCGCCGGGGCCCGAATTTTAGGTGTGGCGCTGAACGGCGTTGATTTTCGCCATGGGGGCTACGGTTACGGCTATTACCGTCGTTACGGGTATGGGTACGGTTATGGCTACGGCTACGGATATGGGTACGGCTATGGTTATGGAAAAGATGCAGAAGAAGGCGACAACGAGGCTCAAAGCCCAGATCAGAACAGCTAAGGACCTCCGCCAGGACGGGCCTTCGCCTTCCACCCAGCCGCCCCAGCGATTGTAGGAATGGCAGCCGGGTTGAGCCATGGTTCGAAGTCGCTCTGAACCCCCCTCTGCGAGAGACCGTTTGGAGGGCCCGCAAAGTGGCGGTCATTCTTCCTGTTCTTCGAAACGACTCTGAACTCTGAATATGACCAGCCCGGGACGAAGGATCTGTCCGGCCCGCCCGGCCCTGGAGCGGAGTCGCCTGTCCGCCGAACGGTCGCCGCGAGCGCCCTGGCCGCGGTCAACCTCGCGCTGAAGATTGGCAGTAACTTCCTGATTATTCCTCTGGCGCTGAAGTATCTCGGAAGGGAAGAATATGCAGTCTGGATTATTTTGCAGAGTATCAGCGTCTATCTGGCATTATCGGAGATGGGCATCGGGCAAACCGTCGTGAATTACGAAAACGTCGCCTACGCTCGGGGCGACTTTGACGACCTCAACCGGATCCTCACCAGTGTTTTTGGTCTCTACTGGGGGATCGTCATCCCCGTCTGGTTCGTGGCCACCGGGCTTCTACTCACCATGCCGGTCGCGCGCTGGTTCCTGCGGGACGTTTCTGCCTCTTGGCGCTCCTTCGAGTTCCGCTCACGGTTTTTCCCGCCACACTGCTCGGACTGCGCGAGCTGGTGCTGCGACAAATCGTGGACGGAGCTTACGCGGTCTATTTCCTGCTCGGCACAGTCGCCGCGCTCTTGGCGGGGGGCAAAATACTGACCTTGATTCTGGTCACCAACATCGGCTACCTCGTCATCATGGGTGGAAGTTTTGGCTTGGCGAAGCTTCGTCATCCTGAGGTGGAGCTGGCGTGGAGATTCTGGTCGCCCGGGAAAATCTGGGGCCTGTTTGCGAATTCATTTTTTTTCCTCCTCTACAACCTCGGCCTGCTATTCCAGAGGCTCGCCGGAAACCTGTTAGCCGGCAAACTGGGGGCCCTTCGAGACGTGCCGGAGATGTTCGTTCTCCTCACGCTATTTCGCGTCGTGGGCTGGTCGCTCGCTGACATCGTCTCGAACACCCTCATCCCTTACATCAACGGGTTTCCACTCGAAGGCCGCTGGGACCGTGTGGTTTTCTTCTCCAAGCTCTGCACAAAATTCACCTTTGCATTGGCCCTCACCTACACCGCCCTGATTTGGTTTTATGCGGACCTGGGGATTCGTCTTTGGCTGGGCCCGGGAATGTTTCTGGGATATGGGCCTCTGGCATGCTTGGGCGCGGGTTTCCTGATAGACGTGCTCTTTCTCAGCACGAACAACTTCATGCGCGGTTTGAATGCCCATCGCCGGCTGTCGTTCGTGATGGCGGGCTACGCCGTCCTGAGTTTCGTGCTGGGGGTGGCCGGAGCAAAGCTGATGCCGGAAAGCCCGCTGTATGGACTCTCGGCCGGGCTTCTGGCGGCGAGCGTGCTCGGTCAGGGGCTGCCGCTCGTCTGGCTGACGGGGCGGTGGGTGGGGCTCGGCCTCCGGGAATTTCTGGACCATTTCCTTTTTCGGCCTGCGCTGCTTTCGGCCGCGGCCGGCGCGATTTACCTGGGGGCGAGACTGGGGAAGCTCCACGGCCCCTGGGGTTTGGCCTGCGAGACGGTAGCCGTGCTGACGGTGCTTCCGGCGGTGTGCTGGTGGATGGTGTTTGACGCGGAAGAACGCGAATGGCTCTCCGGGTTGTTCGCGCACTTCCGTTTGAGCGAGGTCATGAAGTAAGCGACGCTAGCGCCCTGGCATGATAAAATTGGCGGGCGTCTGGGCCGTTTGGAAAAGCCCCTAGAGACTCAGGGAAAAAATGAATTATCTGGATTTCAGGTACGGAACACTTTACGCCATCCTGAACCTCGCGTCGGCGGTGTACCTGCTCTGGGGATTCAAGGTTCGGCTGCGCCCGATGCTCAAGGCCATGATGGCCATCCAGCTCCTGGGGGATCTTTTTTTCTTCAACCTCCTTTTCGATTACCCTGTGTTCAATTTCATGAAGAAGCTCAGCGCCGAAGATCGCATCTTCCCACTGCTGCTCCTGATGGGCTGCGTCTTGGCCATGGACGTGGGGGTGTCCTTGAGCAGCCGGTGGTTTCGTTCCGGCAGTTCCGATCCGCCTCGGAAACCCACCTCGGCGCGTGCAGCGGGCTCCTCCAACCCCGCACAGCCAGCGGTGGGCGCCATAGGTGACGGCGCCCGCCTGAATTTGAATCGCTCCGTCGCCCGGCAGCTCGGCGTCATCCTGATGCTCTTGGCGGTGGTCGGGAAGTTCTGTGAGCTTTACTTCCTGGACATCTTCAATGAGCCTTCGGTGGTATACGCTATCATGAGTTTCCAGCCCGAACGGTCGCTCGGTTTCGCGTTTCTCGAGCCCATGTGCTGGAAACTCATGATAGCGTATACCACCGAAGGCTCATTGAAGATGTCTTTCCCGATGCTCTTGCTCGGGATGCTTTCCCCGTGGAAGGCCGCGATTCCGCACATGATCGTCTTCTACGGGCTGACGGTCTATCAGTTCGGGTGGGTGGAGCTAAAAAGGGTGTTCACCCGGGGAGGGACATGGGCGGCTGTCGCAGCCGTGCTCGTGGCCTTTCCTGTCAAGTCGCAGTTCCGTAATACGGGTTCGGCTCTATATGATTGGGACAGCATGGAGATGGAATTCGTCACTGCGACCGACGCTCGCCTGATGGGCGGAGTATTCCAGACTTATGTTGCGGTCGTCGAGGCGCTTGATCACGGGGCCCCTTTCATGCGTGGAGGCTACAACGTCCAGGCCCTTTACCTGTGGGTGCCGCGCCTGCTTTGGAAAGACAAGCCTGAGGTGGCCGCGGAAAAAATCTACGACTACGTGGGAATAACGAACGCCGAAGAACCCTACGGTGAAACTTCATTCGCGATCACCGTCTTTGGAAGCTTTTACTTGGACTTCGGCGCCTGGGGGGCGCTTTTGGCAAGCCTGATTTTCGGGGGCAGCATCGAGCTCATGGAAGGGTCGCTCGCGCGGATGAAGCGCGGGCGTGGAGGTTGGCTGGGAATATATTGCCTGGTGTTTACGGCCATTTTCTGGCACACAGTCTTCGCGCTGTCCGAAAGCGGCCTCCCTTCCGCGTTGACCGAGGCCATGATCGATGCCTCGGCGGTCACGACGACAATGTTGTACTTCCTCGCCATGCGCCACTGGTGGCGCCCTGTTCATGTCTCGCTCCGGAGTGCCCGCTTGGCCGGGAGCGTCGGTGGTCCCGAGATGTCGCCAGGCTTCCTGTTGAGCCCAAGGAGCAGGCGGGAAGGAGGGAAGTGGGGGTAGCATGAGCTCAAAGCGCCCTTTCGTCGTTCAAGTCATTAGAAGGCTGATGATGGCGTTGAAGACCATCCTTCCGCAACGGGTCTATGCAGGGCTCTTTGGAGTTGCAATTGAAATCTATCGCAAACTTCTCCGAGCCCTGTATCTCCGCCGCGTCGTTTACTATTGGTTGAAGGGCGACCAACCAAATTATGAAAAAGCCAGGACGGTTTATCGCGTGATGCCCTATTCTCTGGTGGGAAGCTCCGGGCTGGAGTTGACTTACGAAGCGGCAGAGAAACTGATGAATGAGGAGGGCAATCCGGGCGCATTCGTAGAATGCGGCGTGGCGGAGGGGGGCAGTTCCGCGCTGATGGCAATGGTCGCCGGGAAATTCGGGAGCGAACAAAAAACTTGGCTGTTTGACTCTTTTGAGGGACTCCCTTCACCTACGGATCAAGACTTCGATCAACCCGGGGGGTCCACGCGAGCCTACGTGAAACCGCTCGGGAAGGGATCCTGTTTGGGGACAAAAGAAGCGGTGGAGAATTTGCTTTTTCGGAAGTTCGGCCTGGATAGTCGAAACATCCATCTCGTCAAAGGCTGGTTTCAGGACACCCTCCCGGTCATGAGTGAGAGAATCGGTCCGATTGCATTGTTGAGGATTGATGCCGACTGGTTCGAATCCATCAACTGCTGTTTAGAAAATCTCTACAATCAAGTAGTTCAGAATGGATATATTATCTTTGACGACTATGGACTATGCGTTGGAGCCAAGAAGGCAACCGACGAGTTCCTGGCGCGGCGGGGCTTGCTCGTCGCCCTCTCTTTCGACGGGCGAGGGGGTGCCTTTTTTCGCAAGCCGCCCGGAGGAGGCTGAGCGGCCTCCCTTAGGCCTTTAGGCAACGGGTCGGACGGGCGACGGTTCGTCCTCAAGCGGGGCGGAAAGTATCGCGTCGGCACAGGATGTCGGGCCGGAGCCCCCGAGGCGATTCATGTTACCGGGAAAAAGAACATGGTGAGGGTTTGTTTTTTTGCGAGGCTCTTGCCCGGAACAAGCAGAGCCTTCAGATTGGAGGCTCTCGAACGGGCCGAGTTTTATAAGCAAGATATCGAAATCCTTGGCGACCTGGGGTTTGACGTCACGGTCGCCACCTGCTGGGATGAGATTCCACGGCAGGTTGATTTTTATTTTGTTTGGTGGTGGAACTGGGCGTTTCTCCCTTTAGCGAAAGCAGGATTCGGGCGCCAGCCGTGCATCATCACAGGCGTATTTGATTACCAGATGGAGAAGGCCAACCAGGACTACGTTCACCGTCCGGCTTGGCAGAGATGGCTGATGCGGGTGGCGCTTGAAAATGCGGCCGCGAATGTCTTCCTATCGGATTACGAATTTCGACAGGTGACTGCAGCGCTGAAGGTCCACAACCCGTTTTATGTGCCCCTCGTCGTGGATGCTGGCACTTTTCGCCCAGGGACCGGGCCCCGTGAGGAATTCATTTTGTCCATCGCGCGGATGCACACGGCGAACGCTCGGCGCAAATCCTTCCCGGAGATCATCCGCGCGATGCCGCTCGTCCGGGCACGCCATCCGCAGATGCGTTTTGTGTTCGCCGGGTATCGCGGAGGCGACACTGAATATCTCGAGTCCCTAGCTCAAAGAATCGGTGTGAGCGATTGTGTCGAGTTCCCGGGAGCGGTTTCGCGGGAGAAGAAAATCGAACTAATGCAGCGCTGCCGGGTGTTTCTATCCCCGAGCCGGCACGAAGGATTCGGCTTGGCAATCCTGGAAGCCATGAGCTGCGGCGCGCCCGTGGTGAGCAGCCCCGCCGGAGCCGTCCCCGAAGTCTTGGGCGATACGGGGTTGCAGGTGGACGGGACATCACCCCAGGAGATCGCAGACGCAGTCAATATATATTTGGATAGCGCACAGTTTCGTGAAGAAATGGGAAGCCGAGCCCGCCAGCGCGCCGAAACCGTTTTCCCTTATGCACGGCGCAAGGAAAGTTTGGAACAAATCATCAAGCGAACATTAGAAAATGC
>QHZO01000047.1:0-20384 GCA_003224695.1 Acidobacteriota bacterium
GTCAGCCCATCCGCCTTTAGCCGGATTTTCCCGCAGTTTGTCGGTCCAATTCGGCCGCCAGCTTGCGCAGCCGGGCGGCGGCATCGCGCATCACCTTCGCCATTTTCTTTTTCGTAACTGGTTTCACCTGCTTGTCCACAAAGGCTGAAAGTTTCGCGATTTCGCGGTCCAGGGCGCGCCCGGCGTCTTCGAATTTCATTTGAACCTCTCTCGCTCTGATTCTATTCTAATCATACCGCGTCGCGACAAACAAAATTGGAAACTCCGCCCAACAGACTATAATCAAAATTAGGGCGGCTGCGGTCGATCGCTGTTTTGAATCTGCGAGCATTCGCCGTCCGTCAACCGACGGATTCGAGAGGACATGAACCTTACCCCGCGACTGCGATTCAAATGGGAGAAACTGAAGGCTTCACTCCGCTCGGCGGCGGAGAAAGAAGAGAACTACGATACGTCGCACCGCATGTGCCCGCACTGCCGCGGGCTCATCAGCCGCGACGCTTCGGTCTGCCCGCTCTGCGACACGCCGCTCGGGCCCCGGCGGGCTCGCGGTGAGACCGGCGCTCCCGCCGGACGCGTGATGGGGGGGGTGATTCCTATTCCCTCGACAGCCACCTCCGTCATCGTGGTTGCGAACATCGCCCTCTATGGTGTGTCCTGGTACCTCACTCAGCAGTCGGCCATGCCGGGCTCGGAAGGCGGCGGGGACATCAGTAACGCGGTGTTAGTTCGCCTGGGTGCAAAATTTGGCCCCTACATTATTTACGGCCACCAGTGGTGGCGGTTCGTCACGGCCATCTTTTTACACGGCGGCCTTGTGCACATCGGCATGAATCTGTGGTGCCTGTTCGACCTCGGTCCGGAAGTCGAGTCGCTTTTTTCGACGCCCAAATTCATCGTGCTCTATCTCTTCACCGGCGTCTTCGGTTTCATCCTGAGCCTTTTCTGGAGTCCCGGCGGGCTTTCGATCGGCGCCTCGGGCTCCATTGTCGGATTGATCGGGGTCCTCGTCGGCGCAAGCTACCATCACGGAACGCTCGGCAAAGATTACAGGTCGCGATTGTGGTTTTGGGTTTTTTACATTTTGGTTTTCGGGTTCTTTGGCCGATTCATCGGATTTCCGGTGGATAACGCCGCGCACATCGGCGGGCTGGTGTCTGGGCTCGCGCTCGGCTTTTTCATTCCGGAGGGTGAGCCCCAGACCCGCGTGGAAGAAACGCTTTGGAGCGTGCTGGCGCTCGTTTCCGTGCTGGTCATCGCCGGATCGTTCGCAATGATGGCCTTGCAACTTAACATCAATCATTGAGGCCCTGAGGGAATATGCATCCCCCGCACGCGCCGCATGCCGCGACGAACATGGCGGCCGACGATAAGACGGAGAAATCGAGGAAGCTCCGTGAGCTCCTCCCGCACGTCTGGGTCTTTGTGCGGCCGCGGCGGAAGCTGCTCGCGCTGGGCTTCGTGTTGATGGCCGTGAACCGCCTTGCTGGCTTGGTGCTCCCGACCTCTTCAAAATTCCTCGTGGACAATATCATTGTCAAGCGGCAGGCGTCGTTGCTGGTAACGCTGGTGTTGGTAGTGCTCGGCGCGACGGCCATTCAGGGCATTACGGATTTCGCGCTGACGCAACTGCTCTCGAAAGAGGCGCAGCGGCTCATCACCGAGCTGCGCCGGCAAGTCCAGGAACACGTGGGGCGGCTCTCCGTGGCCTATTACGACTCGACGAAGACGGGCGTGCTTGTCGCCCGCATCATGAGCGACGTCGAGGGCCTGCGGAACCTGATTGGGACCGGTCTCGTGCAGTTCGCCGGCGGCATCCTCACGGCGCTCTTTGCCCTGGTCATCCTTCTTCATATCAGCGTTTCGCTGACCGTTTTGGCCCTGGTTATACTCGCCACGCTCGCGGGAGCGCTCAATCGCGCCTTCGGGGTGATCCGGCCGATTTTCCGCGAGCGCAGGAAAATCAACGCCGAGGTGACGGGCCGCCTTACCGAATCGCTCGCCGGCGTGCGCGTCGTGAAGGGCTACCACGCGGAGAAGAGTGAAGCCGAGGTCTTTGCCCAAGGCGCCGAGCGGCTCCTCCAGAACGTCATTAAGACCTTGACCGCGACGTCCGTGATGAGCCTCGCCTCGACAGTTCTTCTAGGTCTCGTGAGCGCGCTCATCATGTACCTTGGAGCGCGCAAGATTATTTCCGGAAGCATGACGCTCGGCTCCTTCGTTCAATACACCATTTTCCTCGGCCTGCTCATTGCGCCGGTCTTTCAGGTGGTCGGTATCGGAACGCAATTGACGGAGGCGATGGCGGGACTGGAACGCACGCGCGAGCTGATGGAAGTGAAGCCTGAAGATCCGGACCCGCGGCGCACGGTGGCGCTCGGACGCCTGCGCGGGGAAGTGGTTTTGGAGGACGTGAACTTCAAATACGAGGAGGGGAAGGAAGTTCTGCACGATGTGGCTTTCCGGTCCAGGCCCGGAACCGTGACGGCGCTGGTTGGCCCATCGGGGGCGGGCAAGTCCACGGTCATCGGGCTGATCGCCGCATTCTACGTGCCGACTTCGGGAAGAATCCTAGTGGACGGCGTGGACCTGGCAACGGTCAAACTCGAGTCCTACCGCACCCAGCTCGGCGTGGTGCTTCAGGACACATTTCTCTTCGACGGAACGATCCGCGAGAATGTGGCCTTCTCGCGGCCCGACGCGAGCCAAGACCGCATTCTTGCCGCCTGCCGCATCGCGCGCGTGGACGAGTTTGCAGAAACCTTCGAGAAGAAATACGACACCGTCATCGGCGAGCGCGGCGTCAAGCTTTCGGGCGGGCAGAAGCAGCGGGTCTCAATCGCGCGAGCGATTCTCGCCGACCCGCGCATCCTGATTTTGGACGAAGCCACCTCGAGCCTCGACTCGGAATCCGAGGCGCTGATTCAGGAAGGGTTGGCCTATCTCATGCAGGGGCGCACGACGTTCGTCATCGCCCATCGCCTCTCCACCATTCGCCGCGCCGACCAGATTCTGGTGATGGAGGGCGGACGCATTGTTGAGCATGGAACGCATGAAGCGTTGCTCGAGGTTCGCGGCCGCTACTTCGAGCTTTATACAAAGCAGGTGGGGCTCGATGCCAACCTGTTCCTCGCGCCGGGCGAGAGCGAGAAGGTGGAAGAAGAAGCTCGCGGCGAATCGGCTCTCGTGGCGGAAACCGGCAACCCGCTTTCCGACGCCGTCCGCCTTCTGCGCGCGAAAGGGACTTGAGACAACTTCCGTTTCCTCAAGTCGCGCTTCTTCTAACAGACTGATGAAAAACACATTTACGCTGTCATTCCGAGGAGCCGCAGGCGACGAGGAATCTCGCGAGTCCTCGATTCTCAGAGCGAGATTCCTCGCTTCGCTCGGAATAACAATTGTGCGAAACGTTTTTCATCAGCCTGCGAAAGGCGATTAAAGGCCCAACAGATTTGAAAGACGAAACTAATCTTACGTGTTGTGGCGAGGCATGTGGAGGCGCAGGGAGAGAAACCGCGCGTAGCGCGCAAAGTCCTTATCCGTCGTAAAGACCGTCCAACTGCGGCGCAACGCGACGGCGCAAATCAGGAAGTCAATAGCGGAGCCGCTCACGCCCGCAGTGCGGCAACGATTGCTCGCCCGCGCCGCTTCTTCGTAATCCTCAACCTCCACGGGGGGGTCCTCAAACGCGCGAAGCCCCCGCCGCAGTCGCTCGTACTGGATGTGGCTGGGAATTCCCGACAGCACTTCCTGCCGCACCGGGCCGATCAATTGGGCGCGGCCTTCGCGAATCAACTCCGCCAATTCGTCCCTGATAAGTGTTTCATCCGGGTTAAGATCACGGGAACGTCGACGCAAGGCGAGTGACCACACCGAGGTATCCACCAAGACATTCATGACCGCCGGCGCCTAGCCTTGTAGTTGTAGCGAGGGTCGTAGTCGATGGTGCCGAAACGCCGCAACAACTCCAACTGCTTGCGGTGCCGGACATACTCATCGAGGGCCGCGGTTACTGCCTCTTTCTTCGATTTGTGACGGCCCACTCGGCGCGCTCGTTCAATCAGGCGGTCATCCAAAGCGAGATTGGTCGCCATATCGCCACCCCCTCTTAATATCGGCAATATGTTACACATACTAATGTGTGAAAGAAAGTGTGAAATTGAGGAATCCGCCAGGGAAGGCTTGGGCGGCTCTTCCCGGGGCCACAAAAGAACCGCGAAGGTTGAAGAGCGAATCTTGCGTTATCTGGCAGCCATCGTCTGCTAATCTATGCGACCGTGCGTGGCAGAGGCGTTAGAATGTCCGCTGGATGAGTTCCGGGGGCACAAGACGGTTAAGCTCGCGGCGGGAATTTCTCGGGAGCCTCATGGCATCAGATCTCGTGGCGAGGCAGGCGGTGGCCCGGAGCACCAAGAACCGGCCGACGTTCGCCCGTCAAGTCGAGTGGCGCCGGCATCCCGTGGCGAAAATTCCGCACGGATACCAGTTGGCTGTGGCCGACACGAGGGGCACTGGCCACGGCGCGACAGAGGCTGGCCGGCCGGACATCTTCGCGTTGAGTTCCGAAGAAAGTATCGTCGAATGGTATAAGAATCCGGGTTGGGCATCGCGCTCCGTGACCACGGCCACGGCAAGAAACATCAGCCTCGCTCCGCTGTTTCGCGCGGGATACCCGGCGCGGGGGATGGCTCTGGCTTCCGGCTTCTCTCTGAACGATAGGGCAAGCGGCGGCGACGTGTGGTGGGCGGAGCCAGGCGCGGACCCGGATGCGGAATGGATTTTGCGCGGCGTGGCGCGAATCCCCACGGCCCATCGGCTGCGCTGGGCGGACCTTGATGGCGACGGGCGGATGGAACTCGTGATTGTGCCGCTCCTTGGTGCGGGCGCCGTTCCGCCAGAATACGATGCGGGTGCGCCCATCACCTGGCTCGAAATGCCCAATACCATGCTCAGGGGGCACGTCTCCGCGGGCGATCGCGCGCCGGGCTTGTGGGCCCCTCACTTGGTGGATAACACGCTGCGCGTGGTGCACGGCGTTCAAGTGATGGATTGGGACGGCGACCGCCGCGATGAGTTGCTGACGGCCAGCTTCGGGGGTGTTCACTTGTTTCATTCTGCCGGGAAGGGAAACAGCCTCAAGTGGACGAGGACACAGCTCGCCTCCGGTGACCAGCAGTCCCGACCCCGTCGCGGGGCAAGCGAAATCGGCGTCGGGCGCTTGGCGGGTCGCCGGTTTCTTGCCACCATCGAGCCCTGGCACGGCGAGCAGGTGGTGGTCTATTTCGACACGAAACCGCGCCAACTCTGGGAGCGCCGAGTGATTGACACGAGTTTCAGAGACGGCCATGCGCTCGCCGTGGCCGATGTGAATGGAGATGGGAACGACGAAATCGTCGCGGGGTACCGGGGGCAGGGAACCAGCCTCCATGTTTATTACGCGGCTGACGCGGCAGGAAAAAGTTGGGAAAGGCAGACTCTCGATAACGAAATAGCGGCATCGTGCGTGGTCGTCGCGGACTTGAACGGCGACGGCCGGTTGGACGTCGCCGCCCTCGGCGCGTCAACCGCCAATGTCGTCTGGTATGAGAATCTGGGATGAAACGTAGGGGCGACCATCTTGGTCGCCCCAGGGCGGGCACAAGGCCCGCCCCTACGAGCGCACGAGGGCGGTCTTGAGGTGATGATGACCGAAGGAGAGACGAACGGGAAAAATGCGGCGTTCGGCTGGCCGGGCATTCCCCCGCGCTGGACGTCGAGCTCGAAGGAAGGCGTGGGGACGGCGTATTCCACCTCCAGCCGCATTTGGTTCACGCTCTCTCACGGCATCTTGAACGAAGTCTATTTCCCCACCCTGGACCGTCCCCAGATCCGAGACCTTCAGTTTCTGATTACGGACGGCAAGACTTTTTTCCACGAAGAGAAGCGCGACTTGGCGAGCGAGGTGGAGTACATCGAGCCGCACACGCTTGGCTATCGCGTGGTGTCGGCCGATCCGCACGGGCGCTATCAGCTGATCAAGGAGATTATCGCCGACCCGCACCAAGCGGTAGTCTTGATTCACGGCCGATTGGAGGCGCGGGAAGACTGGCGGGAACGCTTGCGTCTTTACGTCCTCGCCGCTCCGCATCTCGAGGTCGGCGGATGGGGAAACTCTGCCGAGAAGGCGCAGGCGGCGGGGCGCGAGATTCTGGTGGCGTGGAAGGGCAGTACATACCTGGCGCTCGGGACGCGCGACGGATTCCTGCACTCATCCTGCGGCTACGTCGGCATGAGCGACGGTTGGCAGGACCTGAACGGCGATTACCAGCTTGATTGGGAATTTGGCAGCGCGCTCGAAGGAAACGTGGCTCTTACCGGCGAGATTGACATTCGCCGTCAATCGGAATTCACACTGGGTTTGGCGTTCGGCGACCGCCGGCACGCTGCCGTGACCATCCTCATGCAATCGCTCAGCATTCCCTTTCAGGACCACCGCCGGCGTTATATCGAGCAATGGCACCGCGCCAGCTCCACCATGCAGGCGCTGGAGGGTACGGCGGGGGATGGAGGGCGCCTGTACCTCATCAGCGAAAGCCTCCTGTTGGCCCACGAGGATAAGACCTATGCAGGCGCTATGATCGCCTCCGCAAGCATCCCCTGGGGGCAGGCCAAAGGGGACGAAGACCTTGGCGGCTATCACCTGGTCTGGACTCGCGACACTTTTCAAAGCGCCACAGGACTGCTTGCCGCCGGCGATCGAGCCACGCCCTGCCGGGCGCTGGTATATCTCGCCTGCGCCGAGCGGCCCGACGGCGGATTCCCGCAAAACTTCTGGATTGACGGCACACCATACTGGGGCGGCATCCAGCTCGACGAAGTTTCGTTTCCCATCATCCTCGCCTGGAAGCTTTGGAAAGCCAACTACCTCGCGGACTTCGATCCTTACCCCATGGTCAAAGCGGCGGCGGCGTTTTTGGTGCGCCACGGCCCGAGGACGGAGCAGGAGCGGTGGGAAGAGAACAGCGGGTACTCGCCGTCCACGCTGGCCTCAAACATTGCGGGCCTGGTCTGCGCGGCCGATTTCGCGCGCGACCGCGGCGAAGCGGCGGCGGCCGCCTTTCTTGAAGAGCAAGCCGATTTTCTTGAGTCGCACGTCGAGCGCTGGACGGTCACCACGGAAGGAACGCTGGTCCCCGGTATTCCGCGCCACTACATTCGCATCAATCCGCTCGATCGCGGCAGTTGCTGCCCGGACGAGAATCCGAACCACGGGACCGTGATCGTCCACAATCGCCCGCCCGGCTCAGCGTATGAGTTTCCGGGAAAGGACATCGTGGACGCCGGCTTTCTCGAGCTGGTCCGGTACGGCATTCGGAAGCCCGGTGACGCGCTGATTGAAGACTCGCTGCGGGTGGTGGACGAGGTCTTGAAGGTGGAGACGCCCTTCGGCCCCTGCTGGCACCGCTACAACAACGACAAGGGCGTGCTTGGCCGCTGCTCACCGGCGAGCGCGGCCACTATGAATTCGCGGCCGGCCGCGACCCGACGCCTTACATTCGCGCCATGGAAATGTTCGCGTCGCGCGGCGGCATGCTTCCCGAACAGATTTGGGACGAGCCGGACCGTCCGGAGGTCGGCATGGCGCTCGGCCGGCCCACCGGCTCCGCGATGCCGTTGATGTGGGCGCACGCAGAATATATTAAGCTCGTGCGCAGCGCAGCCGACGGGCGAGTCTTTGACCTGATCCCTATCGTAGCCGACCGCTATCTCGGAAAGCCCCGACGCTCCAGTCTCGAAGTGTGGAAGCATATTCGGCAGGTGCGGCAAGTGGCGCCGGGAGAAACTCTTCGTGTGGAGGCCTATGAGCCGTTTCGCCTGCACTGGTCGGCGAACAACTGGTGGGACACGTCGGATACGGAGGGGACTCCGTCAGGTCTCGGCATCCACTTCGCGGATATCCCCGTGTCGCTTGATACAGGGTTCAAGTCCGGGCCGGCTGACAACGCGGCCGGCCTCGAAGCCGCAGCCTCATTATTTTGAGTGAGCAAACTCCCCAAATTGAATTCACACAAATAATCGTTGACAGGAAAATGGGCGCAATCTAATAATGAGCGCCATCCAAAACTCGAATCGTCTTCGCGCGGAGTCCCGTGAGCCGCCGGAGATGCCGATGACGAAGAGCATGCGGTTGTACTCAAGATAGCGCCCTCTGTAACTTTGCCAGACGTTTGGGCGGGTGCGTTCCCTATGCGGTCACGTAAGCGGCGACGGACGGCAGCCACGATCGGGGCGGGAGAGGTGGTTCGCGGAGTTCGCGAACGCCTGGCGATCAGCCAGGAGGCCTTATCACGTTTGCTGAGCGCCACCAAAGTAGCCGTGCAACATTGGGAGCGCGGCCGCAACAAACCGGATTTTGCCCGCTTGGTCGCCCTGCGCCGAATTTGTCCGCCGGGCCCCGAGCGGCGCAGGCTGGATAAATTGCTTAATCACCTCGCAACCTTGGTCACGCCGTCGGCGCCCTCCGAGAAGGGCAGTCTCGTTCGGTTGAAGGATGAGTCGCGGCGAGTCCTCAAGGAGAGTCCCGAACAGATGGTGCACCGGCGCGAACATCAGCGGCTCGATCGTCAAGTCGAGCTCGTGAAGAAGCGACTCGCGGAAGGGGAACGAAGAGTGAAGGCCCTGGGAAGCCTGGTGAACCAACTGCTCCGGGAGTTGCACTCCGCGAGCTCGGCCAGGCCAAACGTGGCGGCGTAGGGGGCGAATGAATCATATTAGCCAGCCTCCCAGAGCGATCCGGCGATAAAGGTCTCAAATCCGAAAGCCGAGAATATATACGTAACTCGAAGCGGCCTTTCCCCTCGGGCTTAACGGCCCAGAGGCGCCGTCGAGCCGACCGACGGCGGGGGAATGGTTCAATAGGTAACAGTAATCGGGCTCTTTAGCGTGAAGTCAATTTTCGACTCCGAGGGGATCTGCACTTGCTGACCCTTCGTCCCCGCTTGGACGGCCGCTCCGGAGCCCGCGCCGACGCCGGCGCCGATCGCCGCGCCTTTACCGTGCCCGAGCAGGCCGCCGATCAGGGCGCCCACAGCCGCGCCGCCGCCCACCGTTTCCGCGGTGCGCTTACCACGCGACGCGCCCACTTTCTTGAAGATGTCCGAGTCCGTTGAATACGACTGCCCGTTAATCTCAATTGCGATTAATTGCACGTCCAGTTCCGACCGGCCTTCCATATGGCCGGCGCTCGCGGACTGTACCAGCCGCACACGCGCGTTGGCGCCGCGAGGTACAACCACCTTGTCACCAACCACAATCGGCGAAGCCAGTGTGGCGGCGAATTCGTCTCCCGCGTGACTCTTGGAAGAGTCAATGGGGTCAATCATTTGAATCGTCACGGTTTCTCCGGCGGGAATAGTGACGGGCGCGGGCTTCGGCGGCGGAGTGGCAGCCGGTCGAGCGGCTTCAGCGGTCGTCGGAGCTGGAGCGGCGGGAGTTTGAGTGGAGGGGGCTGCTGCCTGGGATGCGTCGCCGGAAGCCGGGTCCGATGAGGCCGAGCTTCCATGCCGCTTGCGCCGCGCGGCACTGGTTTCGCGCTTCGAGGCCCGGGCCTCGGCTGGCAGCTCAGGTGTTGCCGACGCTGCGGTTTGAGTGTCGGGCGCCGGTTGCGCGGCGGCCGCGGAGACCGTCAACTCGTCAATCACCTGCGTTACGCCGCCTGTCTTGTTGGCGATGCCTTCCGCACTGGCTTTCTCTGAGTCTGACCCCACCGTGCCGTTCAGGACTACGACGCCTTTCTGAGAATTCACGGTGATGCTGCGCGTCTTGAGCACTGGGTCCTGGAAAAGTTTCGACTGGATCTCGGCTGTAATCGCCTTGTCGTCGGAGCCCGACGTCCCAAGGTTGCAGGCGCCAAAGACCAACACGGCGCCCAAAGCTGCTACGAGAATCTTTGCTCCTCGCATCATGTCCTCCTTGCAAGCTGCCTAATCAGAGTTCTATGCTTATTGGATTCGGTTTCCCCTTTTCGGGATGCTTCCGTTCGCCAGATTCCGCCTCTGAAAAAGTGCAGGCAAGTCAAGGACGGAGGGAAGCTCCAGCGCATCCATGCCATGTTAGAATAAAGCGGCCTCAGAGGTGATTTTCAATTCTCGAGGCAGGACTTTGAAGCCGGGCGAACTGCACGGATGATGCGCGACCCTTCCTTAAGCGTCGTCATACCCGTCTATAACGAGGCGGGAAATATACCTCCGCTGGCCGAGCAACTGGGCCGAGCCCTGGCGGGCTGGCCTGGGCGAGTCGAATTCCTTTTCGTGGACGACGGCAGCCGCGACGGCACGCCGGAAGAGCTGCGCGCGGCCGAGAGCGCCGACAGTCGAGTGCGCGTGGTGCGGTTCAAGCGCAACCTCGGCCAGACCGCGGCCTTGGCGGCGGGCTTCAGTTTGGCTAAGGGCGATGCCATTGTGACGCTCGACGGCGACTTGCAGAACGACCCGGCGGATATTCCACGGCTCGTTCGGATGCTCGCCGAGTGGGACGCCGTTTGCGGCATCCGGCTGCGGCGGCAGGATGGCGGGTGGAAACGCTTTTCTTCGCGCATCGCGAACGCCTTCCGCAACTGGGTGACCGGCGACGACACCGTGGATACGGGCTGCACGCTCAAAGCTTTCCGCCGCGAATGTCTGGCCGGTTTGGAGCTCTACCAGGGAATGCACCGGTTCCTGCCCACGCTAATTAAGATGCGCGGGTTTCGCGTCGCGCAGGTTCCCGTCAATCATCGGCCGCGCGTCCACGGAAATACCAAGTATGGCACCTGGGGCCGGATGGTGAAGGGACTCGCCGATGTCTATGCCGTGCGCTGGATGAAAAAGAATCGAATAAACTTCCAGTCCGAGCTCGTTGACCCTGCCGTGCCCTGCCCCGCCGACCGGCAATCTTCAGACAGGCTGGAGAAACCCAGCCTGACCGAGCTGTTGAGACATTGAGCGCCGACGACCCTCGACCCGCCGCGAACTTCCTTTCTCCTGCGCGCCAAGTTCTGGTGCTGTTGGCATTGGGCGTGGCGATGTTTTTCGCCGCGCTCGGCAGCCTGCCGCTTCTCGAACCCGATGAAGGGCGGAATGCGGAGGTGGCTCGCGAAATGCTCTCGACCGGTGACTGGATTACTCCCCATTACGACACGCTCCCTTATCTTGACAAGCCCGCGGTGTTCTTCTGGCTGGAGGCCGCGGCATTTCGAATCGCCGGCGTTTCGGAGTGGGCGGCGCGGCTCCCCTCAGCTTTGGCGGCGCTGGGCACGCTGCTCTGGGCCTGGTTTCTCGCCCGGCAAATGTTTCCCGGCTTGGCTGCTTTGCGCGCGGGAATCATTTTAGCGACCTCGCCCCTCGTAATTATTCTCTCCAGGCTGGTGATCTTCGATATGACGCTGGCATTTCTTATCACCGGGGCGCTTGTGTGTTATTGGATGGCCCGCGGAGAGGCCAAGCACGTGTGGTGGGAGGCGGGATTCTTCGCCGCGATGGGCCTCGCCAGCATCACCAAAGGCCCCGTGGGTTTCATTGTGCCTTTGCTAACTGTCGTTGCCTTTGAAGTCGCGCGTGGAACACCGAGAGAGTTGAAGCGCCTGAGTTGGCTCAAGGGCCTCGCCATATTTTTCCTCATGGCCCTGCCGTGGTTCATCCTGGTGAGCTTGCGAAATCCCGGTTTCCCGCGCTATGCGTTTTGGGAGGAAAGCCTGGTGCGATTCGCAGCCGGCGGGGTCCGGCGCGGTGGGAGCCTGTTCTACTACATACCCATCTTTTTCGCGGGGTTTTTCCCCTGGAGCTTTTTCCTGTTTTTCGTCGCGCTCAATCGCGTCCGCCGGTGGAGAGTGTTGAGGGATGAAAGGCAGGCCGCGATCCTTTATCTTTTCGTTTGGTCTGTCGTGGTCTTTGTTTTCTTTTCCATTTCTCACTCGAAGTTACCGGCTTATTTCCTCCCGGCCACGGTGCCCTTGAGCCTTCTTACAGCGTGCGCCTGGAGAGAATTGGATTCCGCCCCTCGCGCGCCGGACTGGCTGACGGCGGGATTTGCCGCGCTCATGGCCCTAGGTCTTGTGACCGCGTTCGCCTTCTGGCTTCCGATCCATTTCACCTGGCTCGAGGGGCATTGGACTGCGAAGATACCTCCCCAAGCTCTGGCGCAAGTCCATCCCTCGCTTGCCTATACCGGGATGATTCTTGCCGGGTGGGGAATTCTGGGGCGGAAACTTGCTTCGAGCCTGCCTGATCTGTCAACTGTCGCAGAGACCGGCCTGACTGACGGCAAGGCAGGCAAAGGACGGCGGGGAATTCCCTGGCTCCTGCTCACAGCGGCGGCGCTCGTCACGCCGTCGGTGTTTATCCGTTGGGCGCGGCCGGTTCGAACCTATGCGGAATACACTTCCTCCCGCGAGCTGGCGCGCACGATTCTCGCCAGCCCTCAGAAAGATTTGACAGTTTACGGGTACTATTACTTCCGCACCAGTCTGCCATTTTATTTGCAGCGCCCCGTGGGATTGGTGACGGCGGGCGGAGGTGAGTTGACGAGCAACTATATAGCCTCGCATCTCGAAACAGTGCGCAGGGAACCGGCGGGGCGCGACTTACTTCTCGATTATCAGACTTTCGAGGCGAAGGCGAAGACCTCATCTGAGCCGTTCCTGGTTCTTGTGCGGATCAGCCACGTGGGCCAGTTAGGGAAAGCCACTCGACGCGGGGGGGATTTGATTCCGCTCTGGACGGAATGGCAGGACTCGGTTTGGGAAGTGCCGGCGGCAGGCCCGGCAAGGCCGCCCGAGCCAGGTTCCGGCCCGTAGCGTTTGCTTAGGAATGTGTGGCATCGCGGGAATCCTGAATCTCTCGCTCGATCCGGCGGCGCACTTGGACCGCCTGGAGGCGATGTCCGCCCGTCTGGTCCATCGCGGCCCGGACAGCCACGGGGCATTCACGCTGCCGCATTTGGGCCTTGCCATCCGCCGCCTCAGCATCATTGACCTTGAAACCGGCGACCAGCCGCTCTCGAACGAGACCGGCGAGGTTACACTGGTCTTTAACGGAGAAATCTACAACTACCGCGAGCTTCGTAAAAAGCTTCTCGATCGCGGCCACCGGTTCAAGACGCGCTCGGACGGCGAAGTTATCGCGCATCTTTACGAAGAGCGCGGGCCGGACTTCGTGCGGGAGCTGAACGGCATGTTTGCGATCGCTCTGTGGGACAACCGCGCAAAGCGGCTGGTCCTGGCGCGCGATCGCGCTGGCGAGAAGCCGCTTTACTACTGGCGGCGCGGCACGACGCTCGCGTTCGCCTCAGAAATCAAGGCGCTGTTTGAGTACCCGGACGTCAGCCGCGCGCCCGATTTTGACGCTCTGACGTCGTACTTCTTCTACGGTTATTTCCCGGCGCCTGCAAGCGCCTTTCGGGAAATCCGGAAACTTCCCGCGGCGCACCGGATGGTGGTGGAGGGCGGGGAATTCCGCATCGAGCAGTACTGGCGCCTCCTCGATTTTTGGCGCACGGCCGGCGGGCCGCCCGCGGCGAGTTTCCGAGAGGAAGAAGTTGTTGAGGAGCTTCGCGGGCGCATCCGCGAGGCGGCTCGATCGCGCCTGGTGAGCGATGTGCCCCTCGGCGTATTCCTCTCCGGCGGCGTGGACTCTTCGACGCTCGCGGCGTTGATGAGCGAGCTCACCCCGCAAGGCGGGGCCGTCAACTCGTTTTCCGTGTCCTTCCGCGAGAAATCGTTCAACGAGGAACCTAACGCCGAGCAGGTCGCGAAGCACTTTCACACGCGGCATCACTCGGTTGATGCGAGCGAAGCCGCGCTCCGCGAATCTCTGTTGACGCTCGCGGGCCTCCTCGATGAACCTCTCGCGGACCCCGCCGTTCTGCCCACGCACCTGATGTCGGGCTTCGCGCGGCGGGAAATCAAAGTGGCGTTTAGCGGCGAAGGGAGTGACGAACTTTTCGGCGGCTATCCGACCTATCTCGGGGCGAAGCTCGCGGCTTACTACCTGCGGCTGCCCGGTTTTCTGCGCCGCCAATTCTTTGAGCGACTGGCGCGCCACCTTCCCGTCTCCTCAAGCGCGGTCCCCGGTGGACTATTTCTCCGCAGATTCTTTGCGCACGCGGAGCGCAAGCCGGCCGAACGCCACCTCATCTGGTTTGGAATGTTCGCTCCCGCGGAGCTCGAGGTCCTTTTTTCGCCCGGCTGGCCCGCGCCGAAGGGTGCGAGCGCGGGGATTTTCGCGCCGCTCAAGCGAGTCCTGGAGGGGGCGCATTTCGACGACGTGGTCGCAGAAATGCTCTTCCTCGATTTCCGTCTCTATCTGGAAGATAATTTGCTCGTCAAAACCGACCGCGCGAGCATGGCCTGCTCACTCGAGCTCCGGTCGCCGTACCTGGACCATCGGCTGGTCGAATTCGCGGCTGGCCTCCCGTCTTCTGTGCGCCTGCGGGGGTTCGAGTTAAAATCCCTCATGAAAAAGGCGGTCGAGAAATGGCTGCCCCCTCCTATCGTTTACCGGCAAAAGCGCGGCTTCTCCGTTCCCATCGCCGATTGGATGCGGGGGGAATGGCGGCCGCTGGTGGACTCAACGCTTGCCGCCGAAAAGCTCAAGCGCCAGGGCTTGTTCGACACGGGCACGGTTCGCGGCCTCCTCAATGAGCATTGGGCAGGGCGCGCGGATAACCGTAAGACCCTTTGGACATTGCTGACTTTTCAGCTTTGGTTTGACCGATGGGTGGAAAGAAATTGAGGGCCCGAGAGACTCGAGGACCAGGCAAGAGCACCGGTTCGATTCCGCCGCCCCGCCAGGCCTTTCGACGGGCCGAATTGCGCCTAATTGAGCGCTGCCGGACTCCCCGTCAGGTGCAAGCTTTCTTGCGAGCGCTTCCCTACAACCGCGAAGAGCGCGGCGAGACGCTGCGCACCTTGCGAGGCGTGCTTCGGCATGGACAAGCGCATTGTCTGGAAGGGGCGCTCGCTGCCGCGACGATTCTCGAGCAACATGGTTACCCTCCGTTGTTGTTGGATCTCGAATCCAAGGACTGTCTGGACCATGTCCTGTTCCTATATCGCCGCCGCGGGCGGTGGGGGACTGTGGCCCGGTCGCGCGACGCCGGGCTGCACGGCCGGAAGGCGGTCTTTTGCACGGTGCGCGACCTGGCGATGAGTTACGTGGACCCCTACGTGGATGGCTCCGGGCGCATCAAGGCCTATGGTGTGTTCGACTTGCGCAAACTGCGCGGATGCGATTGGCGGCTTTCGCCGGACAACGTGTGGGCCGTGGAGCGGGCTTTGATTCGGCTGCCGCACCGGCAGCTCCGCACGTCAGCCCGGCGATACCGCCAGGCGCTCGCCCGCTACCTCGAGTTTCGAATGCACCATCCGACCAGCCCCGCGACATATTACGAGAATCGCAAGACGTGGCTGTAGGTAAGGCCTTAGGAAGCGGAAGGCAGAAGGGATTGGCCTGTGACCTGAGTGCCGCCGTGACGGGCACCTTGGAACTTCTTGGGTGCCCTTGCATCCATAGGCCCACCTTGATTATAATCAAACCACGAGGATTCCGAGGGGCATCAAGCTAGACGACGGGTCATAAACCAGTGGCTAAAAAAAATGCAGGGTTTTCGTTGCCCGAGCTCATGATCGTACTGGGCATCCTCATGATCCTGGTGGCGGCGGCCCTTCCTTACGTCAACAACTTCTTACAAAACTACAGAGTGGTGGGCGATGCGCGGGGCATCACGGCTCAGCTCGCACTAGCTCGAATGCGGGCAACCTCCAGCTCTTCGCCTGCGCGTTTGAATTTTAACCTTTCCGCGAACTCCTACCAATTCGAAGTGTGGAACTCTGGCGCGTGGCAGGCCCGAGGCGGTGTCATTAACTTATCCAACGGCATCGAATTTGGTTACGGAGCACTAACCACTCCGGCAGGCGCCCAAACGACCATTGCGCAGACCTCACTCATTACGTTTAATTCTCGGGGCTTATCCATCGATAGCACTAGCACTGGGTACCCGATCGGGGGAAATCCGATCGGAACCGCTGCGATTTATATAAACGACGGCAAAGGGCTCTACTTCGCAATCACGGCGAACCTTGTGGGTCAACCAGCCGTATGGGAGTACAACGGGACGGCGTGGAAGCAACTTTAGGGGCCTCCGGGTTGGTCCTAACGGCAGTTCCATGACAGAGATGAAATCGTTGACGAGACGAGTCACTAGGAGCGGGGACGAGTGCGGCCTGACTTTGATCGAAACCCTGATCGCCGTAACCATCCTGATCGTCGTCGCGTCCGGCCTTCTCATCCTATTTACAGTTGTGGTCGCCCAGAATGAAGCACAAGGCGATCTTGCGACGCGAACCACCGAGTACAGCCAGGACAAGATGGAGTTGCTCATAACGCTGGCATTTAACGATCCGGCACTCGGTGGAACAATGGCGGCCAGCTCCACCGTGGGGTCGGTCCCCCCCACAGCCCCGGTCACGAATTATGTGGATTACCTGGATATAAACGGGAACGTAGCAACCTCCGCGACGGCCGAATATACGCGGCAATGGAGTATCTCGACGGATTCCACGGCCTCTCTCAAGACCATCACGGTTGTGGTGACGTCATTGGTATCGAGGGGGCCGCAAGGCAAAGCGCCCTCGACGACGGTGGTTTGCGTTAAATCAAACGGTTTATAAGTCCTCGTTGTGCGGGTTCCCTATGAACTTTTCCTGCCTTCAGATCGCTCGGCTCGCGGAACGCCATATTCAACGTTCGGCTCGGTCCCGGATGTCGGAGACGCAAAGGAATTGCCAAGCCCGTCTGCAATGCTGGCCCGGCAGCCGGACCCTCCGACGGGCTCTGGGCTTTTCGTTGCTTGAAATGATGGTGTCTCTGGTCATCTTCCTCATAGTTATGGGGACGATCATGTCGGCGCTGAGCCGGCACCAGAAGCTTTCCCAGACGACACAATTGAAGGCTGCCATGTACCTTGCGCTGCGGGGCGCCACTGAACTTATGGCCCAAGAGATCGGACAGGCCGGCTTGGTAAGCCTGCCCACTAGCCCCTCTCCCAAAATAAATGGAACTGTGACCGCGAGCTCCTCGGCGCAGACAGTGAATGTCAACTCGGTGGTCTCGATGTTTGTGGGAGAGAAGCTGCTCATTGACATCGGACCGAAACAGGAAACGGTTACGGTGAGCGCGCTCAGCTCCAGCCCCAGCCAGATGACCGCCATTTTCAGTAATTCCCACGCGAGCGGCACGGCGATCAACGTCCTCGGGGTCATTTGGAACGGCGTAATGAGCACTTCCACCGCCACCCAATTGCAACTGGTCGGTGATATCAACGCCGACGGATCGCTGGTATATGTCCACTATGACTGTGATACCACGGCAGGGACTTTGACGCGGTCCACCACCACGGTCACGCCTTCGGCGACCTCCAGCAACGCTTCGCAGGTCCTGCTGAATAACCTGATTGCGAACCCGGGGGGGACACCCTGCTTCCTCTACACGACCCAGCAGTCAACCTTTACCCAGACTTTGGCGACAGGTACCGGGAGCCAGACCATGTTCCAGGGGGTCATTCCCGACGTTTCGATATCTCCGGGGACTGTGTCCGTTACCGCCGGAATGGTGACCGGGACGGACAACGGCAGCGGCAATATCACCGGCGCGGGCATTTCGAGCGGCACGGTGAATTATACGACTGGGGCGATTTCTGTGACCTTTTCAGCCGCCCCCTCCAGCGGCACTGCCGTCACGACCACCTCCAGGTGGAACCAGACTCTCATCACCAACGTGACGATCACATTGAGCGTTGAGACTTCGACTCCCGATCCGCAAACGGGGCAATATCAGAAAATGACAAAATCCCTTCTCAATCTGGCGCCCCGAAATGTGATGACCGCATTAGAGCTGGCGAATTCGGCGTTCATGCGGCGCCTTCAGCCCACACCTCCGAACCTGCCACTCTCCTAAGGAGATGGGTTCAACGGCAGGCGATTCGAGAGAACGGTGAGGAGCACATATGGCTAAGCGAATGAATCTTGCGAAACCCGATTGCGGTGTGGCTTTGTTGGTTGTCTTAATCGCGATTCTCGTGTTGACGGCGTTGGCCGCTGGGATCGTGTTAGTCACGCAGACGCAGGTTTTGGCAAGCTACAATTATCGGGTCGCGACCCAGTCGCGGTACGCGGCGGAGGCGGGAGTCCAGCGCACCATGAATTGGATCTTGAACAGTTATACGCCGCCCTCCACCTTCACCTCGTACGACATGACCCAATACCCCGTGAAGTCGAGCGGCAGCTCGGTGGTGCTTTCGGCCACGAGCGGAGTATCCTCGAACTATCCCGATTCGACCCAGCAAAGCGCGTTCAACACTGCTTTGAGCAGCCAGTCGGTCCCGGGCATTTCGGGCGCCGCTTTTTCTACTTACGCTACGCTGCTCCGCATGACGGGGTGCCCGATGATCTCCTGGTTGTCCGGCAGCGCAGGAGGCGTGCCCCAAACCTGGCAAATTACTTCTGTGGGGAGTGTGGCCGGTAATGAAAGCGCCCAGGTGCAAGTGGTCGCCACGTATGATCGGCAAACCACTGCGATGTTTACATATGCCGTCGCGGCGACAGGGTCCGGGTGCGGCTCCATTAACCTTCAAGGTGGAGCCTATACGGATAGTTTTGATTCAGATAGCGGCAGCTATAGCTCCTCGGTGCAAACCAGCGGCGGGAACGTGGCCACCAATGGAAACATGTACCTGGCGGGGACCAATACACAAGTGGAGGGGACTTTCTACGGCCTGAATTCAAGCGTGGGGACTTCTTGTTCCTATGGCATTAACAATAACTCGCACGCGACTCCGGCTTACCAGGGAACCAGCCTGTTGAGCGCGCCGATTAACTACCCGACGCCTGCCGCGCCGAGCCCGGCTCCGCCCACTACGGCTCAAAGCATATCGGGGTCGTGCGGCGCCTTTTCGGGATGCACGAATAACGCAGCCAAGGACGTGTCGCTCTCGCCCAGCTACCAATATGGAAACCTGAATGTCAGTTCCGGCACCACAGTCCATCTCGCTACGGGGACTTACAACATCAACAGCCTGACTTTGGGCGGCAATAGCGTTTTGTCCCTCACCACGTATCCTTCCGGCACAGCCACGGGTCCGGTGATTTTGAACTTTGCCGGAGCCGGCGGGGTCAGCCCGGTCTTCGACCTCAGCGGCGGTTCGATAAGCAACATAACCGCGGACGCCGGCGACGTTCAAATAGTTTACGGCGGCACCGGAACCATCACGATTGCTGGGGGTGCGAATAGCTACGGAATCGTGTACGCGCCGAACGCGCCAGTTACGACGTCCGGATCAGCGAGCTGGCTTGGCGCCGTTGTTTCGAATACTTTTACAGATAGCGGCGGCGCGGCCGTCCATTATGATGCCGCATTGAACAAGTGCATGTTGAAGGTCGGCCCCTTCCTGCCCGTCAATTTCAGTTGGAGCAAATTTTAGCGTGCCGGGCTCGCAGGTCGGTCACCGCGGATCGAGAGATTTGAGGGAACCGGCGGTGAGGGGCTAAGGCGAGCTGAAGTCCTCGATCACACCATTCAACTTGTGATTTATTTCCTCGAGCATGATCCCATAGAGGGCTCTCCCGGTTTCGCCCACCGGACGGCGCCAGGCGATCCGGGCCGGAGTCTCCTCCTCCCCGGTCTCTTGGCCCGGCTCAAACGTCAGGGTTACAGCGTCGGCAACCTTCATCGCCAGATTGCTGGCGCAGCAAATCCCGGATTTCGAGACGTCCTCGGTCATGGTGTTTTCTGCTCGGCCGTCCTCATAACTGATTCGAACATGCAGCCTCAGGGCCAAACGTTTCTGGCGGCGATTCTCGATTCCCTTCGGCGGGGAGACCGCCATAGGCCCCGGCTCTGGAGGAGGGGGCACCGGCGCTTCGCCTTCCGCTTCGACGAAGGCGAACTGCCACTCAGTTGCCGTCCCGCATTTTGAGCAATCGCGCGTCAGCGCCCCCAGCTTCGCCAGCGTGTTGAACTGGTCCGGGCTGAGTTCTTGAATCTCGCGCGAGCGACAGACGGCACATTCGAGCTCCACAGGGATACTGCCTGGTGGAGAAACTTTTTGGACATCTTCGGGGAAGTAGATGCCCCAGAAGTTGCGTTCCGGCTCCAAACAATCTGCACCCCATTCCATCACCTCACCCGGTCGTGACTGGGCCAGCTGGCACACGCGGAATGCGCAGGACTCTCGCGATAGAAGGTTGGTGATGGTGATCCGGTCATTCGCCCTAAGCGATTTTCTGAGGTTTAAGGAACAGCCATGACGATTGACCACCAAGGTGTACGTACGCTCTGTGAAGACGTTGCCATCGGCGTCTGTTCCCGCAACTT
>QHZO01000047.1:20479-29286 GCA_003224695.1 Acidobacteriota bacterium
GATTCAGACTGGCTTCGTCTTGGCGCGCCAACTTGGCCTTGCGGGCTCCGTCCGTCGCCTGACGGACCGCAGGTTTTGCTTCCCGTCTGGGGGCTCCCACGACCTGCGCCAGCCGCGATGCCGCGTCGGATTTCGAGCCGGACCCGCCGGGTTGAACCTTCGGGGGCATGGCCTCTTTCGGTAGCTTGATGCGCCAAAGAACACCGGCGACAATGAGAGCCAAACCGACGAGCGCCAGGATGATACTCAACGTTCGGCTCCTCGATGAGAATTCAAGCGCGCGTGACGCGCGAAGGATCGTGCTCCCGCCACCGGGCTCGGACGATCCCCGGCCACAGGGCGATTCCCCTAGATTGTAATCTGGCTCGATGCCTTGAGCAGTAGTTTTTTAAGCGATCGGGAAGCCGGCTTTCAAGCTATGGACCTGTAACCGGCCCTCCCAGTTTGAGTGATGGTCTAAGCGCGAGCTGCCGACTTGGCAGAGGGCCTGGGTAGATCACTTCGGCTGTCATCCCGAGCGAAGCGATGGATCTCGCACTGGCTCTTGCTTCGACTATTGAATTTTGCCACTCTGTGGGCCGTCCGCGTGCCACCGTCCTCTCCGCAGCCGCCGGAGTCAGATCGTTCTCGGCCACAGGAAGCGCCACGCCAGCCCAAAGCTAACGGCCCAGGCAAGAGCGAAGAATACTACGAGCCAGCTCCGAGAAACGTATACATCTCCGAGGACCCATGTTGCGAGGACCATCGCGGTCTGGGCAACCATGGCGAAGAGTAGATAGAACCCGCATGTCAGTAAGGAAAGTTTAAGGATAAACATGGCCTAGTGGTCCCTCCGCTTTCACCCTTCACACTTTACCCTTCAGACTTCATACTTTGCGCTTCACACCAAGTCCGGTTGTTCATGCGATTAAAGCTCCGTCACGTTGCCATCGTACGCGTCGAGGTCAATGCGCATCACCCATTCGCTGGTGATATTCCAAGCCTCGAGAAATTGTTCGAGCGCCTTTCGGTCCTGCGCTTCGCATTCGAGGATCATCCGGCCGGCAAGCTTGATGGCCACGGCGCGGCGCACGGTCACGGGGTGCACCACAAGAAGCTCTTTCATCAGGCCGCGGAGCGCCTGCTTAGTCGGCAGGCCGTTGTATGGGAGGAATAATAGAGAGGCATGGCCGCGCGGAGTCTCTTGTCCGTCATGAGAATTGCTCAAGGATTTTGTATAGCTGCATCCACCAGGAGGGAAGCCTTTTGCGCCAGATTCATCGCCACCCGAAGGTTGCCGTTCTGGAGCGCCATCCGCGATCGGTTCAGAAACGCCCGGGCGTCCGTCATGGCTTTGCTGTTGATGATCGTGGAGTGTTCCTGCTCGATCACCGCCATCTTTTGCTGGATGCTCTGCTGCAAGCTGATCACCTTGCGTTTGAGATCGCTTTGCTGTTCGGAAGTTTCGTGGGGCTGGAGTGCCGGGACTTCCGCGGGCGCAGGTTCTTCGGTGCCGGGCTGGGGGACGGTGGTTTCCGGTTCCGTGGCGTGACGGCGGGGCGCGGTCTTAGGAGCAGGGGGCGGCGCCGTCGCCTGGGGTGACTCGCTCGGCGGTTCGGGCGGAGCGGGTTCCTCAATGACCAGCGTTCCCGCAGAGGTTTCGGCAGCGGGTGCGGCGGCGGCGGGCGGCGTAGGTGTAAAAACCACGCGCGTCACGGTCTGCCGTTTCGGACATCCGCCGATGATGAGCGCCAGGCACGAGACCCCGGCCGCAGATCGAAAATCGAAATTCGAAATTTGAAACCTGGGATTCCGCCGAATTTTCGATTTTCGATTTTCCATTTTCGGTCCCCTCACCGCGGCAGGACGACGCGAAACGTCGTGCCGCGGTTTTCTTCACTCGAAAAGTCGATCGAACCATTATGAAGCTGTACGATGCGGGAAGCCATCGCCAAGCCCACGCCTGTCCCGCCGGGCTTATTCGTGCAAAACAGAGTGAAAAGTTTCGGTCGAATCGCTGCCGAGATGCCCACGCCTTGGTCGGTAATTTCGAGTTCAAAGTGGCCCGCATGCGGACGCATGCGGACGCGCAATTCGCCTCCCGAGGGCATCGCCTCGCAGCCGTTCAAAATCAGGTTCAGCAGGGCCTGTTTCAGCAAATCCCGGTCCACGCGCGCGGTGGCCGGGACGTCATCCGGCGCGAAAACCAGCCGGACGCCGTTTTGTTTGGCCCGGGGCTCGGCGAGCGAGAAAACCTCCCGCACCACCGCCGCCAGATCCGTGGGCGCAATCCGCAACTCCACGGGGCGAGTAAAGTCGAGAAAGGTTTTGACCACCCGGTCGAGCCTTCGAATTTCCGAGGAAAGGATGTCGAGCTGCGGCACCACGACCTGGTCCTGGCCCCCCAGTTTGGATTTGAGAATCTCCACCTGAAGAATCATGGCGTTCAGCGGGTTTTTCACTTCATGCGCAACGCCCGAGGTGAGGCGGCCGATGGCGGCGAGCCGCGTGGCTACGGCGAATTGGTCTTCGAGCTCGGCACGGGTTGTGGTGTCGCGCAAAGTGACGAGCGCGCCCAAGGGTTCTCCCCTCTCCTCGACGAATTGCACGTTAACGGCCAAGCGCGGCCCCTCGGACCCGTTCACGGGCTCGATGGGCTTCCAGGCAAGGGGCTGACGGTTCTCGAACGCTTCCTCGAGGGCGGTTTCGAGCGCCGCGCCGCCGGCAAAAATTTCTTGCGCCGAGCGGTGCAGCAGCTCCCCCGGCGAGCGGCGGAGAAAGCGCCCGACGGATGGCGTCGCCAGCGCCAAGCGGTCGTCTTTATCAAACAGCATCAGGCCGTCCGCCAGGTTCGCAAAAAGCTGGTCGAGCCGTTCCTGCAGCTCCAGATAGGCGGCCTTCTCGCCCCGCATCTGCTCGCCCAGAAGATTGAGTTTCGAAGAAAGGGCGCCCCACTCGTCGCTGCGCTGCACGTCGAGCTTCAAACCGTATTCGCCGCGCGCCATGCGGTCCACTCCTCTCGAGATGGTTTCGAGCGGCCTCAGAAGCCGGAACGAGAGCAAACCGGCCGTCAACGTTGCAAGGACCACGGTGGCCAACGTCAACCAAAGGCCCGTGCGCAATTCCAGGGTGACCTCGTTGCGAAGAAATACGGTCGCGACTCCCACGCGAACGTCACCGAGTGGTTTCCCTCCCATGTCGAATGGGAGGGTGAATTCGTAGACTTCGCCCGGTCCGTAGATCACACGGAGTTGTCTGAGGAGTCCGGCCCGGCGCAGATTTTCGAAAGACTGCGCGGGGGCAAACAGCGAGCCAATCTGGGCCGGATCGCTGTGCGCCATGACCACCTGCTGGGTATCCGTGATCGCGACGTAATCTATGGTCGGGGAATAACCAACCGCGGATTCCAGCGCGGTCGAAAGGCCGGCGTCTGCGGCGAGCTTCTCCGAGACGAAGCGGCGCAGGTCTTGCGGATTGTTCACGTCCACGCCGGCGGGGACCATGGCGCCCGCCAGGGCCGTCCGCGCGTGCTGGTAGGTCAGGTTGGCGACGAACTCCCCTTTGGCTTTCACGTCCAAGAGCGCCTGGCGTGTCAAGCTTCCGAGATAAACCGTCGAGGTGGCCAGCACCACCACCAGCACCATTAAGGAAATGAGCGTGGTGAGCTTGCTCTTAAGACTGATTCTCATATTCCTTGAGTTTGTTGTGCAGAGTTTTCAGGCTGATGCCCAGGAGCTCCGCGGCCCGCGTCTTGTTATTTTCGGTGAATTCCAACGTCTCGCGGATCAGCCGTCGCTCGGCTTCCGCCACCGAGAGCCCCGCGCGGAGCCGCAGCTCGTCCCCCGCGGCGACGGGCGCTTCCCGGCCGAAATCCGGCGCCAGGTCCTTCTTCATCAAGGTTTCCCCCGGGCCCGTCACCAGCCCTCGCTCGAGAACGTTGCGGAGCTCCCGGACGTTTCCCGGCCAGGCATAACGCCGGAATTCCTTGAGAACCGCTTCGTCAACCCGTTTCACGCTCGAATGGTGCTTGGCGTTTAAGTCTTCGAGCAGCGTCCCGACAATTTCTTCCAGGTCTTCCAGGTGCTCTCGCAAAGGCGGCAACTCCAGACGGACGACGTTGATCCGAAAAAACAGGTCGTTGCGCAGCTTGCCGGAGGCGACGGCATCCTCCGGCGGACGGTTGGTGGCCGCCACCAAGCGCACATCCACCGGGGTTTCGGTCTTGCTGCCCAGCCGGCGGACATTCGATTCCTCCAGCACGCGCAGGAGTTTGGCTTGCGTGCCGATGGGCATCTCGCCGATCTCGTCGAGCAGAAGCGTCCCGCCATCGGCGAGCTCGAAGCAGCCCACGCGCCGCTCCACCGCGCCGGTGAACGCCCCTTTTTCGTGCCCGAAGATTTCGCTTTCCATGAGCGATTCCGGAATGGCCGCGCAGTTGACGGCCACGAACGGTCCCGATTTTCGAGGACTCAGCTCGTGCAGCGTCCGGGCCACCAGCTCTTTCCCCGTGCCGCTCTCGCCCGTGATCAACACCGAGGCGCGCGAAGGCGCGACCTGCGCCACGAGCGACATCACCTCCTGCATCTTCTTCGATTGTCCGACCAGACGGCCGAGAATGCCCGCCTCGCGTAATCGGCGGTGGGCAATTTCGATATCGCGCTTATCTTTGTGCCGCTCGAGGCAGTTGCGCAGCTCGATCTGCAGGCGCTTCGGGTCAACCGGCTTTTCCAGGAAATTGTAGGCGCCCAGTTTAGTGGCTTCCACGGCCTCATTGATGGTCCCCTGGCCGGTCAGGATGATTATATTCGGAGGCGCCGCCCTCTCCCGCAATTGCTTCAGGAGGTCCATGCCCCCCAAGCGTGGCATGCGAAGATCGGAGACGACGACGTGGGGGTCAAAGGGTGCGACCTTTTCGAGCGCTTCCTGGCCATCGCAAGCGGCTTCGGTTTCATAACCCCAGGCCTTGAGGAGGTCCGCCAAGCCTTGCCGCTCATTGGCCTCGTCTTCAACCACCAGCACACGAATCCCTCGAGATTGCATCCGTTCTCCTTCTCAGCTTGCTGTTTCATCTTACAACGCTTCGAAGCCGGACGAAACCTCCAAGAGCATCTCCGGGAATGCTTCGAGGCCCTCTTTTGCCGTTTGGGCGCCTCTCGCTCCTCCGGAGCTCTTCAAGGTCGCCCGCGTAAGTGCCGTATATATATAATGCCAGGTGATATGAGCGAAGAGCGGGTTGGCCCCAAGTATAGCGTCTTGATTTTGGAAGACGAACCTTCGTCGCGCGAACTCTGCTCGGAGCTTCTCGGGGGCTTGGGCTTCGACACGGTGGAAGCGGCATCGGCCACGCGCGCGCTAGCCATCTTGGAACACAGCCCAGTGGATATCGTTCTCACGGACGTTCGCATACCCGGCATGAGCGGTATCGAGCTGCTGAAAGCCATCAAGCAAAAACATCCGGATACCGAAGTGGTGATCATGACCGGCTACGGGACAATTCCTTCGGCGGTCGAAGCGATGAAGCTGGGCGCCTACGATTACCTCACCAAGCCCTTTGCGGTCGAGGAGTTCCAGCAGGTTTTCAAGCGCCTCGTGGAAATCCAAGAACTGACTCGAGAAAACCACCTTTTGCGCGAACAGTTGTCGGGAAAGATGCAGAAAATATACCGGCTGATTCTGAAGGCCGCCGCAGAGCGGCATCACGTGCTGATCCTGGGCGAGAGTGGAACGGGAAAGGAGCTGGTGGCGCGCGCGATTCACGCGCAGAGCCCGTGGGCAAATCAACCCTTTGTTCCCGTGGACTGCGGGGCCCTGACGCCGAGCTTGATCGAATCGGAACTATTCGGCCACGTCCGCGGAGCCTTTACCGGCGCGAGCCAATCGCGCCAGGGCTTGCTCGCCGCCGCTGGGGCCGGCACCCTTTTCCTGGACGAAATCGCCGAGCTGCCGGTGGAGCTTCAGGTCAAACTGTTGCGGGCTCTTCAGGAACGCGAAATCAAGCCCCTCGGCTCAAACGAGCGCGTGCGCCTGGAGGCGCGCATCATCGCCGCCACGAATCAAGACATCGAGGAGGCCATCCAGCACGGCGCGGTGCGGAAAGATTTGTACTTTCGCTTGAACGTGGTTTCGATCAAGATGCCGCCGCTGCGCGAACGCAAGAGCGACATCCCGGCGCTCGTCCACTATTTCATTGACCAATACGGCGGCGAAGAGGGCCGCATCACCGGGGTTTCCTACGAGGCGATGACTCGCCTGATGAATTACAACTGGCCGGGAAACGTTCGCGAACTCGAAAACGCGATTCAACGCGGAATCGTGCTGGGCGCCGGGCCCCTCATCCAGGTGAAGGACCTTCCTTCCAACCTCCTTTACCCCATGACCACTCCCGCCGAAGGCACGGAAATCCTTCCGCTCGATGAGCTCGCGCGACGAGCCATCCTGCAGGCGTTGGAGGCGACCGGCGGGGACCGCTTGCGCGCCGCGAAGCTCCTCGGCATCGGCAAAACCACGATTTACCGCAAGATCCGGCAGTACGGCCTCGAAAAAATTCTGTCCCTGCCCGAAACCGCGTAAACTCTCCTGCTCCGAGTTGACAGAAAGAAAGACACAGCCGAGTATTCCGCGGAATCGGTTGGCCGAGGGAAGTCCCCATTCGCCAGCCGGCAATCGGGGCGCCGCGGATTCGAGCGCGCGATTATGGCCACCATTGCAATTGACGCGACGTATGCTCTCGAATTAAACCCTTCGGGCATCGCCGTTTACTCTCGCCGGATCCTCGAGGCGCTGGCGGACCTCGAGTCGCCGCACAGGTTTCTGGCCTGTTATCGGCTGTCGCGGTTTGGGCGCCGCCGCGGGTTTTTCCGGCCCCCGCGGAAATCGGCGCGCCATCCCGAGTTTTCCGTCCGGCTGTACCAGGAGCCATTGACGTTCTGGCTGCCTCACCAGGCGCAATTGTTTCACAGCTTGGCGCAGCGGCCGCCGGGGTTCCGCTTTGGAAAGGAGGTCGTCACCGTCCTGGATATTTTCCCGATTACAGGGCAAGACTACTCGACACCTGATTTCCGGCGAAAGTTCTCCGCCCTGCTCCTCGAAGCGGTTCGACGGGCGTCGCGAATCATCGTCCCTTCGCAATACACCGCCGACCAACTGGTAGGGAACGTCCGTGTGGCCCGGGAAAAAATTCGGATTATTCCTCTCGGCGTCGAGCTTCCCGGCGCGACCTGGTCTTCCGCGGAGCGAGCCTTGGAGCGGGCGCGTATCGTGGGCGAAGGGAACGCGATGGTCTTGAGTGTGGGCGTCATCCAAACTCGCAAAAACACGCTGAATGTTCTGCGGGCGCTCGAATTGTTGCCGCCGCAATACCGATTGGTCCTGGCGGGAGGGATCGGCTTCGGCGGTGAAGCCGTCTACGAATATATTCGCCGAAAGCGGTTGGAAGAGCGGGTGCTCGTGCTCGGTCACGTCCCGGCCCGCCGTCTCGCGGAGCTATATCAGGCGGCAAGCGTGTTTCTGTTTCCGTCGCTCGAAGAAGGATTTGGCCTGCCGGTGCTCGAAGCCATGGCGAACGGGTTGCCGGTCGTGGCTTCGGGGACCTCGTCTCTTCCGGAAGTCGGCGGCAACGCAGCCCTTTACGCCGATCCTCTCGATCCGGCTGACATTGCGAATAAGACCATCCGAGCTGTTGAGGATATCGGTTGGCGAGAGGAGATGATCCGCAAGGGAGCCGCTCGTGCTAAGCTTTTCCCTTGGCGGCGGACTGCCGAAGACACCTTGCGCGTGTATGAAGAGGCTCTTTCAGATTGACCAACTTCGGCCTTCCGCTAAAATCCCCGTGTCCCGTCGGCCGGGCGCCTGGCCCCTAGTCCCCAGCCCCTAATCCCTAGCCCCTGATCTCTGCCTTCACGTTCCCGTGCTGCTGTAATTCCGCACGCCTTGGTTCCAGACAAAAACCGCGAGCGCCGCAAACACCGCGGCCACAAGCGGCGTCAGATGGAAATACATCTCGAAATCAGGTCGACCGAGGAAATGCGTGGTGGGATAGAACGACGCGAAGCCGAAGGGAATAATCCAGCTCAGCATGAACTGGATAAAAGTGTTGTAAATCGTAAGTGGATATCGTCCGAAATTGAGCATATTGAAAACCGGCGGGACAATCCCGACACGGTCTTCGAACCAAAAGGACGCGGAGGTGAGGATGAGGAAAACGGATAGATAAATCAGCACGGCGGAGAAGATCATCAGAACGAACCAGGCGCCGTCGAGCGCCGACCACACGCGGCCCAAGTGCGCGCGGCAAATGGCGATCACCGCCAAGCCCGTCACCACTTCCTGAAGGGATTCAATGCGAAATCTTTCGAAAAGTACCTGGAACAGTGTGTGCACAGGGCGCAGAAGGACACGGTCGAGCTGCCCCTGGATGATGTAAATGTCGCCGAATTCGTAGAGGTTCCAACTGACCACGTTGAAAAAGCCCAAAGGCACGAGCGAAAAAGCGTAGAGGAACAGGATTTCATAAAACGACCAGCCCTGAAGTTTCGGAATCTTCGTGAAGAGCACGAGCACGAAGCCGAAAGCAATGACCGTGGCCGCCATCGAAGAGAAGAAAGCGATGAAGAAGTCGGCCTTGTAGGCCAGGCGCACTTTGACGTACTGCGCGAAGTAGAGGGCGAAGAGGCGGAGGTGGCGTCTCATCTTAGTAACGGTGGCAAGTGGTCAGTGGCAAGTGGCAAGCCGACTGCATTCCTTAACTCCGAACTTCGAACCGCGAACTTCGAACTTAGAACTTTGATCCGTTAACTCGCACTCAACTCACTCCTGGCCTCCCGCCGCTT
>QHZO01000271.1:0-3169 GCA_003224695.1 Acidobacteriota bacterium
CCGCCATTGGTTGGGAGGGTTCCCGCTTCGAGCAGGAACTTTCTGAAACCAAATCTTATGGAGGAAAATAATGAACGCCGATAACAGAAATCGATTTAGCTGCATGACAAGCTTTTGGCACTTGAACGGCTACCGAAAACAATGTGTATTTATCGGAGACCATCCGGACGCAAGAGCGTCGAGCCCTCTAATAAAGGACAGGATTAAGCACAATTGGCCGTCCCAGCGCAGCAAGAAATATAAGCACGGTTATATAGAACTTCAAAGTGGGAAGAAGTTAAATCTTGAAACGCAAACGATATATGGGAAACCAGCCTACATCTTTGATTGCACGCACAAAATTGAATCTTACTGCCGACAACAAACTGCCGAACAAAAAATCAGGGATTCGGTTAACAACAAGCTTTCCGGCGACGACAGAAACACCGCCTTCGAGCTATTCTCCGAGCGGGTCCGTGACAATTGCGGTCTTTACATGCATGCTGTGTGCAAAAGAGACCAACTCCTTGGGCAATTGCAATTTATTGGTCTGCGCGACCTGGAGGATCTTGCCGCACTCTTAAGTATGCCGGATGCTGCTTCGAATCCCTCAAGCGCCATTGTCCCTAAGGCCGCCTGATCCGGCGTCCGCGTGGGCCTGGAGTCTCAATCGAGTGCGAAGGCTTCAATGCGTGGCAGGACTTCGTGCGTCCAAAAACCGGGCCGTGGTATAGTCCGCGCTGCCAAAGGCCCGTTATCACAAAATTTTAGGAGGTTTCGGTTGGCGGAATTCAAGCCCTACGTTCCGGCAGAATCGAATGAGCCCGAGTTCACTCTGAAAGCGGTTTTGGTTGGCATCCTCCTCGCGGCGGTCTTTGGCGCGGCGAACGCCTACTTGGGCATGAAAGCCGGGCAGACGGTGGCGGCGACGATCCCGGCGGCGGTCATTGCCATCGCGCTGTTCCGCCTGCCGTTTTTTCGCGGCGGCGTGCTCGAGCAGAACCTGACCCGCACGGCGGCGTCTGTGGGCGAGGCGCTGGTGGCGGGCGCAATTTTCACCATCCCCGCGTTCATGATGGTGAACGTTTCCGGCCAGCGCCTTTGGACGGATCTGCGCACGCATTTTTGGGTGGGGACGTTCATTCTTCTCGCCGGCGGGCTGCTCGGCGTCTTCTTTATCATCATTCTTCGCCGTCCTCTGTGCGTGGATGCCAAGGACTTGCCGTTCCCGGAAAGCACCGCCAGCGCCGAAATCGTGAAAGCCGGGCAGGCGGGCGCGGCGGACGCGCCTCGGTACGTCTTTGGCGCGATGGGTCTCGGGGCGCTGCTCGAATTGCTCAAGGACGAAAAGGGATTGCAGATTTTCAAAGAAGAAGTCACGCTGCCGTTCCTCCGCTTTCCGAAATAACCAGCCGCTGGCGAACGTCACGTACACGGGCGGCATCGCTTACACCACCCCCGCCGCCTCTCCGGCGCTCATCGGGATTGGGTACATCATTGGTCCGCGGTTATCGGCCATCAACTTTTCCGGCGGCGTGCTTGCCTGGCTGGTGCTGATCCCGCTCATCCTTTTTATTGACCCGGACTTGCCCGCTCGCCTCGGCGGGGCTTCCGCAACCCCTGACGTTGTGAGCTACGCCGTCTGGTATAGCGTCGTCCGGCCCATCGCCGTCGGCGCGATGCTGGTGGGGACGATTTATACCCTCTACGACATGCGCGCCTCGATTTTCCGCTCGATTCGAGGAGCCTTCGAAACGGCCGGCGGGAAGGGGCACGCCGCGACCCAAGCCCTCAACCGCTTGGATGTGGACATCTCCATTCGCTGGGTGCTGGCCGCCACGGTGGCGCTCGTCATTCCGATTACCCTGATCTATTACCACTTCGCCGGAAGTTGGTTCGCCGCGATTCTGGCCGGGCTGGTGATGACGATAACCGGTTTCTTTCTCTCGGCCGTAGGCGGCTATCTGGTGGGCCTGGTCGGCTCGTCGAATCAGCCGGTTTCCGGGCTCACACTCTGCGCTCTGGTGATCGCGGCGCTGGTGATGGTGGGAATTGGCGCGAAAGGCCTGGGCGGGGTGGCCGCGGTGCTCGGTGTGGCTTCGGTGGTTTGCTGCGCGTGCTGCGTCTCCGGAAGCCTGATTCAGGATCTGAAGGCGGGCTATCTTCTTGGCGGGACGCCCTGGAAGATGGAATTAGTGGAGGTCTTCGCCGTGACCGCCGTGTCGTTCTTCTTGATCTGGCCGATTGTTTGGCTGCACGAAGCGAACCTTGACACCGGCGGCATCGGCGGGCGAGCGCTGCCTGCGCCGCAGGCGGGCCTGATGGCCGGCCTGGCGCAAGGGATTGTCGGCGGCGCCATGCCCTGGGGGTTGCTGGTGATGGGCGCGATGTTCGGCGTCGCCTTGGTCATGATCGAAGCGCCCTCGCCCATGCTGATCGCGGTCGGTATGTATCTTCCCCTCGAGACCACTTCGGCGATTTTCGTCGGCGGCGCGATCAAGTGGTTTGCGGACCGCTGGGCGGCCCGGCGGAAGTTTCGGCCCGAGGAAAAAGCCAGCTACGAAGAGCGCGGCACACTAATCGCTTCAGGCTTGATTGCCGGTGAGGCGATCACGGGCATTCTCCTCGCCGTCCTATTCATCCAGAAAATCCCATCGCTCACTCACTTCCTCGCCGGCCGAGACATGTTCGCGTTTGTCGAGCCCTGGGGCGGCCGAGTGTCGCTAATTGCCTTTGCAGTGATGGCTTACGTCCTAGCGGCAGTCCCGCTTGGCCGCTTGGCAGCGCGCAAGCGGTAGGGGCGCTCGCTGACTCTGGGAATTCGTGTCGGGACTATGACCCGGTTGCCTTAGCCTGCTTGTAAATGCCGGTGGTGTCTCAGTATGCTGCAGCGGCGCTCTATGAGCGCCGAAATGATTAAAAGGAAAGATCGGCGGTCATAGACCGCCGCTAAAGGATGTTCAAATTGAGACACTTCCTACGTGCCTTTCCGCTTGATTTCCACAGAGCAAACAGCTACACTAGGTATTCAATCACAGGGGAGGAAATTCGGTATGCCAGCACAGCCGAAACAACCCATTCGTTTCTTCAAGCGCCGACGCGCGCAAATACCTGTGCTATTGAGTGTCGGGAACATGGCCCCCGCCGCTCCGCACACAGCGTCCATAGTTGACCTTTCTTTTCTCGGGAT
>QHZO01000271.1:3187-5231 GCA_003224695.1 Acidobacteriota bacterium
GGTCTGGGCGGGCCCGCCGGGATCAAACGAGGAAGGGCAGGCCGGACTTCGATATATCAATCCCTTGCACGCTCGTATTGCTCCCCGCTAGATATTTAACAGAACTGATAGCGGATACCGGGAAGGTTTGCAAGTGCAGGGTTTTTCAATACCACAAAATTCCCAAATGTTGAATAACTGAGATCTCCCTGCTCCACCCGAGGTTTCCCACGACGCGGCCAATCTCCCGCCCACCGTGCTACACGCGGTTATACTCCTTTTGCCTCCAGGCTCTTGAGATCAGCGATGTCTTGAGGGCGGCCAGTTGCTCTCTCGTTTTGGATCAAGGCTTGGTGGCCGATGAAGTTCGACTGGATTCCCCCCAATTCGCCCCGGAACCTGCTTTCCCAAGCTTCGTCGAAAGTCACGCCTGTAATCGACGTAAGGACGTCAATGCGGTTTGTAGGCAAACCCAACTGAACGACCTGGTTGGAATTGACAAAGTCGCTGGCTTTCAAACCAAGACCAGCAAAGCCGAAGAGGTCAAGCGCGGCTTCCAACCGCCTCGCGTTTTCCGGAGAGTTGCGGACCGGAATGTCGAGGTCGCCGGTAAAGCGCGGTACGCCGTGGTGCGCCAAGGCTACCGCGCCCACAATCAAGTACTCAACCCCGTTGGAGTTGAGTAATTCGATAAACGCGCGCCAGTCCTTCGGAAGCGGCATCGTCTCCCTTGATGTGCATGTCGCGGAGTTGGAACAGAATTTCCAGGCGCTCGGCCGGTGTAAGGCGGCGGTAGAACTCGCGTGTCGCCTCTTCGGCCTCCTGGTAGGTTCGAAATTTGGCGACCACCGGCTCCATGCATTTCATTTTACCGCGTCGCCGATACCATAGCCATGCGATAAGCCACCCTATTTCGAGGCGGGCTTCGCGATACCCCGCGTGATGGCGTCGTCGAGCAGGCTCTTCATCTTGCGGTTGGCCTCGCGAGCCAGGCGACCTTGTTCGCGGCCAAGCTCTCCTTGCTCACGCCCCAATTTGCCCTGCTGAGCGCCGAGCTCTCCTTGTTTGGCGCCGAGTTCCCCCTGCATTCCTCCGGCCTGGGCCATCTGCTCGCCAATTTTTGCTTGCATCTCGCCGAGCTCGGCTTGGAGCTCCCCTAATTCCACCTGAGTTTTTGGCGTATCAATATCGGAAAGCTCCGCTTCGAGCTTCTTGATTTCTTTTCTCAGGTCCGGCAGCTTGACGCGGATCTCCTCCATGTGTTTCCCGAGCTCTTCCTGCCGGGCACCGAGCTCTTCCTGCATCTTCCCGAGGGCCTCCTGCTTGCGACCCAGTTCTTCCTGAGGGGCGAAAAGCGCTTTGGCTTCCTTGATGGTGCCTTGGTCGGTAATCACATATTCCTTTTCGTCCCGGTGGAACCAGATGTAATCGCCGTTGATTTTCGATCGCAGCGCTTTGGCGCGGTGCGCGTCGTCGCCAGAGCCGCTCATGCTGATCGAATCGCCTTCGACGATAACGTAATGTTCGCCCCCCTCTTCTTCATCATCTCCAAACGAAAAGCCTTTGCCATGGAACTCGTTTGTAGGCTCGGGCTTCTTGGTCACGGGAGCCTCAGGCTTCTGAGGCGGGAAAGGCATCGCAGCCGCCGGCGGTGGAACCGGCGCTAAAGCCGGCTCGACGACACCGACGCAAGGGCTGATTGATGCGGTGGGCATGAACGGCGCGATGGGAGCAACGGCCGGAGCGCCGGGCACGCCATCGGGACTAAGTTTAGGTGCGATCGGGCCGTGGGCCGCCATGGGCGGCGGCGCGATCGCAGGCGCAACCACGCCCTCGCAGGGCGGCGCGGGCGGCAAGGGCGTCGGACCTTCTCGATAAATTCCCACCAGCGGTTTGACGGGCGCCGGCGCGGGCGCAGGGGCGGTGGGCCGCACAGGCGCTACAGCCGGAGCTGGCGGCGCCGGCTCCTGAGGTGCTACCGCCGGCCTGACCGACGCGGCAAAATAGATGACGGGTGCGGCCACAATCGCCAGAGCCACCGCCACCGGCTTCCGCATTCTTTTCG
>QHZO01000272.1 GCA_003224695.1 Acidobacteriota bacterium
CGCCGTGTGCGCCTGGGGCGAGGTATTGAACAACGCCAGGCGCTCGCCCGCGAAATTCTTCGCCACGGGGTCAATATCCGGCTGGTCGGGGACGAAAATCAACCGCACCAGCTCGTCGCCCATCATCAGATAATCGTTCACGCGGATTCCGGAAACTGAAGTGAGCCGCAAGTTGGAAGTCTTCGAGTCGCGGTTGCCGAGCGTCAGCGTGGTTTCGGCGACGGCGCGCGCGACGGCAAATGGAATCTCGCGGCCTTTCGAATCGAGGATGTCAATCACCGAGTCAAGCGACGAGCCGAGCCGAGCCGCGGCGACCTCCGCCACCAGGTGCTCGCCCTGGCGCGCGGTGAAACGGAAATAATCTTCGTCGGGCCGCCCATCCCCCGACGGCTTGCCGTTCCCAACATGCCCGTTAAGAGTGGAAGGCACGGTGATGGTCTCCGCCTGATCGGGAGAATCGTTGGGCTCCTTCTCTTCCATTTCCGGCGGGTTGGTTATCGCCACGCGAATCTTGTTGAGCGTCGGGCCCGCGGGAGTTTGGACGCGCAGCGAAACGGTATGCCTGCTGTCCGCGCGCTCCGTAGGCGTTACGGTAACCTTGTTTAAGCCGCCGAGGTTCACACCCGTCAAGCGGACGTCAAACGCCTTGCCGAAGCGCCCGCCGAGGGGAAACACTCCTGTGACGTATGGGAGCGGCCCGGCGTTCAGGCGATAGAAGAAGCCGCCGCCCCCGCGCTTTTGGAGGTCGGTGATGGAAACGGTGTAGGTCCCGTCCGCAGGCAGCTTGGCCGTGAGAACGGCATCCGCCCGCCGCTGGTATTCGCCGGCGTGGGCGAGAATTTTGCCGTTGGAATCTCGAAGCGACAGAATGGAGCGAAGCTGGGACCCGAGCTCCGATGCCACGGTTTCGAAAACCAACTCCTCGCCGGCCTTGCCTTGAAATTGATAGGCGTCCACGCGCCCGGGCCAGGCGATGGCGCCGACAAGGGTGGCCGGCAGCTCCACCGTTTGAGCTTGTTCGGTGTTCGCTTCCTTGGCTTCAATTTCCGGAAGCTCGCCAATGTCGAACGCGACCAGATTCGAGCTGCCGAGCGGCGTCTGAACGCGGAACCAATGGATGCCGGGCTCCGCGTCTTTCGCGACCGTCACTTCTACTTTGCCCTCTTGCTTGGTGCCCTGAGCAACTTCCGCGCCCAAGTCCACACCCGGCCGAATCACTCGTTTTTCTTCCGCGAGGTCGCGCACCGAAACGAATTTGGCGCTGATGGCCGGCGAGTCAAACAGCACGGCGCGAGTGCCTGCCAAATTGCGGCCTTCCAAAGTGAGCGTCGCGGTCTTTCCGCGCTCGACGCCGCGCGGCGAGACGCTATAAACCATGGGCGGGATGGTCTGGGCATTTGCCGCAACAGCTATCAGTGCCGCGAAAACCAGCCCGGAGACAAATCGTCGTGGGCAGCGGAAGCGCGGCGACGCGGCCGTCATTCCCGCGAAGGCGCGAATCCAGGGGTCCCCGCTTGCGCGAGGACGACAGACAAGCTCTAAGGTTTGCCGATTGGCGGGAAACGATTTCACATTCATAGGGCACCTCATCGTGACGCCGTCTGATTTTTTTCCGCCTCCGGCCCGCGCGGCGCGAAGGCCACCAGCGGGCCGACGGCCTCTTCGTAGTTGGCGAGGTTATAGAGGCTGACCGAGCCATCGTATCGGCCGGCGGCCAGCCATTTCCCGTCCGGGCTGACACTCAAGGCCTCGACCCAATCCGGCTGGTTGTCGAGAACTTTCTTCGGGAACAGCGTGCCCGCGTCACGGAAGCGGATCGAGCGGTCCGCGGAACTTGAGATCAATGTTTTGCCGTCGGGCGTGTAGGTGAGTTCAAGGACAGTGTCTTCGTCCGCCATGACCGATTCGGCCAGCGTCCCGCTTTTCTCGCCGAGCTCATAGGTGCGAATGGTTTTGTCCACGCCGGCCGCGGCCAACTGCTTTCCCGAGGGGCTGAAGGCCAGGGCCGTCACCGAGTCGAGCGCTTCGCTCATCGTGTAGAGCCGCTCGCCCGTTCGAACCTCCCAGATTTTCACCGTGCGGTCTTGCGCCCCGGAGGCCAGGCGCTTGCCGTCCGGGCTGAAGGCCACTGCGAAAACCGCGTCAATATGGTCCTTGAGCGTCCGCACTTCCGCGCCGGTCTCGATGTCCCAGAGCTTGATCAGCTTGTCGTAACTTCCCGAAGCCGCGAGCTTCCCATCGGGACTCACCGCAACGGAGTAGATGCAGTCGGTGTGGCCATTGATCGTTCTCAAGAGCTTGCGGCCGACCACGTCCCAGACTTTGATCTCGCCGCCGCGTTGCGGCAAGCCTCCCGCCGCAACCAGCCGCCGTCCATCGGGAGTCCAGGCAAGGCTTCGCACCAAGTCGGCGTGGCCCGAGAGTGTCGCCAGAATTTTTCCCGTCGCCGACCCGAGCAGCTCAACTTGCTGGTATCCGCCCACCGCCAGAATCTTGCTGTCCGGCGAGAAGGCCAGCGAGCCGATGGGTGAAACCACGGGCACTTCCGGTTTGATGTCCGGAATGTTGGGTTGAATCGAGACGGGCGCTTCGCCGGCGGCGGGCCCCGCGGCGCCTGTATCAATCCACGAGCGGAGCGTGGCTAGCTGCTCGGCCGGGAGCGGGTTCGTACCGAACGGCATTTGCGGCTTGATCTTCCCTTCGAGCATCAGAATCATGCGGCTCTCGCTCGCCTTGCCCGGCACAATGACCTGCCCGTCCTTCCCGCCCTTGAGCAGCATTTCGTAGCTTTCCATCACCAGGCCGCCCATCTTCGCGGCAGAACTGTGACAGGCCAGGCAATTGTCGCGAAGAATGGGGAATACATCGCGGTTGTAGCTGGGGGTTTGGGTCGCGGGCTGCCCGCGGATTACGACGCCCGTGGCCGCACAAATCCCCGCGGCGAGGACGATGGCGGCGACAATCGCGATCCGCGTTCCTGGTTGCTCACTGACCGGCTCGATCAATCGAAATCCCTATCTGCGGCGTGGTAGTCGCAGCGCATCCAAAATCTTCGTACCCGAAAACTCTGCGCCTCTATTGCCGCCAAGTGTGGTTATTCGGCCATCGCTGTGAAGAACCAGAACAAAAAAGTTCCCACGCCACACGCGGGTGCATGCCACCTCAAAGGCCCCCGCCGCCACATACCGATAATTCCGAAGACAATTGCCGCAGAAGAAAGCACCGCTCCAAACTTAACGATCATAAGCAGCAAAGGGTCATAAAACGGGAAACCACCAATCGCCTGCGCGTATATTGCAGATGAAATCGCGAGGAAGGCGGATGCGGTGGCGAGCGTGAAACCGACTAAGGACAACATCGAGAACACTGTCCGCGGTTGTGAACGCTTGGACCATCGCACCCAGCCCCAGACCGTCACGACAGGAACGGCAACATATACGCCGACTACGAACAGCGCCGACACGAGGAACCCCGCAACCGTATCCAATTAATGTCCGCCTTCGATCTTCGGCTCCCTGCAAGTGTCCGAAGTCCTCGAATATGTCGTCCCTGCAAAAGGCTAATGGTCAAACATGAACTCCTTGCTGGTCACCAGCGCCCAGGCGAAATCGGCCAGAGCCGCGCGGTGGGGATTGGCCTGGCCGGCGGCGAGTTTCTGCGCCTCGGCGTTCTGGAGGTCCGCCACCATCTCTTTTTGCTCTGCCGGATTCGGATGGCGGCAAAAGGCGGCGAAGAACAGGTAATCCACCGCACGGTCGTCGGGCAGAGCGAGCTTCGAGAGCATGTCCACGGTGCCGCCCGGCTCGCGGAGCTTGTCGTTGAGCGTTTCCCCGTTGATGACATGGAGGGCCTGCGTGATGCTTGGATCAGACTGGCGCTCGGCGGCGCTGGTCTGCTCGCGCGCGGGCCGGCCGAAGACGGTGAGGAAGTAGGAGTCCACCTGCGTGTCCGGCAACTCTAAGGCGCGCGTGCCGGCCGGGTAACCGTCGAATTTCGTCGGCGTCTGAAGCACCTGGGAGATGGCGTCGAGCATCACTTCGGCGGGCAGGTCCTTGAGCGGCTCGGCGGCGGTTTGGTACGTCGCGGAATTCATGAGGGTGCGAATGAGATATCGGACGTCGAATCCGTGCGCGATAAAGTCGTCGGTGAGAGCCGAAAAAAGCTCCTCATTCGAAGGCGGGTTCGTCTCGCGCAAATCGTCCACGGCCTCCACCAAGCCGCGGCCCATAAAATTCTTCCACACGCGGTTCACCAGGGCGCGGGCGAAATAGCGGTTCTTCGGCGAGGTCAGCCACTGGGCAAAGTACACGCGGCGGTCTTCCGTCGAATCGGGGGCGAGCGCCGTCGCGTCGAGCGGCTGCGGCGGGAGTGGGCGGCCCAGGCGCGGGAAGATCACATTGCCCGAGGGGCTGGAATACACCGTGGCGTCGTCGAGCCCGCCGCGGGCGAAGTCCCCCGTCTTCAGCCGCACACGCGCGAACAGATTCGCCATCGCGAAGTAATCTTTCTGGGTCCACTTCTCGAGCGGATGATTGTGGCAGTGCGCGCAGGTGATGCTGGTCCCGAGAAACGCCTTGGTCATGTTCTCGGAAATCTGGATGGGGTCGTGCTCGATGACGAAGTAGTTCGCCGGGCCATTTTCCCGCGAGTTGCCCGTCGCCGTCACGATTTCATAAACGAACTGGTCCCAGGGCTTGTTTTTCTCCACGCTCGCCCGAATCCAGTTATAGAAGGTCCACATTTGGTCGGGGGAAAGGTTCTTGCTCGACACCAGCAGCAGGTCCGACCACTTGTACGCCCAGTAGTCCACAAATTCCGGCCGCGTGGTGAGTGTGGAAATGAGGCGCGAGCGTTTGTCGGAGGAAGTTTCGGCAAGGAACTTTTCGGTTTCCGCCGGCGTGGGCAGCATTCCCGCCGCGTCGAGGTAAGCCCGGCGAACGAACTCCTCATCCGACGCTGGCCGCGAGGGAGGAATATGCAAGAACTGAAGCTTTTTGAGCACCAAGTCGTCAATGTAATTCGTCCGCGGAGCCTTCTTGAAGGCGGCCGGATCAATGACCACGGGAAACGGCACGCTGAGGCGCGCGAATGAAACGCGGCTTTGATACCAGACCGTCACGGGCGCTTCGCCATAACCGGTCATCTTGACACGCCCGAGGTCGTCCACGCTGGCGACGCTCATGTCGCCGCTCGAAAACTTCGCCCAGCGCGTCACGTCTTTTTCGCTTCCGTCGGAATAGTGGGCGCGAACCAGGATTTGCTGCTCGGCGCCGGGGCGGAGTGAAATCTCCCGCGGCAGAACTTCCAGATCTTCAACCCGCGCATCGGCGTCTTTGGGAGCAGGCATGCCCTCCGCAATCCAGCCCGACATGATTTTGTATTCGGGCGAGCCCACCGCGAACCGGCGGCCGCCGCCGTGCGGGATGGTCAGCGTGGGTTTGAGAAGAATCAGGCTCTTCGCAGGCTCCAGGCGCTCCGTCCGGCGAGCCAGCGCCTGGCGCGTCAGCGTGAAGTAATCCGCCTCCGGGTCGTAGCCGCGCAGCGTCAGTTTGAAGCCGTTCTTTCCCGCCAGCGCGCCGTGGCAAGGAAGCTATAGACGAATTCCTTCGTGAAGTTTTTTACTTCCACGCGAACTTCCGCTTGCAGGCCGCGGTAGGTGGCGCCGATGGTTGCACGGCCGTCGCCGGCGCCGCGGACGCTGGGCTCCGAATCCAGAGTCGCGACGCGCGCGTCGGAAGTTGAGAGGCGAGCTTCGGCCGTCAAGTCCTCTTCGTGGCCGTCGGCAAATTTTCCTTCCACCACGAGCTTTTGAGCGGCCACCGGATGCGCCAATTGGATGGCGGAAGGCAAAATGCGCAGCTCGACCGGGAACACCACCTTAGCGGCGTGGAGGACCTTGGGTTCGAGCCGCTGGGGCTGGCCACTTTGAGCCGCTGCTTTCGGGGCCTTCCCGCTTGTCTGGCCCTTCTGGCCCGAACCTTCCCAAGAGCTTCGCCCCAATGAAATGAAGCTGGAGCAGATAATCAGAACGGAGACAAGTGAGGAGGAAAGGAAAAGGCTCGCGCGAGATAACTGTTTCTGCATTTTTGCTCCAGCGAGTTTCAGAGCAGTTCCGAAATCGATTGGACGCCGCGATCTACGACCGGGAAAGGACGGCCTTGCGGTCCTGGCAATTCGACTTCCAGGTTGATGCCGAGCGCACTGAAAATCGTCGCCGCAACCTCCTGAGAAGTTACCGGCCGGTCCTTTGGCGCTCCGCCGATATCGTCGGCGGGATTGATCTTGGGCGTGCGGCCGAACTCGCCGGTGGCGACAACCAGCGTCGAATCGAGCAGCCCTCTCTGGCCGAGGTCCTCGAGGAGCGATGTGAAAGCGTTGTCGAACATCGGCCCAATCAGATCGCGATAGCAACTGATAGGGCTGAAGGGCGCCGAGCCGTGTATGTCCCAGGTGATTTCGTTGAAGACCGTCTCAAACATATTGACCGTAACGTAGCGGACGTCGCGCTCGATCAGCCGACGCGCCAGGAGACATCCCTGCCCGAAGCGGTTCATCCCGTAGCGCTTCCGGACCTCTGGGGGCTCTTGCCCGAGCTCGAAAGCCTCGCGCGCTTTCGCCGAGGACATCAGCGTATAGGCCTGGTTGAAGGTCGCGTCCATCAGCTTCGCGTCCTGGCTGGTCTCGAAATACGAAACCGACTTGTCAATTTCGGTCCGCCAGCTTCGCCTGCGGTCCACGCGCACGCCGGCAATGTAGTCGGGCGGAAGCATGTCGGGCACGCGGAAGTTCGGGTCGGAGGGGTCGGCATTGAGCACGAAGGGATCGAACGCCTTGCCGAGAAAGCCGCCGGTTTGACCGTGCGGCATGTTGCCTCCGGTGTTGCCGATCGGGTGCGGCATCAGAACGTTCGGCGGCACGTCGCCCTTCGGCCCGCGCAGTTTCGCAAGCACCGAGCCGATATTCGGATACTCGATGCCGCCCTGAAACAAGCGCCCCGTCTGCATCATCTGATGGCCCGTGTCGTGTACAGCCGCCGCGGTGTGATAGACGGAGCGGATGAGCGAGTATTTGTCCGCATGCTTGGCCATGCGCGGAAAGATTTCGCAAACCTGGATGCCGTCCACGTTGGTCGCGATGGG
>QHZO01000049.1:0-2669 GCA_003224695.1 Acidobacteriota bacterium
CCGGCCTTCCACGGAAATTCAGTTTCCCACCTGGAATGCCACTTACCAGATCCGCGATTTCGTTCGCCACGTCGAGGCCCTGCGCGCGACTTGCGATGGAAAGCCCGCCAAGCTCTGGCGCGAAGACTTGAACACGTGGCGCGACGCGCCCCATCGCTGTTCAAGTCTAGAGCTCGATTATTCAGTCTACACAAACGACGAAGGGCCGTTCGGAGCTGTCCTCGGCGAAAGCCATGCCTTCTTGAATTTCGCCATGGTGCTTTTCTATCTGCCCGAAGAGCGCGACCGCGCCTGCCAGATAAAGCTCCTCTTGCCCGAGGGCTGGAAACTTGCCTCGGTGCTCGGCGAGCCCGACGCCTCGGGTGCCTTTCGCGCCGCGAACTACGACGCACTCGTGGACGCGCCCGCCGAAGCCGGAACGTTTCAGGAATACGACTTCGCGCAGGGCCTCGGCGGCACGGGCGGGAAGAAGGCTTATTACCGCCTCATCGTTCACGCCGACGGCGCGGTTTACTCGTCCGCTCGCTTGCTCGCTTCCGTCGAACAAATTACGGCTGCTGAGACTGCCCTCATGAACGATTTGCCCTTCGATCACTATACCTTCATTTTTCACTTTACGGACCGAGGCCGGGGCGGAGGCGGGATGGAGCACGCCTACGGAACGGCCATCACCGTGGGCGCGGCGAACCTTCAGAGCCGTTGGGACGGATTCGAGTCCGTGGTCGCGCACGAATTCTTTCACGCCTGGAACGTCAAGCGCATTCGTCCGGCGGGGCTCGAGCCCGTGGATTACGTTCACGGCAACGACACACGTGACCTGTGGTTCTCCGAAGGTGTGACGAGCACGTATGGCCTCTACGCGACGCTACGCGCCGGCCTGATTGACCGCCAAGGGTTTTATCAGCGGCTTGGGAACGAAATTCGCGAGCTTCAGGGCCGGCCCGCCCACCTGACGCAAAGCCTCGAGACCTCGGGCCGCGAGGCGTGGCTTGAGAAATATCCCGATTACTGGCGGCCGGAAAGAAGCGTTTCCTACTACAACAAAGGCGAGCTGGTCGGAATCTTGCTCGACTTGGCGCTTCGGCGCGCGGCCGGCAGCGGGGGAAGCCTCGATGCCGTGATGCGCCACGTGAATACCGAGTTTGCCCAACGCCATCGCTTCTTCACGCAGGCGGACCTGGTCCATACGATTCGGGAAGTGGCGCCGGAATTCACCGAGGTTGATCGGTTCTTTGACGATTACCTTACGGGCACGCGCGAGCTTGACTACGACACTTACCTTGGCTACGCCGGCCTCCGCCTGATTTCGTCAACGATGGAGGAGGCGGCGCTGGGCTTTCGAGCCTCGCGCGCGGAGAGCGGGGAAGTGACTGTCGAATCCGTGGACGCGGATTCAAACGCCGCTAAGGCAGGTCTCCAAACGGGCGATGTGCTGGTTGCGATGAACGGCCAGGCGTTGAATTATCCGCCGCAGGCGCGGGGCTTGAAGCCCCGGATTAAAGCCGAATTCGAAGTGCGACGTGGCGCGCAAACGCTGAAAATCAAATTCGATCTTGGCGAAACTCAGACTCCGACGTATCGCGTCGAAGAGATTCCTGACGCTTCTCCCGCCCAACGGCAATTGCGCGACGATTGGCTGGCCGGCAAGGCGGAAAAATAGCTGTCCAGTTCGGTGTTCGGAGTTTGGTCCTTCGAGTTTTGAGTTCTGAACGGTGAATAGTGAATGGTGAATGAAAGATGTTCGCGGTCCGTTGTCCTTTGTCCGTTGTCCTGGTTTCTTCGCAACCGACAACTGACCACTGACGCCCTCGATTCTGATTTCTGATTTCTAGTTTCTAAATTCTGTCTTCTGACTCCTGACTCCTGAATTCTGTGTTCGCCACCCTCCGCGCCATCTTCGTCCTATCAGTCACCATGGCCTACATCCTTCTTCTGGGCCCGCCGATGCTGATCTATTCGCTCCTCGCCGGGAACACCCGAGCGCTATACCGCGTGGCGATGGCGGGCGCGCGAATGGCCATGTGGCTGGCGGGGATCCGCGTGGAAGTACTCGGGCGCGAAAACATCCTCTTCCATGAACCGGTGGTTTTCATGCCCAACCACCAAAGCATCGCCGATCCGCCCGCCGTAATGGTGCATCTGCCCATCGTGCTGGTGCTGGTGAAGCAGGAATCCTTCCGGGTGCCAGTGCTTGGCTGGGCCATGCGCCTGCACGGGTTTCTTCCCGTCAGCCGCCGCAAAAATCGCGAAGAGGCGATTCAGGTGGTCGAGCAAGCCGCCGCGGCGCTCAAGAGCGGCCACTCATTCCTCGTGTATCCCGAAGGCACACGCAGCCCCGACGGGCGCCTTCAGCCGTTCAAGAAAGGCGTCTTCGTGATGGCGCTCAAAGCCGGCGCGCCCATTGTGCCTATCTCGGTTTCCGGCGCGAATAAAATTATGCGCAAGGGCGAGGTGGCTTTGCGGCCCGGCGTGATCCGCCTCACCGTCCACCCGCCGATTTCGACTGCCGGCATGGGTCTCGAGGCTCGTGACAAAGTCATGCAGCAGGTGCGCCGGGCAATTCTTTCCGGCCTCGCGCCCGAGGAATGGCCCCTGGACGCCAAGGAAAACCCCACCTCGCTCTCTGCTGCTACAAAACAGCTCTGAAATTCGACCTCCCCGTGGGGGCC
>QHZO01000049.1:2713-8501 GCA_003224695.1 Acidobacteriota bacterium
TTCTGCGACGGTTTGTCGCATTAGACCCGGGCCGGCGAATTTTTCGAAACGCTTCGTAAATTTCCGGCAAGCGCTGGTAGATGGCCGCGCACTTCAGCCACAAAGCGTTATCCATAGCCGGATAACCCGAAACGACTTTACGCGCGGGAACGTCTTTCGGGACGCCCGACTGTGACGAGACGACGACGTTATCACCGATCGTCAAATGGCCCGCGAGACCGACTTGTCCCGCAAGAACCACATTTTTTCCGACCTTCGAGGTTCCGGCCATGCCCACCTGTCCGCAGAGCAAGGTATTCTCGCCCACCTCCGAGGCGTGACCCACCTGGACAAGGTTATCCACTTTGACGCCACGGCGGAGGCGCGTTTCACCCACCGTGGCGCGGTCAATGCAAGAGTGGGCTTGAATCTCGACGTTGTCTTCGACCACCGCCGTCCCGGCTTGAACGATCTTGTAGTAGGACCCATCCGCCTGCTTCGCAAACCCGAAACCATCGCAACCGACCACCGCGCCGTTTTGGAGAATCACGCGGTCCCCAATCTCGACGTTCTCGCGCACGACGGCGTGGGAGTGCGCGAAGAAGCGGTCGCCGATCTTCGCGCCGCGGTAGATCACCACAAAACTCTTCACCACGCAGTCGTTGCCGATTACGACTCCGTCCTCGATGACGACGTAAGGGCCGATGGAGGGATTGCGGCCGATTTTGGCGCTCGGCGCGATAACGGCCGTTGCATGAATTCCCGGACAAGGTTTTTCGGGGGGCGAAAAAATTTCGAGCGCCTTGGCGAAAGCCAGGTACGGGTTGTCGGAACGCAACAGCGCCCGGCCCGCCCGGAGATTATCGGGGCTTCCGTGCGAGTCCGCCGGCGCCAGCACGGCGGTCTCGATCGAGACAATGACCGCTGCCGCGCGAGTGGTGCCGAGCTTGCGACGGTATTTGGGATTCGAGAGAAATGCCACCTCCGAGGGCCCGGCATCGTCGAGCCCCGCGACACCCTTGATTTCAAGCTCCGGCGAGCCTTCAAGTTTCGCTCCGAGCCGCTCCGCTAATTCACCCAGTTTCATATTTCACGCTCCGTGTTGGTAGCACCCGCCCCGAAGCATCGGGGAAGGTGGGCTCATTATACGCGGTGGGCCTGGCGAGGATTGTCCCGTCTCTCGACTGCGGCTGATGCGCTGGGGCGAACAAGCGTAAATTAGACGCTCTTCCCATAGACGGTACTTAGTTAGGCAGACCACGAGTAGCCGCGAGTTAGGCCCGGAAGCTTATGGCGATTACTGAAAAGGAGATGGAGACCCTTCAGGTGTCAGGTGCTTCCAGTACCAACGTCATGGTACGGGCGTGACGTTGTATCACCATACAGGGTCCGTTAGTCTATGCATGTGAGGAAGCGGCACATGGAAGTTCAAGGGCTGGTGACGAAGCGGGCGGTATCCAAGGCGAGCCGCGTCCTCAAAAGGAGAAAACAATGCGTGCACTAATTTTCCCTCACCTCTGGCACTTGATGGTAACTCTGGCGTCGCTAGGCACCACATGGCTCTTGCTGTCCGCTTTGTGGTCACCGAGCGGGACCCGGCAACCGCGTCATGCCGAGCGGCGACGATTCGAGAACTAGTTCCACAACGGAGCAAGGTAGCCCTTGCAGAGATATCGCATTCGCGGTAAAATACGACTTGAGAAGGTGGATATGACTCCGACAACCTTTCTGCGCTCCGGCGTTCGACTCCCGCTCGAACTTCCCATGGAAGTTCGATGGAAGGGCCGCAGCGGAAAGAAAGAGCGCGCGCAAGGGAAGACGGTCACGGTTAGCGGCAGCGGCTTTTACGTCATTCTGCCGCCGCGGCTGCGGCTGGCTCAGGCGACGCCCATCCAATTTACGATGGACTTGCCCGTGGAGCTGACCGGCGTTCCCATGAAGCTGACCGGGCAAGGGCGCGTGGTGCGCGGCCACCGGTCGAGTGCAGAGGCCGGAGTTGGCGCGATCATTGACGACTACCGTTTCCAGCTGTCGCCTCCGGAAGCATGAGCGCGGCTCGAATGCGGCAAAGTGACCACGCCGACTGAAACGCCGACCGTCCTGTCTGCCTCCACCCTGAGCGCAAACCAAGCCTTTGTGCACCCGACCCTTTGGCATCGGGGTTTGGGGAGCCGCACCAAGGAACGGGCGGGTGGTGATTGAGCCCGCCGGAACACGAATGAGGCGCGTGGCGAATAAGCGAGTCCGAATCCTCATCGCTGACCGGGAAGGCGTTTTCCGCCTGGGGCTGAAAAAGCTCTTCGCGCTGGAAGACGACCTGCGCGTGGTGGCGCAAGCCGAAAATGCCGGCCAGGTGGCCGGCCTCGCCGAGAAATTCAATCCGGACATCTACTTCATTCAATCTGACATCGCCGACGAAGATTCCGGCGCCCTGCTGCGCCAACTGCGCAAGGGGACGCGTCCCGGGCGCATCGTGATCACCACCGCCCGTCCGCCGGCCGACGAAGGCATGGAATTTGTGAAGCGCGGCGCCTCCGGGGTAGTTCCCAAGAGCGCCGAGCCCAACGTGTTCGTCAAGAGCGCGCGCATGGTGGCGAATGGGGTGATGTGGCTGCCCAAAGGCCCCGCGAGTTCCGCCGCCCCCTCCATCGCCGAGGTCGCCGCGCCGGTGCGGCCCGCGGACACCTTGACGCGCCGCGAAAAGTCCATCGTCAGTTGCCTGATGCAAGGCTGGCGAAATCGGGAGATTGCCCAGCATCTGACCATCACCGAGCAAACGGTTAAAAATCATCTGCGCACGATTTATGACAAGGTGGGAGTGTCCGACCGTTTGGAGCTGGTGCTCTACGCCATCCATCACCGGATGGAACTCCCTCCGCCTCCGGCCGCTGCCGCCTGAGCCCTGCCGCTCCATTCCCTTCGATGGATTTAGAAAAGGCCGAATTGGCGGGTCTCGGCCTGCGATTTCGAGACTTTTGAGGAGGCTCGGGGCGCGGGGCGCCGTGAGCCGTTCGAAACCACGCCCACAACCTCCACGGAAGCCAGCGCCGTACGCGGGATGAAAATCCTAAGATTGTTGGAGTTGACGTCGGGCGGGGCTACGGCGTAACCGCGCGAGTCATGTTCGAGGAGATTTTCGGAGATCAGCCCGTCCAAAACTTCCGCGTCTTTGAACCTCATGCGCACCCAAAGCCCATTCAAGCGCGGGCGTGACTTGAAAACCTTTCGCTCCCGGTGTTCCGGCAGGCCCTCAAATTCGCGGACGAAGTAAACTCCTTTGATTTGGTCAAAGGGGAGGGAAACGACGTGGCCTTCCAGGTCAAGAAACTCGATGCCTTCGGCGGAGAGGTACCCGCCGGGCTTGACAAATCCCTTCACGAGCCCCTTATCCATCTTGCGGACTACAACCTTCTTATGTGTGGAGGGCAGAAGCTTGCTCACTTTGGCGACCTATCGCGAGCGAAGGCTCATTAATCGCGCTTTGCAACGCCAATATGCTTGTGATAGTATAGGCGGGGAAATGGCCTTGTCAAGTATTTCAAACTCAGTTCTGAGTTTTGATTTTGAGCGACTCCGGTAACCTTCTGAAGAGGAAACTTATGTCGAACCTTCCCCCATCGCGGTTTGGTAGCCGGCATTCCTCACGGAGCACTTTCTTTGGAGCTTTCCGTGCTCGCTGAGCCCAAGGCGGCTAACGGGGAGAACGGACGTGAAGCTCGGTCGTTCTCGCGCTTCCGGGAGGAACTCCACGCCTTCCTGAACTATTCGAGAGTTGAAAAAGGGCTCGCCGCAAATTCCATCGAGAGCTACGGACAGGACCTGCAGGGTTTCGGAACGTATCTCGCGCGCCTCGGCAAGCGCGTGGAGAAGGTTCAGAAGGAGGACGTGCGCCAATTCCTCGAAAGTCTTTACTCGCGCGGCCTCAGCCCGCGGTCGGTCGCGAGACATTTGGCTGCCGTGCGGAACCTTTTCCGATTCCTGTCGCAAGAAGGCAAGATCGGCGCGAATCCCACCGAGGAGATCCAATCGCCGGATATCGGCCGAAGCCTGCCGAAATATTTAACCTCGGCGGAAATCGAGGCGTTGCTTCAAGCTCCCGACCCCGCCACTCCGGCCGGGGCGCGCGACAAAGCCATGCTCGACTTGCTCTACGCCACCGGGCTCCGCGTTTCGGAGCTCGTGGGCGTGCGCGGAGAAGATTTCGACATCAACCTGGGCGTGTTACGTTGCCGCGGGAAGGGGAATAAGGAACGGCTGGTGCCGGTGGGGAAGTCGGCTCTCAAGTCCGTGGAAGCGTACTCCCGCGAGGCGAGGGCGAAGCTGCTTCGCGGAAGAAGTGTTCCGAATCTTTTCGTCAACCACCTGGGCGGCGCTCTGACGCGTGTGGGGTTCTGGAAAATATTGCGCGCCTACGGCCGCGCGGCGGGGATTCCTACACCGCTAACGCCGCACCTGGTTCGGCACTCCTTCGCCACGCACCTGCTCGAACGCGGCGCGGATTTGCGCTCCATCCAGTTGATGCTCGGCCACAGCGATATTTCAACGACGCAGATTTACACCCACGTCATGAAAGAACGTCTGAAGCAGGTCTATCAACAGCACCATCCAAGGGCGTGACGTGCAGGGACTAGGGACTAGGGGCTAGGGGCTAGGGACTAGGGGTTAGGGATTAGAGATTAGGATTCGGGAAATTGGGACTTTGGTCCGAGAATTGCCGATTTTCGATTGCGGATTGCCGATCGATAAGCTTTTCAATCGCCAATCTAAAATCTACAATCGAAAACGATCCTAGCTCCTAGTCCCTGGCCCCTCATCCCTGTTTTCAAATGAGCGACTACAACTTCTTAATGGAAAGCCGGCTCTCGCCTGAGCAATACCAAGTGCTCACGCACATCAGCCGAACGTCGGTCGAGCAGGGCCTGAATATTTACCTGGTCGGCGGAGCGGTACGTGACCTGACCTACGGCTTCGAAATGGTCCACGACCTGGACTTTGCCGTGGAAGGCAACCCACAGCGGATTTTGCGCTCCCTCGAAGCCGGGCGTCCCCTGGCGGTCTCGCCGCTTGAACCCCGGCCGGCCGAAAGCCCCAGCGTCCCCCAAGTGGCTTTCCTCGAATCTGACCGCCGAACGAACGCGGCGGAATTGCAGTTCTTGAACGGCGTGCGCGCCGAAATCGCCATGTGCCGCACGGACACGTACACGCGGCCCGGGAAGCCGCCGGAAGTTGCGCCCGCCATGATTTTCGACGACCTCAGGCGGCGCGATTTCTCCGTCAACGCCATGGCCGTGTCTCTCCACCCCAATTCCCGCGGGCTGCTCCTCGACCCGACCAACGGCGCCGCCGATATCGAGCGCCGCGAGCTTCGCGTCCTCAACAATCGCAGCTTTTTCGAAGACCCGGTTCGCATCTACCGGCTTCTGCGCCTGGCCAGCCGGCTGGGGTTTAAACCCTCAGAAAGGACTGAGAATCTCCTGGCCGCCGCCTTGAGCGCCAAGGTTTGGGCGAGACTAGACCCTCATGAGCAGGGCAGGGAGCTCCAGGCCATCCTGCGCGAGGAGAATCCCGCCAAAGTTCTGAAAGTTCTGGCAGAGCGGGGCCTCCTCGCCGGGCTGGACCGGAAGCTGGCTTCGTCGCGCTTTCCTTCGGAGCGCTTCGCGCGGATTCGGGACCTCTCGCGCACCGTCCCCGGGGCTGACGCTTTTCTTCTCAACTTCCATAACGCCGTGTCGAAACTTTCTCGCGGCCAGCAGGCGCGTCTGGCGAAGAAAATCATCGGCCATCCCAAGCTCGCTCAAGCGGCCTTGAG
>QHZO01000273.1 GCA_003224695.1 Acidobacteriota bacterium
ACGCGACGGCGTCGTTGGTGCATTATGGGTCCAATACCGGCGATATAAAATTGACCCGCGCTCCTATGACGTTTGGTTCGCCGCTTCCGCGGACGGCGGCGAGAATTTTTCTCCCCCAGTAAGGGTCTCAAGCGAGACTTCCCGGCCTGAGGCGAAGCTTAACCCGGAACTGCACTTCGCATCTGGATTCATAGGGGGCGACTATATTGGACTTGCTACTGCGGCAGATGGTTCGTTTCACGCCGCCTGGATCGACGCGCGCGACGGGGCCTTCCGACTCTACACGGCCCGTATAGAAGTCCGCCGCTGACCCTAAGTTAGGCCTCATTGCGTGGCGGCGCCATAAAGGTGACAGGTTCGTTTCGCCGGATCACGCGCCGCCCCTGGACAACCACTTCCTCTTCGAAACGGTAGAGGCCCGCGGTCGATGCGCTGATAAACTTCCCCGACGCCATCTGCCGCAACGTTTTGATTTGCTCAGCGGCGGAACGAGAAACCGGCACGATGTACCGCGAGGCCTCGGAGAGAGTCATCCCCAGCCGGTGCGCCTTCCTCGCACACTCTTTGATTTCCGCGCCTGTCCAACCGTCAGCGTCACGTTGTCGAACTGGTTGTTGAAAGCATCCAGTCCATTCACGCAGGCCGCGACCAGCTCAGCGGAGCCTTGAGTTGCACAGACGCCGCCATCACCGCAGCAAGTGTTGACCATACCAGTGATGCCGGCGTCCGCGCCCTCGCAGGTTCCGCCATCCAAGGTGGTCACTGCGAGATTGAGTTCCGCCGCCGCTCGCTGCGAGCGAAAACGAGTCGGGTGAAGTGCCCGACGGGTTACTGGACATGGTAACAGGATCGGGCTGGTTATCGTCTCCGGACACGCGCCGCTTTGGTATCCGTCCGTCAAGCTGCAGTTGGTGAGCGGCGCTGCGCCGTTGTCCGTAACCGTGACACTCGGAATCAAGGTCGAGTCGGACTGCGTGCAGGTCCCCACAACCGTCAGCTCGGGTTGCTGGCAAGAGAAGATCGCATCATCGGCTGCGGCGACATCTTTGACGGTAGTGTTGTTGGTGAGCGGAGCGCAGGCGCAGAGAAGATTCGCCGTGTCGCCGCTCGATTCTGCCCTGTTGAGCGCGGTGGTGCAAGCCGGGCTGGCATTGATCGTCTGACTGGCGCCCGTCGTGAAGCTCGTGTTCAAGGCCGGCGACGGACTGCCGATGAGCAGGTCGGTATCATTGAGACCCAAGTTGGCCCCCGCGTTGAGCGGATCAGCCCCCGTGCAGGTTACCGTATCCGGCCCCGTATTGGTGACCACGTAGCCGACCCCAACGTCTTGGGCTGTGGTGAGCGTTGCCCCGGCGGGACATGTTCCTCCAGCGCCCGGGACGCTCCCGTCGCTTCAGAACGCGTCGAACGCGATGCAGGTGGTGCTTTGCAGCTCGTCGGCGCCGCCGGGCCAATCGTGTCGCAACCAGGCGGCGTATCAGGGCCGGTGCAGGAGACCTCGTACGTTGTTCCCTGGCAGGTTACTTGCTTGTCCACGGACACCGAGCAAGTTTCGCAACTGTAATTTGCGGTGGAACTGGCGTCAACGTGAAACGAGGTGTCGCCACAGGTGCAGTCCACTTCAGCCGTGTCGAAGTTCGGACCGTCGGCGCTGCAGGCCAGCGCGGTCCCGGTGGAATCGGTAGTGATGGCAGTCGTCGTAGTGTTCCCTCCGACGGCGAGGCTGCCGACCGTAGTATCAGAGACGAACTCGGTCCCCCCTGACGTCATAGCCGTTTGGCCTGTCACGTCGTGAACAAAGCAATTGTTGAGCGCAACGGCGGTGCCGCCGCTTGCGGTGTTCGTGACCGTGTATTCCACTTGGAGCGGGTCGCCTGAGGAACCAGTGCAATTGTTATTAAATGACGCGCCGCCATCGCAGGATAGATTCTTGACAATGGACACGCCGCAACTGGCGACGTCAAAGAAGTCGGAGCCGGCGGCGCTGCCACGCACAGTGGTTCCATCAATGTCGCACGTGCCGGACCAACCCTCGGCCTGCTCGATCGTCTGCCCCGCGGCGCCGCTGGCGACTTCGACGTCGAAGGTGACCCTGCAGCTTTGCCCATTACCGCTAAAGAAGACCGGGTTGTTGGGAGTAAGGGTGATCGGCCCCGCCGTCCCCGCCGCCGGTCCGCTCCAAGTAACGGGGGCACTAGTCCTGTCGGTGCAAGTCGTGGTGACTAGGTGGGCCGGCCAAACGATGGGATTACCGGTCGGCTCGGTGCTGCAACCCACGGACCCGAAACTAGATCCGCTGGAACAAGCGAGGTCCACCCCGAGCGATGGTACGCTCTCCGTATTGGTCGTGGCTCCTCCCGCAACACTTGAGGTCAGTGTAAGTGTAAGATTCACATCTTCTGTGGAGAACACGGGCGTGGCCGTGTTGAAGGTCACGCCGATGCTCCCGGCACAAGATCCGGAAACTTGCGGAGACGGTGATTGCTGCCCAGCCGCAGGCGTCGGCGCTGTCCCGACCAGTGCCAGCACGGCAACCCCCAACAACAACGCACAGTATCGCGCTCTCAATCCTGAAGATATTTTACACATCTTTTTCCGCTCCTCCTTAACGCGAGATTGGTTATCAGGGCAGATGTTGTTACCAACATCCTTCCTTTTTGAAAATAATGTGATCGTGCGGCTAACTTGTTAAGGCAACTTAGGCATTGCCCGCGCGCGCGCTTCTGACAGCGAAGCTGTGGCTGCCGGATAAAGGAATGTCTTGCTGAGCACAACCGACAGCAATAGCGTCATGAATTTAGTCGTGACGTTAGCTGGAGTTTAAAGCTTTTTTGGAATTCATGGTTCACCCCCCTCCGAAGAAATCCCTCAGTTGCTCATTCCTGGGACCCTCTCTAAGTTCCTCTTACCGTCCTCACAATTCAACGTAGGATTAACTTCGGAGCAGTTGAATATCGCGGGAGCGAAGTAGCGTCACTCAGGAGTAGACCTGAAGGTTCACCCGGAAATCCCCAGTGAAGTAAACCCCCTTCCATCCCACCGAGAACATTGCACATCTTGGAGGGAGAAAACGTAAACCTGGGCGCCCGGAGCCAGCCCACTTTGTCCGTCGCAATCACCATGATATATTTTCTCGATGCTCACACTTTTGTTTCTCGTCGTCGGTATTCGAGGGTGTTCAGTGCGAATGTCCGGCTTGCGCAAGACTCTGTTGCTTGCCCTCGTCGCGGTCGCCGGATTGTGCGTAGGCGGCTGGTTGACGTCGGCTCAAAGCTATTCCAAGGCGGGTGCAAAAACCAAGATCCAAGCATGCCCGAACGATGACAACTCGTTGATGTTGCCCGCTGGTTTTTGCGCGACGGTATTTGCGGACGGCATTGGTCACGCCCGCCACATGGTCGTGGGGCCGAGCGGAGTGGTTTACGTCAACACGTGGTCGGGTGCGTATTACGGCAATGAGCCGCCGCATGCCGGCGGGTTTCTAGTGGCCCTCAAAGACCGCACGGGGTCGGGAAAGGCCGACGTGATTGAGCGTTTCGGTGAAACCTTAAAGAGTGGCGGAGCCGGCGGCACGGGCATCGACATGTATAAGGGGTCGCTTTACGCGGAGATCAACGATCGAATCGTGCGATATACACTGCCCGCGGGCTCAATCGTGCCGCGGGATCCTCCCGATACGATCCTTTCCGGATTGCCTCTGGGGGGCGACCATCCCATGCATCCATTCGTCATTGACGCCGACGGATCCATGTACGTGGACGTCGCCACCGCGACCAATTCCTGCCAGCTCGAAAATCGAACACCCAAATCACCCGGCGCGAACCCCTGCACGGAACTTGAGACCCGTGGCGGCATCTGGCGCTATGACGCGAATAAAACGAACCAACGGTTTTCACCGGCCGAGCGCTTCGCGACGGGGATACGCAACGCTGAAGGACTTGCCCTCGACTCAACGGGCCGCCGTATATTTGTGACGCAGCACGGACGAGACCAGCTCTATGCGAATTGGCCTGACCTCTACAAACCCGACCAGGAAGCCGCGCAGCCGGCTGAAGAGCTGCTGCTTTTGAAGCCGGGCGGCGACTATGGCTGGCCCGAGTGCTACTACGACGCTGGGCAGCAAAAGCTGGTTCTGGCGCCGGAATATGGCGGTGACGGCGGTAAGAAGGTGGGCACCTGCGCGAACAAAGTCCCTCCCGTTGCGGCATTCCCCGCCCATTGGGCGCCGAACGGAATGGCGTATTACGACAAGACACAATTCCCAACCCACCACCGCGGCGGCGTTTTCATCGCTTTTCACGGTTCCTGGGATCGGGCGCCATATCCGCAAGGCGGCTACAACGTCGTTTTTCAGGCACTCGACGGTGACCGTCCATCCGGCCCGTGTGAGGTGTTTGCCGACGGTTTCGCGGGCGCGGTGAAGTCTCCGGACAGAGCCGTCCATCGTCCGTCCGGCGTCGCCGTCGGGCCGGACGGGTCGCTCTACGTTTCCGACGATGTGCGCGGACGGATCTACCGAATTGTCTATCGGGGTGGCTCCGAAAGCCGTGCCGCGAATTTCACTCCATGCCCGAGCGGGTTGGCTCCGGCCGGCGATGGCGCCGAGATCGCGGCCAAACCGCCGGAGGGCACGCATCCAGATGCCGGCGCCCCCTCGCCCGCAAGCTCTCACGTCCCTGAAGGAGCCACGCGAGAGATGGTTTCGCAGGGCGATCGCATTTATCACGGTCAAGTGGGCGGAGCGACTTGCGCCGCTTGCCATGGCGCGAGCGGCAAGGGTTCTCCCTTGGGCCCCGATCTAACTCATAAAGAATGGTTGTGGAGCGATGGTAGCTACGCCGGAATTAAGAAAACAATAACCGAAGGTGTGATGCACCCAAAACAATATCGCAGCCCAATGCCGCCCATGGGCGGGGCGCGACTCACGCCAGACCAGATATCCGCGCTTGCCGCGTATATCTGGAGCCTGAGCCATTAGGCAACCCCTAACTCCGATCACCCGCTTGGCGCTGCTTACCGAACTCACCATACCGGGCGAGAGTCCTGGATCCGAAGTGCGTAGGAAGGCGCTTGAGAATTGTATTGTTTAGGTTCTCGGGAGAGGCTTCATTCCGAATGAGCAGCCGGCAGGATACTCAATATTGCGCGTGGTTGGTGCTTCTGTTCGCCTTTCTGCCGGCCGAAGTCATGGGCCAAACGGCTGCCGGAATTCTCCGCGGGCGCGTTTTCGACACGCGCGGGCGCGCGCTCGAAGGAGCTCAGCTTATGCTCTTCGTCGGAACGGGCAGCCATGCGACGGCAACGGCGGTCAGCGATCGTCTTGGCCACTTTGAATTCACCAGACTTGCTGCGGGTCGCGATTACCGATTGCGGGTCATCCGCCAGGGCTTCGTGAGCGTCGAAGCGGCCGGTCTCTCGCTGGCCACGGGTGAAACCAAAGAGTTGCGCATTACGATGGACCCAGGGCGGGCACTGGCCAACGCGGTGGCCGAGGTGGAGGCGGCGGGTGAACGGCAGGAGGTGCGCACGCTGCCGGTTCGCGGCCAGGCATCGGGAAATCTCGAGACGCTGATTCCCGGCTCGAGCGCGAGCGGCGGCACGTTTGGATCGTTCCCGGTCAACGGCAGCCGCGCACAATTCAACACCTACATCGTCAGCGGTGTCAATAATCTCGATCCGTTCCGCGGGGCGGAAGCCATCGGACAGGGCGGGGCGTTCGCGGCTCCGGCCGTCCTGCTGCCGCTGGATGCGATTCAGGAAATCGAGGTCGAGACCAATACCGGTGCCGAGTACGGTCCGTCTGGGGCGGCGGTGCTGACCGTGATCAAGAGCGGCGGCCCCGAGCTTCACGGTTCGCTTTTCGAATTTTTTGACAACGATAAGTTGGCGGCCAACAATTTCTATAACAACGCCTTTGGCCGTCCGCGTTCGGAGTTTCGGAATAACCAGTTTGGCTTCACGGTGGGCGGCCCGCTTCCCTACCGCAGCCATTTCTTCAGCTCGTATGAGGGGCAGCACGAGCGCGTCGGCGTGACCGCGGCTTCGCGGTTTCCGACCCGGGCGGAAATCTCCACCGCGACTTCGCTCGTCCAGGCGAGCGGCCGTTCCGTGAACCCGCTGGCGACGCCGATTCTCGCCCTCTACCCGGCCTCGCTCGGACAGGGACCCCTGAGTTTTTCTACCCTCGGGCGCAGCGACGGCCATGCCTTGACTCTGAAGGCCGATCCCGGCGCGCGGGGCTCGAATAGGGTCTCCACTTCTTATGCCTTCGGGACGAACCGCCAACGGTTCCCGCAGGGGCGCTTGGGCTTCGGCGGCGGCTCGCGGCTGCCGTTGTACGTGGCCGAATCCCACACCGTTGTGCAATTGTTTGCGGCCGAGTGGCAGCGCGCGTTGTCGCCGCAATTCCTCAATGTCGCCCGATTCGGTTACTCGCGCTATGCTGAGACGACGCTTCCCGGCGACAGCGGCTTCGACGTCACCACCCTCGGCCTGAACACGGGAATCCGTTCGACGCGCGATTCCGGTTTGCCGGAAATAGACATCGCGCCCGGCGAATACGAGAATCTCGGCGCCAGTCTCTCGCTGCCGCGCGGCCGCGCCAGTAACGTCTTCGAGCTCTCCGATCGCGCCAGTTGGAATCTCGGCGCACAGCAGTGGAAGTTCGGAGGCAGCGCGACTTTTCTTCAGGAGAACGCGTTTACTGACACCGGCATGCGCGGGCGGCTCGTCTTCAATGGCAAACAGCTCGGTAATCAGCTCTCGAGCGACTTCGCCATTGCGAGCCTGGCAGACCTGCTCGCCGGCCTGCCCGCGCCCGACGTAACCACCATCGCGCGCGGGGATTCGCAACGCTACCTTCGCCAGAGACGTTGGTCGGCTTTCGTTGAAGACGGCTGGCAGCTACGGCCGAATCTGAAAGTGACGCTCGGCTTGCGCCACGACCAGTTTTCGGTGCCGACGGTGAAGCGGGGGAGGTTGAGTAATTTTATTCCCGGCGCCGGGCTGTTCCTGATCGGCGCTCCGGGGCTATTCCGCGAATATGAGCCTAACCGCAGCGATATCGCTCCGCGCGCGGCGTTTGCCTTGGGACTGGGCAGCCATCGCGCGCTCAGCGGCGGCTGGGGATTGTATTTTAATGCGCAGGCGTTCGACGAGCTGATGGATAACAGCAGTAACTCGAATTCGATTCTTTCCGGCCCGGCATTTAATCCCATCGGGTCGAGCGCGATCTTTACGATTACGCCGCCGGCCCCCGTTCCGTTTGGTCCGGGCGTTCAGATTTTCGGGCCCGCGGCGCCCGAGCCGCCGTTCGATGTCTTCGCCGTGAGCACGCATTATCCCGACCCGCGTTATCAGGATTTCAACCTCGCGCTCGAGCAGCGGCTCGGTTCCCAGCAATCGGTACGCATTGCGTACTACGGCTCCAAGGGCACGCATCTGCCGGTGGTGATTGATATCAACCAGCCGACGCCCGGCGACTCCGATTTGGCGAAAGAGCAGGCGCGCCGGCCCTTCGCGGCCACTTTCCCGCAGTTTCGCGTGATCAATTCGCTGGTCGCGGCCGCGCACTCCAATTACAACAGCTTGCAAGTCTCGGCCGGACGGTCCGCCGCGAGCGTGACATTTCGCGCGAGCTATACATTTTCGAAATCGCTCGACGACGGCTCGGGCGCCGGAGGGTTTCGCGGCGGGCCGCCCGAGGATAGCCGCGACCTCGCCCGCGATTACGGGCGCTCCGACTTCGATATCCGCCACCGATTCACCATCACTTACGCCTGGCGCATCCCGACACCCGCAGGCCCGAGACCCTGGCTCCAAGCGTTGCTGGCCAACTGGCAATTGAATGGAATTACGACCATGCAAACCGGCGGGCCGCTCAATATCACTTTGCCTTTCGACAATTCGGGCACCGGCGAGTTTCGTGATCGTCCGAATCTGGTCGGAGACGCTCACGTGGCTTTTGACCCCACAGGACCATATCTCAATCCCTTGGCATTCGCGCAGCCGGCAGCCGGAACTTTCGGCAATCTAGGAAGAAACGTGTTTAGCGGGCCTGGGCTGAATAACTTCGATATGTCTCTCGTCAAATCGCAGCCCATCGGCGGCGACCGGCTGCTGCGGCTGCGCGCCGAGTTCTTCAACGTGTGGAATCATCCGAACTTCGCCAATCCCTCGACGACTTTCGTATGCGTCCGGCAAACCCAACCTCCGACGTCCTGCTCCGGGTTTCGGCTTACCAGCACGCCGGATTCGTTCAATCCCTATTTCGGCAACGGCAGCCCGCGGAACGTGCAGATCGTCGCCGAATTCGAGTTTTGAGTTCTCTCATCGAATCGGCGCCCCGCCGTGTCTACATTCACGGCCTGAGTTCGTTAGCAAGCTCGTGCTAGTGATTCGCCAGGGCCTCGAATGAGAGGGCCGGCTCGACGCCATGCTGATATGCCGCGCGCGGGCGTAACGAAGCAAACGCCCGCATTTCCTTCCGAATCGCTTCCGCGGGGCGGTCCGTGGTTGACGGCGCAGGGCGAACGGCGTATGGTTTTTCGCCAAGACCTTGGCGCGCTGGGAGACTCGGCAGGACATGAAAGCTTCATACAAAGCCGTCTTGATCTCGCTGTTCTTCGCGAACCGAATGGCGGCTCAGCAGCCGCTTTTCCGTGTTGTGGATATTGATGTGGGAGCGAAAGAGCAGGTCAAATTATCCGATGGCAAGCATGCGACCGTGAAATTGCTTTCGATCAACGAAACACGCGACAAAGTTCGTTCGGCAGTCCGGGAGGCCCGCGTGGAAGTGGAGATTAATGGCTCCCGCGCCACCCTTTCCTGCGGGAACTATCGTCTGCCCATGGCGCTCGGAGAAGTGGAGGTGGACTGCACCGTGACCAAGGCCTACTACCAAAACACCGACCGCGATCACTGGGGGCTTGAAAAAGACGCCCGCCTGCGTCTCTGGCCGGCGGGGTCGCCCTTCATGCCGCGGGGCTCGTTTGTGTATCCGGTCGGGCAGAAGTGGTTCGCTTCGCGAACCCAAATGGCGAACGAACCGACCTACGTTGACGAGGGCGAGCGCGTCACCTCGCGGAAGATTTATTATCACGCGGGCCTTGATATTGGCGGAGCCGAGGGATTGACGGACGTCCTCGCTGCGACCGATGGCCTCGTGGTGGGGCTGGGGACCTCAGTGGCCGATCAAGAGAAAGGCAACGCCAGCCTCGACCATCAATTCAACGACACCATCTGGGTCGAGGACGCGCGAGGATGGTACCACCGCTATACGCATCTGTACTCGTTTGATCCGTCCGTCAAGCTCGGGGGCCGGGTCGCGATGGGACAAAAGATCGGCACCCTCGGGAAAGAGGGCGGGAGCGGCGGCTGGGCCCACCTCCACTACGAGATCCTCAGCCGGCAGGCCTCCGGCAAGCTGGGGACTCAGGAAGGATATGCGTTCTTGTGGGAAGCCTGCCAGCGGCAGTACAAGCCGCACCTAGTCGCCGTCGCGCGCCCTCACCAGGCCGTGTTGGTTGGAGAAAACGCGACACTGGATGGGTCGCGGTCGTGGAGTGAGTCGCACATCACCCGCTTCGAATGGACCTTCACCGACGGCGAGAAAGCCTCCGGACCGAGAGTCGAGAAGTCTTACTCGAAGGCCGGAACCTACAGCGAAGTCCTGGAGATCACCGACGACCACGGACGCACGGCTTACGACTTCGAGACGGTCAACGTCCTCGATCCGACAATTCCGGAGCAGGTGCCGCCCTCGATTCAGGCTGCGTACTGGCCGACGATGGGCATCGCGCCGGGAAAGTCTGTAACCTTCAAGGTTCGGACGTTCGGCACCACGGACGGCGAGGAGTCTTGGTCCTTCGGTGATGGCACGACCGCTACAACTAAATCCGATGGCAACGTTGAAGAGCACGCCAGGAATGGATTCGATGTCACGACGCACGTCTTCACCAAGCCAGGCGACTACATCGTGCGCGTGGAGCGCGCCAACCGGCTCGGCCAGAAGGCTATCGCCCATTTGTGGGTGCGGGTGGGCGGCTCCGAATAAGCGCTGGGGGTGAGACATGGAAATGAATGGTGTCAACTCGCCCGAAGCCGCCACGGCTCTAGCCACGGCTCCGGCATCCGACAAAGACGGGGGCTCCAAAAAACCGCCCGCCGCCGAAGGCCGGCTCGTTTCGCTCGATTTCTTCCGCGGCCTGACGATGTTCATGCTCATCGGAGAAGCAACCGGCCTCTATGAGCTGCTCCGGGACCCATCCTTGCATGGCACGCTGCTCGGTGGCATCGGCTGGCAGCTCGAGCACCACCCTTGGAATGGCCTGCACTCCTGGGATCTGGTCCAGCCTTTTTTCATGTTTATCGTCGGCGTGGCCATGCCCTTCTCCATCGGCAAGCGCTGGGCGCGGGGGGATAGTTGGCGGGAGACTTTTCGTCATGCCCTTACTCGGTCCGCGCTGCTCCTGTTTTTCGGTTGGGCGCTCTATTGCATCGGTCCGGGACACCTGACGTTCGAGCTCTGGAACGTGCTGGCGCAACTATCCTTCACTTACCTGGTCGCTTTCCTGATGATGCGCCAGCCGGCCCGCGTGCAGTTGGCATTTACTATCGGGTTGCTCATCGCCACCGAACTCCTCTATCGGCTTTGGACGGTTCCCGGCTTCAATCAGCCTTTCGTGCCGGATCACGGATTCGGGGCCTGGGTGGACATGGCGATCATGGGCAAACTTTCCGATGGACACTGGGCGGCGTTCAACGCCATCCCCACCACCGCGCATACGATGTGGGGCGTGCTGGCGGGTCAAGTCCTCGCGAGCCGACGCGTGCCGTGGCAAAAGATTCGGGTGCTGGCCATCGCCGGTGCCATTGGCATCGTGGCCGGATACTCGCTCGATCCCGTTACGCCAATCATCAAACGGATTTGTACCAGCTCGTTTGTGATCGTGAGCGGCGGATGGTGCCTGCTCGCGCTGGCCTTCTCCTATTGGCTGATCGACGTGCTAGGCTGGAAAAGGTGGGCCATCTTTTTCAACATCGTGGGCATGAATTCACTCGCGATTTACCTGTTCACGAACACGGGCGGGGCGGAATGGTTCCACAAAATCGCAAGACCTTTCACGATGGGCTTGTTCGCTTGGACCAGCCCGCTCAACGCTGAGATTGTCACGAGCCTTGTCGTCTGGGGAATGCTTTGGTTCCTTTGCTTTTGGCTGTACAAGAAACGCATCTTCATCAAGATCTGAGCCTCGGATTCTGCGCACCATGGGAATTTCGTCTGAAGTGAACTAAACCCGTTTCCCTCTTGGGGCGGCCCCGAGAAACAATCGGCGATGTACAGGGTAATAAGGCGGACTTAGCCGTGAGAAAAGCCTTCCTTCAGCCAGCCATCCTTTTTTTGGCCGCGATTTCCCTGTTCATTTCCGTAGCAGGGTTTCCCTGGGCTCAGACGGGGCAGAACTATTCCGCGCAGCGCTTCGACGCTTGGCGCATTTTGGGTCCGGGCGGAGGGGGTGCTCAGTTCCATCCCACGGTCAGCCCACACGATCCAAATCTCGTTCTCGTGGCCTGCGATATGACGGGCGCCTACATCTCCGAAAATGGCGGCGCATCCTGGCGCATGTTTGATCTCCGCAGCCCTGTCCGCTCCTTTGCGTTCGACCCGCTCGACCCGAATGTGATTTACGCGAATACCCATGTGCTTTGGCGAAGCGCCGACCGCGGCCGCACGTGGAGCCTGGTCTTTCCCTCGCCTGATTCAGTCACGGGACTCATCATGCCCGATGACCACGCCAGCCCCACCCTTCTCACCGGCGAAAATTGGAGCGCCTATGTCACCGCCCTCGCGATCGATCCGGCGGACTCGAAGAAGCTCTACGTAGCGGTCGCCGAATCGACGCGACCGTCACCTCGTGCCACTGGCGCCCTCCACGTGGCGCTTTATTTCTCGGACGACCGGGGCGCGCATTGGCAGCGCGTCCAGGGCCTCGATGAGGCGGCGTACGAAATCTATATTGACCCGCGTTCGCCCGCGTCCGATCGCACTTTGTATTTCGTCAATTTCAATTCCGTTACCATGCGCAAGGCGGGTGTGTGGCGGAAGGAGGCGCCGCCGGCAGACAAAATCAAGTTCATGGGTACGTCCGCGGGTTTTTCGGGAGGCGGCGCATTAACGGTGTATGCGCTGACTTACCGATTGGATGCCCCATCCAAAGAGCTGCGAATATCGCGCGACGGCGGCGCCACCTGGGAAGCAGCCAATCGCGCCTTGCTTGGTGGCCTCGGTGCCGCAAGTTCTGTGCCCCAGCTCACAGCCATCGGAGCTTGCCTAACCCACCCCGAAGTCGCTTACGTTTCCTATGACAGGTTGCGCCTCGACGGCCAAGTCTTTCATGGCATCGCGAAAACCACCGACGCCGGAAAAACCTGGGAACTGGTTTGGAAAGAGGCGCAGGCTCCCGCTCCGAACGTCCACGACGCCTGGATTACCGAGCGTTTCGGGACGGGCTGGGGCGCACCCGCATGGTCGCTGGGCGTGGCGCCGACAAATCCCGACATCTGCTATCAGACGGACGACGGCCGCACCATGCGCACGCTCGACGGCGGCAAGACCTGGGAAGCCGTCTACTCCCATCGGCTGCCCGATGGGACTTACACCACCACGGGTCTCGACGTGACCACGAACTACGGAGTCTTTTTCGATGCCTTTGATCCACGCCGCATGTTCATTGCCTATACCGACATCGGATTGTTTCGCAGCGAGAACGGCGGCCAGAGCTGGACGAGCTCAACTCAAGGCGTGCCGCGGCGATGGGTCAACACCACCTATTGGATCGCTTTCGATCCTGCTGTCAAAGGCCGCGTCTGGGGTGTGATGAGTTATGTTCACGACTTGCCGCGGCCCAAGATGTGGCGGCGCACGTCTCCGGAAAAGTTCGACGGTGGAGTTTCGATCAGCGACGACGGCGGCAGGACCTGGAGGCCGTCGAACCAGGGCATGCCACCTACCGCCGCCACCGACGTCTTGCTCGATCCCACGAGCCCCGTGAACGCGCGCGTTCTGTACGTAACGGGCTTCGGAAAAGGCGTCTTCAAATCGGCGGACGGCGGCAAGACCTGGCGCTCCGAAATCAGGGTCTGCCCGGCGTGGAGCCGTTTGCGTGGCGGCTGGCGCGGGACAAGAACGGTGTCTTGTATCTCGTCGTCGCCCGCCGCAGCGAAGACGGCAGCTTCGGGAACACTGAAGACGGAGCGCTCTACCGCTCTTCTGACGGGGCCGACCACTGGGAAAAAATCGCCCTGCCCAAAGGCGTGAACGGCCCGAACGGCCTCGCCATTGATCCCAAGGATCCGAAACGGCTTTACCTGGCCGCTTGGGGCCGCAGGGAATGGGAAGGCGCTGTGGATGGCGGCATCTTTGTTTCTGCTGACGGCGGTGGTTCCTGGCGGAATGTGCTCTCTCGCGACCAGCACGTTTACGATATTACGATCGACCCTCGCGACCCGCAGGTCCTTTACGCCTGCGGCTTCGAGTCTTCCGCCTGGCGGTCGAGCGACCGCGGCGAAACCTGGAGCCGCATCAAAGGTTTCAATTTCAAGTGGGGCCACCGCGTGATTCCTGATCCCCTGAACCCCGATTTCATTTACGTCACCACCTTCGGCGGGAGTGTGTGGTACGGACCCGCACGAGGCGACCCGCAAGCCGTCGAAGACATCGCCACACCCGCCTTGGCATACGGGAGATGATGATTGGCGATGACTCGCTCAACGCCGTACCAGTGCAAGTCCACAAATGATTCTCGGAGGTGAGTTATGGCACAAAAAGAAGACGCGGGGACCACGCGGCGATCATTCCTTGGCAAATCGCTAGTGTCCTGAGTCAGAAGTTCGTGGAGAAAATATTGTACAGATTGCAGTCATTCCGAGGGCCGATGTTTTTGATCGACCCGAGGAATCTGCTTTGTTCTCAGCGGACTTACCAGGAGCAGATTCCTCGCTCCGCTCGGAATGACATGCGAACTTTTGCAATGAAATAATAATTCAGGACACTGGCGGCCGGCGCGGCAGCATCAGCATGGAACATCGTCAAGCCCGATCTCGTGCGGGGCACGCGGCCACGCCGGTGCCGCATTTTGAAGAGATAGATTCAGACAAGTCTTGCCTAAAATTTGCTCTGTCACATTGGGTATAAGATAAGAAAGCGTGCGATAACCTTGCTTACAGTGGAAGGGTTCTGTTGGGTCTAGTAAAAGAATTCGGCAGAATGTGGGCGCGGAATGCCGCAAACATAAAGCAAATACCAACTAGCAGGAAAAACGGACAAGGGGTCTACATCCTATAGGACGGCTCAATGCCTATGTACGCCGGTAAAGGCAACATCCTCTCACGAATGAATAGAGCCGCACGCAGCAAATCGCGCGGTGAGATGTGGGAACATTTCAGTTGGTTTATCATTTCTGATCCTGAACTCTGGAATGACATCGAAGTTTTGCTCCTGCGTGTACTCACGCCCAGTCTACGCATTCTCACCAAGTAAACCGGCCAATTCAAAGATGCCGTTGAGAAAGCTCAGAAGGATCGAAAACCCATATTTATAACTCGCAAGAGAAAAAGAAAGACCAGCAAAGCGGAGCCATCTCGACAGTCCGCCCCCAATTGGAACACTACCCCTGGTCGGGATTGAGAGAGCGGGCCAACATTCGGCGACGGCGGGCGGTCGCGGCGCCAGTTCAGGATTTGGCGTGAAGAGTCGTCTTCCCATCATTTGGCGTTGGATGACCTACTGACGGGATCGGCATGTCAGCAAAGAGAAGTGGCGCACCGTCGTGAACGCAGGTACACTGGCAGCTCGGCATCCGTTTTTAGACGGATCGAGTTCGCTCGGAGGAGGCGTGTCATGCCACTTTGGACTCCCGATCCCACGTTCTACCCATCGCCTAAGATGGCGATGGAAGCGCCGCCTGAGAAGGTGGCTTTTGTGGCCATGCTGAACGTTGGCAATGGCAGCCGGAAGGACGCCCTAGGAGTTGTTGATACCGACCCGGGCTCTGTCAGCTATGGGCAGGTTGTCGGCAAGGTGGATATGCCCCAGGGTGACAATGAGCTGCATCACTTCGGATGGAACGCGTGCAGCTCCTGCCTGTGCCCTTATGCGCCGCACCCCCACATGGAACGGCGCTATCTCATCGTGCCCGGCATCAGTTCGTCGCGAATTCACATCATTGACACCAAGCCCGACGCCAAACGGCCCAAGATCGTAAGAGTGATCGAGCCAGGCGAGTTCACAAGGAGGACCGGCTACACGGCGCCCCACACCATACATTGCGGCCCCGACGGCATCTACGGAAGCGCGCTGGGATCTGCCGACGGAGGCGGTCCCGGGGGCGTCTTCGTCATGGACCCCGAGAGCTTCGACATTCTCGGGAAATGGGAGGTCTACCGAGGTCCGCAGAACCTCGCCTACGACTTTTGGTGGCATCTGGGTTACGACACCATGGTCACCAGCGAGTGGGGCACTCCCAACATGGTCAAGGATGGCGTCAACCCGGAGATCCTGCTCAAGGGCGGTTACGGGCACGCTCTCCACGTGTGGGACCTTCGCAGGCGGCGGCACCTGCAAGCGCTGGATCTCGGCTCCGAGCAGCAAATGGTGCTGGAACTGAGGCCAGTTCACGACCCGAGGCAGTCATACGGCTTCGTGGGGGTGGTCGTTTCCCTGAAGGACCTCTCGGCATCCATCTGGGTTTGGAGCCAGGAGAACGGCGCTTGGAGTGTAAAGAAAATTATTGAGATTCCCGCTGAACCTGCCGACCCGGATACGCTGCCACCGCTCCTCCAGGGGTTCAAGGCAGTGCCGCCGCTGATCACCGACATCAACCTATCGCTGGACGACCGATTCCTTTACGTTTCGTGTTGGGGCACCGGAGAATTCCGCCAGTATGATGTTTCTGATCCATTCAACTCCAAGCTCACAGGGTCGGTTCACCTGGGAGGGATTGTGCGAAAAGCGGCTCACCCGAAGCAACCCAAAGTGCCTCTCAACGGCGGACCGCAAATGGTTGAAGTAAGCCGTGACGGCCGCCGCGTCTACTTCACGAACTCCTTGTATTCGCCTTGGGACAAACAGTTCTACCCAGAAGGCGTTCGAAGTTGGATGGTGAAGTTGAATGCCGCGCCGCAGGGAGGTCTGGAGGTTGACCCGGACTTTTTTGTGGAGTTCGGCGATATGCGCGGGCACCAGGTTCGGCTGGAGGGTGGTGACGCTTCGTCCGACTCTTACTGCTATTCATGAATCTCACCGGGACGTTTGCCGGCCTCGGCACGACGGCGATGCTCGTGGTGCTCTTGCTCGGCGCCTTTCACGGGATCAATCCCGGCATGGGCTGGCTGTTTGCGGTGGCTCTGGGGATGCAAGAGCGCAGCGGCGCAGCGGTGGGTCGCTCTCTCGTGCCCATCGCCCTGGGGCATGCCATGGCGATCGGGGCGGTCGTCTTGCTTGCCCTTCTCCTGGGAACCGTGATTCCACTCACTTATATTAAGATAGCGGTCGCGCTGATCCTGCTCGGGTTCGGGGTGTACTGCCTTTTTCGGCAGCGCCATCCTCGCGGCGGAGGGATGCGGGTTGGCTTCGGCGATCTCACTGCCTGGTCATTCTTCATGGCATCGGCGCATGGCGCCGGCTTCATGGTGTTGCCGGTGTTGCTTGGCTCGTTCGTAAAAACCACACACAGCGCGCATGCGGCAAGCGGGATGGAGATACTTTCCCTGGTAAGCCCGATGGCAGCGATAATGGCAACCGTGGTCCATACGATGGGGTATCTGGCCGTCACCGGCCTGATTGCCTGGGTGGTCTACAGGAAACTCGGTTTGGCCCTGCTTCGAAAGGCTTGGATCAATCTGCACCTGGTTTGGGCTGTAGCCCTTGTCCTCAGCGCCGCGTTCACGCTGCTAACTTGAGTCAATAGTGCCTCGAAAGCGTCTTGCATTACAAATGCGAGCGCGTGGGTTCGAATCCCGCACTCTCCGCCATCCCGCTGAAGATGCGTTGCCCTGAGCAAGCGAATCATCGAACAACGTGTCGGTAACCGCTGATGCTCACGCCCTCGGATGCAGCGACAACGGTTCCACCGTTGGCATAGCGACTGCCTCAAACGCGCCTGGCCTGAGCGTGCTAAACTCCGCCCATGGCGCTATCCGGCACTCGATCCGTCAGCCGACGGACCCACGAACCCTGGTGGATAAAATTCAGTTTTCTCGCAGCTCTTGACGAGCCGTGGCAGCCCGTCTCTAAGGCAGCGGCTGGCGCTTGGGTGGCCGCCTATGGTTTTTTCCTTCTCTACGCGATTTTTCACGACGGGACGGGTCTGTTCATAGACCTGGTATTCGTGCCCATCCATGAAGGCGGGCATTTATTCTTCGGCTGGTTCGGCCAGACGATTGGAGTGGCGGGGGGAACGATTTTCCAACTCGGCGTGCCGCTGGCGGTGGGGCTGGCGTTCGCCACCCGGCGGGAAATTTTGGGGACAGCGTTCGGCGTGTTTTGCTTCTTCGAGAATTTCCTGAGCGTCGGCGTCTATATGTCCGACGCGCGCGCGCAAGAGCTGCCGCTGCTAACCGTCGGCGATGCGGAAAACGTTATCCACGATTGGGCATACATGTTTGGCAAGCTTGGCCTGTTGCGGCTCGACACCGCCATCGGGCACTCCGTCCGCATTCTGGGCTGGCTCGGAATGTTTGCGGTGGTCGGCTGGCTTGCTTACCGCGCCAGACTGTTCACCGCAAAGGTGTAGGGGCGCAAGGCCTTGCGCCCCTACGGCAACACTAAACTTCTTCCGGGACGACGTACGGCGCGCGGTAGCCGCGGTCGCCGTCGCGCAAGAGCTTTTCGGCATCCGGGTCGTCTATCACCTGCTCGGCCACGGGATCAAAGCGAATCGTCCTGCCCAGACGATACGACGCATTCGCCAAGTGCACCATGCCGGCGGAGATGTAACCCTCTTCGATGGGCGCGTGCAAATCTTGCTTCTTCCGACTGCGCACGCAGTCAATGAAATTTGCGAAATGGTCGCCGCCTTGGTGGGCGGTAGGGCCGGGCTCCTGATGGGGGCCGAGCCAGGTGGCGTAGGTGTCGGCATCTTCGTCGCCCGTGGCCAAGATGCCTTTCGGGCCGTAGTAGATGTTGCCGATGCTGTTCGGGTCGGTGACGGGCGCGCCGGACTGCGCTCCGCGGTGCGCGGGGCGCGGCGGGTCTCCCAGCACCTCCGTTCCGATATGCGCCTCGTGGTTGGTGATCCAGTGCCGCACTTCGAACTCCAACAGCTTGGGCTTGCCGTCGGGCATGGCGTACTCGAAGGCGCAATTCAGGGTGTTCGGCGTTTGCTGGTCGTCGTCGAACATGAAGTGGCCGCCCACGGCGGAAATTTTGTTGGGGAATTTCAGGCCCATTCCCCAGCGCGCCATGTCCACCTGATGGACGCCCTGGTTGCCAAGGTCGCCGTTGCCGTAAATCCACTGCCAGTGCCAGTTGTAATGAAAGCGATTCTTCGTGAATTCGAGTAGCGTCGCCGGGCCTGTCCACAAATCGTAGTGAACGCCGGCGGGCACGGGCTCGACTTGGGCGTGGCCGATGGTGTCCCGCCATTTGAAGCACAATCCGCGCGCGAGATATAGGTCGCCGAGCAATCCCTCGTGAAGCTTCTGGATGCCATCGCGGATGGCCACTGAAGA
>QHZO01000048.1:0-14469 GCA_003224695.1 Acidobacteriota bacterium
GTCCTGCGGATTCTCCGCGCCGTTATAATCGAGCATCAGCTTGTCTTCAGGCGTGTTGACGACGACGGGGATGGTGGGGCACGGCGTCTGCGCTCGCAGCAAGCCCACCGGGGCGAGCAGCACGATGAGAAATGTAAGGACCTTTGGACGCATGGGGGACCTCCGGTCGCCGAGGGATTTCCCGCTTTGCCAGTGGCGGACTTTTAGATATAACAGGATGGGTTCAAATGCCAGTCGAAAAATGTTCGCTGGTTCCGACAGAGCTCCTACGTTGCAGGAGCGGGGGCCCTCAGTTTGGATCCCCGCTTTCGCGGGGATGACGTGGCTAGGTCATTCCCGCGAAAGCGGGAATCCACGTCTTCGCGGGGATAACGAGGCTTGGTCATTCCCGCGAAAGCGGGAATCCACGTCTTCGCGGGGATGTTGGAAGCCGGCGGATAACGATCTCGAGGGAGGCCGCAACACAATGAAACAATATTCGTGGGAAACCGTCAACCAGGAGCCGATGAGACAAGGGATTTGGCGCAAAGTAGTTTCCGGCGAGAAAGCCATGCTCGCCCAAGTTTTTATCCCTAAGGGCGCGGTGGTGCCCACGCATCAGCACGAAAGCGAGCAGCTCAGTTACATTGTGGAAGGAGCGCTGAAGTTCGGGCTGGAGGGGAAGGAAATCGTCGTCCGCAAGGGCGAGGTGCTCCACATTCCCTCGAACGTCCCGCATATGGCCGTGGCGCTTGAAGACACGCTCGATCTGGATGTTTTCAGTCCCATTCGTGTGGACTGGCTGACCGGCCAGGACGATTACTTGCGGAAATAAGGGCTGCGGCCCGCGGCTTCGCTTCGAACGCGCGCAGCGGTCAGTCAACCCGTAGGGGCGGCCCTTGTGGCCGCCCGCGGGCACGCACAAGGCGTGCCCCTACGAAGATGGCGTTTCGGAGAAATAAATGGATCTTGAATTGAGGGATCGGGTCGCGATTGTCGCGGCATCGAGCCAGGGCCTGGGAAAAGCCGTGGCCTTGGGCCTGGCCAGTGAAGGAGCGCGGCTCTCTCTCTGCGCTCGAACGGCCAAGACGCTCGAGGCGACAGCGGAGGAAATTCGAAAGGCCACCGGCGCCGAAGTTTTGGCGCGGCCCATGGACGTGACGAATTACGAGCAGGTAAAAGCCTTCGCCAAAGAAACGCTAGAGCGCTTCGGCCAAGTGGACATTTGCGTGACCAACGCCGGCGGGCCGCCCTCGAAAACCTTCGCCGCCACCACCGTCGAGGACTGGCAGGCGGGCGTCAACCTGAATCTGATGAGCACGCTATATTTCGCCCGCGAGGTCCTGCCGCTGATGCAAAAGCAGAGATGGGGGCGGCTCATCGCCATTACGTCGGTTGCCGTGAAGCAGCCGATTGATAATTTGATTCTTTCGAACGCCGTTCGCTCGGCGGTGAGCGGGCTGGTGAAGAGCCTGGCGAACGAATACGCGGCCGCGAACGTCCTGGTCAATAACGTTTGCCCGGGCTTCACTCAGACCGCGCGCTTGGAAGAGCTGGCCGCAAAGCGCGCCGCCGCCGAAGGCGCGTAGCCACGCGTCATGCTCGAACGCATGGCCGCGCAGGTGCCGCTCGGCCGATTGGGCCGGCCGGAGGAATTCGCAAATCTCGTGGTCTTCCTTGCCTCGGAGCGCGCGAGCTACATCACCGGCCAATCCATCGCTGTTGACGGGGGATTTATAAAAGGCATTTATTGAAATACCGTAGGGGCGACCCTTGTGGTCGCCCGCCCCAAATGGGGCAACCCTTGTGGTCGTCCGCCCCAAATGGGGCAACCACGGTGGTCGCCCGCGGGCGGGCATCCGTCGGCTGACGGACCCGCCCCCGGGCGTTCTTGGTCAGACTTGACCTGGGCGGGCACAAGGCCCGCCCCTACGGCTCTGCCGATCGGACTTTTACTCCTGCCAGGTCTTCGAGGACCGTGATGACCGCGGCGTAATCGAGCTCTCCTTTCCCTTGTGCCTTAGCCGCGCCGTACACTTCCTTCACCGCCGCCGCCGCGGGCATGGGAAGGTTGTGCGCGTACGCGGCCTCCATGGCAAGCTCCAGGTCCTTGTGCATGAGCTTCAGAGGGAAGTAGGGTGTAAAGTCGCCGCGGAAAATGAAGGGTGCCTTGAAATCCGTGAGCGTGGCGCGCGCCATGCTGCCCTGAACGATTTCCATCATGGTCTCGGGACGGACGCCAGCTTTGGCGGCCAGCACAAAGCCTTCTGAGAAAATCTCGACCATGGTGGACTGGATGACGTTTTGGGCGAGCTTGGCAGCCAGGCCCAGGCCGTTCTGGCCGCAATAGATCAGCCGCTTGCCGAGAAGTTGGAGGATCGGCGTCACGCGGTCGAGCGTGGCGCGCTCGCCGCCGATCATAAACGTCAGCTCGCCCTTCTCGGCTCCGTGCTTCGATCCGGTTACCGGGGCGTCGAGCATCGCTGCATTTTTTCCGGCCACTTGGCACGCGAGCTTGCGGCTGACCGTCGGGCTGATCGTGCTCGAATCAATCAAAACCGCGCCCGCGGCGATGGTTTCGAGGACACCGTTTTTCCCGAGGACCACCTCTTCCGCGGCGGCGCTGTCACTGACAATGGTCATCACGACGCCAGCCCCGCGCGCGGCCTCGGCGGGCGTTGCGGCAACGCGCGCTCCGGCGCGCTCGAGCGGCTCCGTCTTCGCCTTCGTGCGGTTGTAAACGCTCAGCCGATGGCCGCCTTTCAGCAGGTTCATGGCCATCGGCTGGCCCATGATGCCGGTTCCAATGAATCCGATTGATTCGCTCATGGAGGCTCCTTGTCGAAAAAGTTGAGAGTCAACAGTTGAGAGTCAAAAGTCAAAAGTCAAGAGTTGAAAGTCAAAAGTTGAAGGTTGAAAGTCGAACGTCAAAAGTCAAACGTCAAAGATCGATTGCCACGCTGTCATTCCGATCCGTCAGCTGACGGAGAGGAATCTCGCACTGTCCACGGTGTGCGCAAAGCCTGCCCGGTGAATCTCGCGTTCGGAATTTTGACCTTCGACTTTCAACCTTTGACCTTCGACTTTCAACCTTCAACCTTTAACTTTCAACCTTTGATTTTCAACCCGGAAAATGCATCCACAGCCTTACGTCTCGGACATTGTTGTCCGTGAAACCGATTTCGATGGCATCGCCGAGCGTGCTGAAGAAGTGATACGAATCGCTTTCCGCCAAATAACGCTCATGGTCGAGACCGTGGCTTCGCGCGCGCGTCAGGGTTTGTCCGTCGGCGACGGCGCCGCTCGAAGGGCTGTTCCCGTCGCGGCCGTCGGTCCCCGCGCTCAGCACCACGCGTCTCGTGCCGGCGATGCGCCCGGCTGCCAGAAGCACGAACGCCTGATTCCGCCCGCCTTTGCCCGGTCCGGTCACGGGGCACGTCACCTCGCCCCCGACAACCAAGCACAAGGGATCATCGGGATGGGCCATGGCCAAAGCCTCAAGAGATTTCAAATTGGCCTCCGCCACCTCACGGTAATCCGCGTCCCAAACGTGCGCATCCACTTCCACGGCCAATCCGGCTTTCTCGGCAGCGGCCTTGGCCGCCTCCACAGCGTCGCGGTTCGAAAGCAGGCACAAATATCGGGAATGGGCGAAGCGCTCATCCCCAGGCTTGGGTGTTTCCGCAAGCGTTTTTTCTTCGAAGTGCCTTCGAATTGACGCAGGGAACTTCCGAGCGAGGTGATGTCGCTCGGCGAGGGCGTAACAATCATTGGCCGTCGTTTCATCGGCCATCGTCGGCCCGGAGGCGACCACGGAGGGTAGGTGTTCCGGCACGTCGGAAATGAATAGAGTCAACTGGCGAGCGGGGTAGGCGCGCGCGCCGAGTTGCCCGCCTTTCACCGCGGAAATATGCTTGCGCAGCGTGTTCATCTCTTCGATGGGCAAGCCGCCCGTCACCAGCACGCGATTGAATTCGGCGAGGTCGGCCACCGAGATTTTCGGGTCGAAGGGTATTTCGAACAACGCCGAGCCGCCGCCGGAAACGAGAAAGATGACGAAATCATCGGCCGTGAGTCCGCTTACGAGGTCGAGCGCCGCCTCCGCGCCTGCGAAGCTGCCGGCGTTGGGGTAAGGGTGGCCGCCTTCAAAATAGTCGAACCGGCCGAGCTTGGTGGGCGGCGGCGAGGGCGCGACCGAGATGCCGGCTTCCACCTGTTCCTCGAGGATTTCTGAAACGACCATCGCCATTCGGTGCGCGGCCTTGCCGAAGGCGACGAGGCGCGGCGGCCTTAAAAGCGGCAGCGAAAGATTTCCGGCGACCAGCGCGCCGCCTTCTCGCTTAACTTTGGTCCGCAGCGCGCGGCCCACGTCAATGGCGGCCATCGTCTCGAAGAAAATTCTGCGGGCTAGCTGCTTCCCTTCGGAATACAAAGGCTTCTTGGTCTTGACGGGCGTGGCGTTTATTCCCATCGCGTCATCCGGGATTACTTCCTCGAGGACAAGATTAATTATTGGAAACCTGAGACCCAAAGGCAAGAGAAAGGGATTCGTCGGCTGGAGTTGGCACGCAGCCGGCCCGGATGCACGCTCGAGCGCTGGCCAGACTTAATCCCAGCAGGGCCGGGGGCCGGGGAGACGTGGCGTAAGGGCGATTCACGGTTCGACATGCTCGCCCTCCTGAGCGAAGTCGAAGGATGAATCACCCCTACGTTCGAATACTTCCGGGTTGAGGAGGTTCTTCGGGCGACGGCCTTCGAGCAAGTCGAGGAGGTTTTGGGCGGCGAGCATGGCCATGCGCAGGCGAGTCTCGCCGGTGGCGCTCCCCACGTGCGGCATAAGCACGACGTTCGGCAGTGTGAGGAGCGCGGGAGCGACGTGGGGTTCGTTTTCAAAAACGTCGAGGCCGGCGCCGGCAATTGTTTTCTCCCGGAGGGCCGCGACGAGCGCCTCTTCATCCACCACTTTCCCCCGCGCGGTGTTGATGAGAAAACCCGAGGGCTTCATGCCGCGGAATTCCGGCGCGCCAATCAGGTGATGCGTCTCGGGCGTGAGCGGAACGTGCAGGCTCAAGAAATCCGATTCACTGAGCAGCCGTTCGCGGTTCACGTATTCGGCGGAAAGCTCTTTTTCAATGGTCTCGGGGACTCGGTGCCGCGCGTGATAAAAAATCCGCATCGAAAACCCGCGCCCGCGTCGCGCCATCGCTTGCCCGATGTGTCCGAAGCCGTAAAGGCCGAGCGTCTTTCGGTAGACGTCCGAGCCGTGGAGGAGCTCGAATTGCCAGCGGTCCCAGCGTCCCTCGCGGACGTAGCGGTCCCCTTCTACCACGCGCCGCGCCACCGCCAGCAGGAGCGCAAACGCCAGGTCAGCGGTGGTTTCCTCAAGCGAGCCGGCGGTGCTCGCCACCGGGATGCCGCGCGCCGTCAAGGCGGCGAGGTCGAGGTTGTCGTGCCCCACGCTGGCGTTCGACAGGGCGCGGAGCTTTGGCGCGTGCTCGAGCACCTCCGGGGAGATGCGCGCGCCCGCCACCAGCAGCCCTTCAATATCCTGGACCGCTCGCAGCAGCTCTTCTTTCGGCATCGGCCCGTCTTCCGGGAACACGCCCACCTCCGAGCGCGTGGCGAGCAGGTCGAGCGCCACTTGAGGAAATTTTCGGGTGACGTAAATCTTATGTTTCACAACCGCACCGGCTCCCACCGCCAGCTGAACTTCTGCGCGGAGGCCTCACTCCGGGAATAGACCAGGGCCGCCTCGTTTCCGGAAACGTCTTTGAGAACCTGGAGATTGAACTCCACCACAAACCCCGCGCCTAGAAGTCCGATTCGGACGGTTTTCCCAGTCACCTGGCCACCACCGCAAAATCCAATCGCCTCGAACTCGGTCGGAGTCAGGTGATATCACATGGCCGGAAAGAGCGTCAATGCTCGGGGGGTAGTGTCCTAATTTGATTTTCCTTGGCGCGGCCCCACCGTAGCACGGCCATTTTGGCCGTGCGTTCACGTGCGAGACGTCCGAGTTACGAACCAAATGGGGACACTACCCTCGGGGATTCGTCCTAGGGATTCGTCCTTGACAATCTAACTGCTGTCCCTTAACATTGCGCATAAGTATGCAGTCCCAGGTAATTTGGGAAGAACCAAGCGCCAGCCGAGACGTGTACGCCCTTTGGAATCATGAGGATGAGGGATGGGGGAACTAATCTAATGTCCGGGAAGCTGGGCGAAATCCTGATTAAGGAAAATCTGATCTCCGCCGACCAGCTCAAGCAAGCGCTCGATCACCAAAGGCGATCGGGCGGGCGGCTGGGCAATTCGCTGGTCAAACTCGGTTTCCTAAGCGATGACGAAGTCACGGCAGTTCTGTCACGCCAATATGGCGTGCCTTCGATCAACTTGAGTTATTTCGAAGTGGACTCGACCGTCACGAAGCTCATTCCCATGGAGACGGCGTCGAAGTACCAAATCCTTCCGCTCAGCCGCGTGGGCTCTTCCTTGACCGTGGCGATGGTTGACCCGACGAACGTATTCGCCATGGACGACATCAAGTTCATGACCGGCTTCAATATCGAGCCGGTGGTGGCCTCCGAGACCGCGATCATGGAAGCCATCAAGAAACATTACGGCTCGGCCGAAGACGCGGAACGGAAAAAGGAACTTGAGGAAATCGTCAGCTTCATTGACGAGGGCCAGGCCGAGAGTGTCGAGCTCGAAGCGGATGATGAGAGTTCCCTCAATCTCGCGGAACTCGAGAAGGCGGCGGAAGAGGCGCCGGTCATCAAGCTGGTGAATTACATCCTGACGGACGCGGTGAAGCGCGGCGCGAGCGACATCCACATGGAGCCCTACGAAAAGGAGTATCGCGTTCGCTACCGGGTGGATGGGATGCTCATGAGCGTGATGAATCCCCCGCTCAAGCTGCGCGACGCCATCATCAGCCGCGTGAAAATCATGGCCAAGCTCGATATCTCCGAAAAGCGGCTGCCGCAAGACGGGCGCATCATGATCAAGATGATGCACAACGGCAAGAAGAAGCAGCTCGACTTCCGCGTCTCCGTTCTCCCCACCCTGTACGGCGAAAAGGTCGTGATGCGGCTGCTGGACAAGGAAAACCTGCGGCTCGACATGACCAAGCTCGGGTTCGAGGCGGAATCGCTGGCCAAACTTCAGAAAGCCATCTTCAAACCTTACGGGATGGTCCTGGTGACGGGGCCGACCGGGAGCGGCAAAACCAACACGCTCTACTCTTCCATCTCGCAGCTCAACAAGCCTGACACGAACATCGTGACGGCCGAGGACCCGGTGGAGTTTCAGATCCCGGGGATTAACCAGGTGCAGATGAAAGAGCAAATCGGGCTGAATTTTGCGGCCGCGCTCCGCTCCTTCCTGCGGCAAGACCCGAACATCATCCTGGTGGGGGAGATCCGCGACTTCGAGACGGCGGAAATTGCCATCAAAGCGGCGCTGACGGGCCACCTGGTGCTTTCCACGCTGCACACCAACGACGCCCCTTCCACCATCTCGCGCTTGATGAACATGGGCATCGAGCCCTTCCTGGTGGCGACTTCCGTGCATTGTATCGTCGCCCAGCGGCTCACCCGGCGCGTCTGCGTGGAATGCAAGATTGAGCAGGAAGTGGCGCCGCAAGTGCTCATTGACGCGGGCTTCACGCCCGAGGAAGCCAGGACGGTCAAAGTCTATAAGGGCACCGGCTGCCCGACTTGCGGGAACAAAGGCTACAAGGGACGCGTGGGTTTATATGAGTTGCTGGAAATCACCGACGAAATACGCGAGCTCATTCTGGTCGGCGCCTCGGCGCTCGAGGTCAAGAAGAAGGCGATCGAGCAGGGGATGATCACGCTCCGGCGCAGCGGCCTGATCAAGGCAATGAATGGCATGACGACGCTTGAGGAAGTATTCCGCGAGACCGTCGCTTAGCGGCCGCGCGGGCCTCCGCGACTCGAAGAGGGTACGCTTTATGCCGATTCCAACGCTCAGCGAGCTGCTGAAACGGATGGTGGACTCGAGCGGGTCCGACCTCCACATCACCACCAATTCGCCGCCTCGAATCCGCGTCCACGGGGAATTGAAGCCCTGCGATGACTTGCCGGCGCTGGGGCCTGCGGAGACCAAGCAGCTTGCCTACAGCATTCTCACTGACGCGCAGAAGCACCGGTTCGAAGAGAACCTGGAACTCGACTTTTCCTTCGGCATCAAGAACATCGCGCGTTTTCGGGGCAACTTGTTTAACCAACGGGGCGCCGTGGCGGGAGTGTTTCGCGTCATCCCGTTTGAAATCAAGACCTTTGACCAATTGCGCCTGCCTCCCATTTTGAGGAAGCTCTGCGAGAAACCGCGCGGGTTAATTCTTGTGACCGGGCCCACCGGCAGCGGCAAGTCCACGACGCTCGCCACCATGCTCGACCTGATCAATCAGACCCGTTTCGAGCACATGATCACCATCGAGGACCCCATCGAGTTCATCCACGCGCACAAGAGATGCCTGGTGAACCAGCGGGAAGTGCACTCAGACACGCATTCGTTCGCGAACTCCCTGCGCGCCGCCTTGCGCGAAGACCCCGACATCGTCCTTATTGGTGAAATGCGCGACCTGGAGACCATCGAGTCGGCACTGCGCATCGCCGAGACCGGCCACTTGACGTTCGGGACGTTGCACACCAATTCGGCTTCTTCGACCATCAACCGGATCATTGATGTTTTCCCGGCGCACCAGCAATCGCAGATTCGCGCCCAGCTTTCGCTGGTGCTCGAAGGCGTTCTGTGCCAGTCCCTTCTGCCGCGCGTGGACGGAAAAGGCCGGGCCATGGCGATGGAAATCCTGATCCCGAACCCCGCCATCCGGAACCTGATTCGGGAGGACAAGATTCACCAGATCTATTCTTCCATGCAAGCGGGACAGGACAAGTACGGCATGCAGACGTTCAACCAGTCGCTTTTCGCGCTCTTTCAGGCCAAGCAGATTAACCTGGAGACCGCGTTGGCGCGGTCGAGCAACGCGGATGAGCTCCAGGACATGATCAAGCGCGGCGCCCCGGCGCCTTCCGCTCAAAGGCCCGCGGCAGCCTACACTCCCGCGAAGCGCTAGGATTTCCGCCCTCCCGGCCGAGGCCGGGCGAGCTTAAGAGAGGACCAATACCCATGCCACAATACGAATTCCACGGTACTTCCCGGTCGGGTCAGACAGTGAACGGCGTGCGCAATGCGCAGAGTCGCGAGGCGCTTGAAGTCATGCTCCGGCGCGAGCAGATATCGGCCACGCGCATCGTCGAAAAGGGGCGCGAAATCGCCATTCCCAAGCCCAAAGTGGGCGGCAAGATTTCACCCAAGGAGCTCGCCATCTTCACGCGCCAGTTCTCGGTCATGATTGATGCCGGCCTGCCGCTGGTTCAATGCTTGGAAATCCTGGCCACCCAACAGGAAAACAAAGGCTTCGCCCGGGTCCTGGCCGGAGTTCGGCTGTCGGTCGAAGGCGGCTCGAGCCTGGCCAACGCCCTCCGGCAGTTTCCGAAGACCTTTGATGACCTCTACTGCAACATGATCGAGGCGGGTGAGACCGGCGGTATTCTGGACACCATTCTCCAGCGCCTTTCCGCGCATATCGAAAAAGCCGTCAAGCTGGCCCGCGCCGTCAAGTCCGCCTTGATCTATCCCGTGGCCGTTCTGGTCATCGCCGGCGGCGTGGTCTTCATCCTGCTCTGGAAAGTCGTTCCCATGTTCACCACGATGTTCAAACAAATGGATGTTGCCCTGCCTCTGCCCACGGTTATTGTCGTGCACTTAAGTAGTGCCGCTGGATACGCAGCTCCCGTCATGGTGGTTCCCGGGCGGCCGTATGACCGTAGACACCCTTATCCTGAAGCTGCCCGTGCTCGGAAACTTGATGAGGAAAATCGCCGTGGCGCGCTTCACGCGGACGCTTGGAACGCTGATCACCAGCGGCGTCCCCATGCTCGAAGCCATGGACATTACCGCGCGCACCTCCGGCAACGCGGTCGTCGAGAAGGCCATCTTGAGCGTCCGCAAAGCCATTGAAACCGGACGCACGATTGTGGACCCGCTGCGCGAGACGGGCGTTTTCCCCAATATGGTCGTGCAGATGATCGGCGTGGGCGAGCAAACCGGCGCGCTCGACTCCATGCTCCAGAAAGTCGCCGACTTCTACGAGGACGAAGTGGACTCCGCCGTCGGCGATTTGCTCTCCGCCATGGAGCCGATGATTATTATGTTCCTCGGCGTCGTGGTGGGCGGCATCGTGATTTCGATGTATATGCCCATGTTCGCGATGATCGGCAAACTGGCTCAGTAAATGTAGGGGCACCCCTTGTGGGTGCCCCGTCCAGGGCGGGCGCAAGGCCCGGCCCTACCACCTCATTTAGCCGCAAGAAACGCCAGCGCTAATGCCGTCGCCAGCGTTACTGCCAGCCCCGTTCCCAGCCACTTTTCGCGATAAACGAATTGGATTTCGTGGGTGTCTGCGGGCGCTTCAACCGCGCGGAACATGTGGTCCGCGCGCATGACCGTGGCTTCGCGTCCGTCGAGGGTCGCGTGCCAGTTCGGATCGAAGCGGTCGAGCAGCACGACGGTGCCGGGAGCTTCGAGTGTTGCGCGCAAAGTGACCCGGCTGGGCGTGTTCTCGATTATTTCAACCTTGCCCCCTGGCGTAGGGGCGGGGCTTGTCCCCGCCCTCACTTCCGCGCGGGGCGAATCGGTGGGCGCGGGGCTTGTACCGGTCCCCACCGCCGCCGGCGGTGGCGCCGCGAGGATCACCTGGTCGAGCGCAGGGAAGGCGGGGTCGGAGAGGCGCCCGAGCGTGAAGAGCGGATCATTTGAATAGAGAGCTGATCGGGCGGCGAACGCCCGTGGCATGGCGCAGAGGTCCTCGTAAAGGTAGGACGGGACAGGCGGCGGATTAATCACCTTTGCGACTTCACGGGCCGCCGGGCTCTCGCGGGGCCGGAAGGTGATCAGATAGCGGACGTTCGCGCGGCCGAGCAAGCAGTCGTGCCGAGCCGCGTCGCGCATTCCAGCCAGGCGCGCGAAACGCCAGAATTCGTAGTACTGCAGCGGAAACGCGGCGTCGAATTCATCCGGCGTCGCGGTCTCGATTCCATTGAGCATCGTCCCTTTTCGCAAGATGACCCTTTCGAAAAAGTTTGGCAGGGCGGCCGCGGGAAAGCCGGGTACCACCGGGACTTCCATCGTCGGCCGAGCCGGCGAACCGCGGGAGGGTCCGCCCGAGGTCTCGGCGAGGTAAAACAAGAAGCAGGCTCGGTAAGGCTCGGACGACGGAGCGAAATATCGAAGCGCCGGCGGGGCGGTATCGTAGAACTCTCGCGGCACGGTGGGATTGGCTCCATAGTTGACGAGGGCGACGAGCGCGCATCCGCCAGCGCCTACGGCCCGCGCGGCCGCGCCAGCCCACTTGGTTTCAGTGTTCAAGCCCTTCAGCCAAAGGAGCGCGCCGAGCGCAAGCCCGAGCAATCCGGGAAGGTGAAGCCGAAGGTTTTGAAGGAAGTATTCGCCGCCGGCGGTCAGGTCCTTCGGACTCAGCCGGTAGGCTGCGCGCTCGGCATACGCCTCGCTGGCTCGCGCACTCTCGAGGAGCTGCGCTCCGGCCGCGCGGACGGCATCCGGCGCGAGAAAGCAGGCTGCCCAGAGCGCCCCGAGCGCGGCGGCCAGAGCCGCACCCCCCCACACCAGGACTTTCCGCCGGGCCCGAAAGCCCTCGAGAGGCCGGCGTAGCGCTTCATATCCCCAGCCGGCGGAAATCGCCGCGAGCAGCGTCGCCGGCACCACCAGTTTCACCGGGTAGCGCACCAGGCGCATGACGGGAAGGATTTTGAAGAACCACGCAAAAACCGGCGTGAAGCGGCCGAAGGCGAATAACAAAAGTATGCTGAATCCGCCGAGCGTAAACCAGGATCGCCGGTCGCGCGAAAATCGCCAGCCTGCCAGCGCCAAAAAGAGCGGAATGAATCCCGAGTATAGGGATACAAGGTAGGGGTCGTTGATGCCATTCAGCACTTCCTTCCATTTGGTCAAGGGAGGGAAGGGCGAGCCGAAAAAGTCCGGCACGATGAATTCGATGAGCTGCAAGGGGTGAAGCGACCAGAACGTCGCTTCTTCGAGCGAGATGCCGAGCGAGCGGCGGGTGTGGTGCAAGAGTTCCAAAGCGGGGAAAAGTTGCACCGCGGCAAGCGCCAGGGCCGCCATCACTGCGAGCGCGAAACCCGCAAGGAGCCGGACCGCCTGCCGCGTGAGCAGTCGCGCGTTGCCAAGTAGGGGCGCAAGGCCTTGCGCCCCTACGACGAGATAGGCGGCGGCGAGCACGAGGCTGGCCATCCAGGTCACGGGTTCTGCGGCCAGGAATTGCACGGAGACGACAAGGGCGAGAATCACCCATGCGCGCACCGCGCGGTGGATTAGAACGCGGTCAGCCGCCACCAACACCCAGGGCATCCAGGCCGCGGCCGCGGCGTGGTTGTAAAAATTGCCTGTAGAAAGCAGCGGCCCGCTGAGCGCAAAAAATAATGCCGCGAAAAGGGCGGCATCGCGCCGCTGGCCCCAGCGCCTCGCCAGCACGTACGTCCCCACGCCCGCCCAGGCAAAATGAATTACGAAGTGCATCGCGAAGGCGAATTTCACCGGCAGCAGCACGATGAAGAGCGTCGAGGGGTAGAAGAACATCGCGTTCGGGTCGGAGAGCACGTGCTGGCCCCAGTTGTAATACGGGTTCCAGTAGGGAAGCTGGCCTTGGCGCACCAGGTCGTGAATGAACCGAGCGAGCGGATAGCTGTAATTGAAAATGTCGCGGAAGAAAAGCATGTCGGAGGTGAACACGATTCGCCAAAACATCGCGACGACACATCCGCAGATTACGCCGATGGGCAGGATGTCGGCTCGTGCGAGCGAAAGCGACGTAGGGGCACACCATGCTGTGCCCCCACCGACGGCTTGGCGCTCGCTCTGCGCTCCTGTATCGGCCGGGGAAATTTCACCCATGCAAGAAGTCCGCGGCCAATGTACCAAAGGCACGGTGGACGCGGCAAGCAGAGCTGATGGCCGAGCGGGGGCACCCTTGTTGTGAAGCTAGGAACCGATCGGGGTCGGCGAAGTCCGAAACGTGCCATCGAAGCAGTCGCCCAGGGGGCACCCTGGGTGGCGCCTAAGGTGTTCGGCGTGGGCGCGGGGGACTCCGAGCGGCCCCGCTCTGTGGAGCCGTATGGGCCCGTGGCACTTCATGCAGCGGATCGTGACATCGGCAAGTTGAATCGCTTTATCGACCGGCATCACGACCCACAGCGGCGCCCCCTTACCGGTGCTGGGGTCGGGTTTCCACTGCCTGACCTCGCATTCGAAGATCTTATCCATGGGTACGCCGTCTGGATTGTACCACGAGCCAATTGCGAGGAGCTTCTAGCAGGCTGATGAAAAAGTGCTTTCCCACCTGTCGTCCTGAGCGTAGCGTAGGACCTCAGCATTTATTTTCAAACGAATGCAGGGGTGCTTCGCTTTGCTCAGCGCGACATTTCCGAGTTTTTCATCAGCCTGCTAGAGCGCCGTTCGCCTTTCAAGTCCTCCGGTTTTTCGATATTCTGATGGAAAAGCCGCACCTTCAGAGGCCGGAAGTTGCGCTACAGGGGCCTTCGAGCGAAGACGTTCATGATGTCGCCGAGTTGGATGACGGAATAGACGTTGCCGAAGGGCGCCGCCAGTTTCCGGCCGATCCTGCAAAGCGGCACGGGTAGGAGCGACGACGCTTTCTCGAGGAAGTAGCGCAGCGAAACGATGCGCCGCATGGATTCGCGCGTGAAATAGACGAGGTGCATGCGCATGTACCACGGCCAGTGCCGCCCGGCGAGGCGCGCGAACAGGCTCGCGGTGTCCATGGTGCTCAAGGCCAGCACGGCGCCGGGTTTCGAGATCGAGTGCGCGTGCTTGAGGTCGGCGAGCGGGTCGGGCAGGTGCTCGATGACGTCCCAGATGGTGACGGCGTCGAAGGGCGCGGGTAGCTCGTGCGCGTCCCGAAAAGCGCCCTCAAAAACCGTGAAGCCTTTTTCGCGAGCGAGCTTTGCGGCCCAGGCGCTTGGCTCAACGCCCACAACGTCCCACCCGGCGCGGCGCGCTTGCTCGAGAAAGATGCCCGTATAGCAGCCGACGTCAACGAGGCGACCCGGCTGAGCATAGCGGCCCAGGCGCTCGACCAGGCGGCCGAAGGTGCGGACGCGCCCGCCGCTTTCGCGCTCGTAAACGGGGTCGTCCACGCCGGCGTAGAGCTTGGCGAGCGTCGCGTCGTCGTCGCAAGGGTTCTGATAAATCAGGCCGCAGTCGGAGCACTGAACGATGTTCGTGAACCCGCCGTGCTCCAGGCTCGTGCAGCGCATGGAATTCGGGTCGAGGTCCGGCGCGCGCGTTGAACGGCCGCGATAGAGAACAGCGAACCGCTGCGAGCCACACAGGTTGCAGAGGACA
>QHZO01000048.1:14507-26351 GCA_003224695.1 Acidobacteriota bacterium
GAGGACAAGCCGTTTCCCGGGCGGCAGATCGTGCGCTGCAAGGGCGGGATTGAAATCCGCCCCGCCAGGCTGCGCGGCGCGCGAGAGGATCTTCCGATTCCACCAAGCGCGCCAAGTGAGGTTCGAGTTGGTGGTGAAGTTCCACAGCCCCGCCGCGAGTATCCCCGCGAGCACGCCGGGCGTAGTCGGCCATTCGAGCGCTCCGACCAACACCGCGATCAAGGCCAGGCTCAGCACTGCGCCGGCGGCCGAGAACCCCGCGAACGCCAGCATTCGGCGGAAGAGCGCCCGCGTGCTTGGGTCGAGCCTCCGCGCCTCTGGAAACGTGACGACTTCGTTCCAGACGAAGTTGTTGAAGATGGCGAGCGCCACGCCCACGAGCGCCGCTGCCGGGAGCGGCCAGTGTCGCGTGGCGTACAGCCAAAGCAGGGCGACATAGTAGACGAAGGCGCCCGTCAGGCCGACCGCGGCGTACTTGACGATGCGCACGGCCTCACGCGTTTCAATCGAGATGCGCACGAGGTGCGCCAAGTACTTCAGCATGATGCCGCCGCCCAGCTTGCTTTCGCCGAGCGCGCGCTCGTCGAAGATGAATGGCACTTCATCCACGCGCCGGTAATCGCCTCGCGCCAGGACTTCGAGCAGAATTTTGTAGCCCACAGGATTGAGCGCCGCCCCGTCAATCACCCGGCGGCGCAGCAAAAAGTAGCCGGACATCGGGTCGCGCACCTCGCCGAGCGTGCCGGGGAGAATGAACGTCGCCATCAGCGTGGCCGTCCAGGAGATGAAGCGGCGGAGCAGGCTCCAGTGGCTGACGCCGCCGCCGCGCACGTTGCGGCTGCCGACAGCGATGTCCGCGCCGCTCGATTCGAGCCTCGCGTAAAGCTGCGGCAGAAGCTCGGGCGGCTGTTGCAAGTCGCCGTCCATGCAGCCGAGGACATCGCCCCGAGCCTCGCGCCAGCCCGCCATCACGGCGGTCGAAAGGTCGCGCTCGCCTTCGCGCACCAGGAGCTTCAGCCAAGGCCGCTCGGCCGCCAGGCGCCGGACATCCTCCGCGGTTCCGTCGGGGCTCGCGTCGTCAACGATGATCAGCTCGAAGGGCTGGCTGGTGAGCGCCAGGGCTTTGCCGGCGCGCTCGACCAACGCCGCGATGTTTTGCCGCTCGTTATAAGTTGGAACAATGAGAGAAATCACAAGTGTTCTGATTGCCGTGTCCGCTGCCCACCCCTTGCCCGCCAGGCCGACTCAAGGAGGGATTGGGCAGTCCTACCAGCCGGCAAAGCGCGCTTGCATCATGGTGGGCGGTGAAGACGAGCGCGCCGTCAGGGGCCATTATGCCCGGATTGCGCGGAAATTGCTTGGCCGCCTGACGCCCCAGGCGCGACCGCCCCCGGTGCGTGTCGAACTCCCCGCCCCTGTCAGGGAGAGGGCTATGGTGTGGGGAAGGGTGGCGAACCAATTTCAGGCAGGCTGTCACCCTGAGTTCGCCGCGGCGGACGAAGGGTCTCCTCATTCCAATTCCTTGGCATGTACGCGTGTGCGGAGGTGCTGACACAGACCAATCTCAGTTGAATTCCGTTAGGACAGGGCTGGCCATGCGGCTCGCGCAGGCGGCGTCCATCTGCCTGCTGCTGTCCTTCGCTGCTCTTTCTGCATTCGGCCAATCCAATCCCGTCCCGTTCGTCAATCAGCCGCTGGTGCCCTCGGCAGTGGCTCCGGGTGGGCCGGACTTCACGCTCACCGTCAATGGCACGGGCTTCGTCTCCGGCGCCACCGTCAACTGGAACGGCATGCCGCTCACCACAACCTTCGTCAGCACCGCCCAACTGACCGCCACCGTCCCCGACGCGAACATCGCGACCGCCGGCACAGCTTCCGTCACCGTAAACAACCCAGGCGCCGGGCGATCGAACCCTGCGTTTTTCACCGTCACATTTGCAGTACCGGGAGTCGTATTCGATGCAGTCCCGTTCGATCTTCCCAACTCCACCACCTCGCCTTGGGCGGCGGTGGGAGATTTCAACGGTGATGGGAACCTTGACGTCGCGCTGGCGGAGGAGAATTTGGATGCGGTAGGCATCTTGCTGGGGAATGGTGATGGAACGTTCCAGTTTTCGGGTTCATATTCCATGGCCTCAGACCCGGTGGCCCTTGTCAACGGAGACTTTAACGGGGACGGTCTACCGGACCTTGCAGCTTGCGATGGTTCTGGCAACGTCTCGATATTCCTTGGAAAGGGCAACGGCACGTTGCAAGCCCTCGCGACCTATTACCTAGGCCTAGCTTCTGGCATTACGTGCGGCCTTGCAACCGGAGATTTCAACGGGGACGGCAAACTGGACATAATCGCCGCAAGCGCCTCGCTTGAAATCCTCCTCGGTAATGTCGATGGGACGTTTCAACCTCCGCAAATCATCGGCGGTGGGTACTCGGTCGCGGTGGGAGATTATAACGGGGGCGGGAAGCTGGACGTCGCGGCAGCTGGAAGTCTTATCGCGGGCTCCAGTCAACTTGCGATCCTGCTCGGCAACGGAAATGGGACGTTTCAACCCCCGAAGACCTATGCGCCGCCCCCGAATACTTACTCAAGCTCCGTTGCAACAGCAGACTTCAACGGGGACGGCAAGCTGGATCTCGCCGTGGGCTACTACAGTGTTCCTCCGTCTCATACGCTTGAGGGCTCGCTCTCAGTTATGTTGGGGAACGGCGATGGGACGTTTCAGAACCCCTCAACTTATACGGCCAGCGGGCCGGTAACTGGCGTTCTTCCCATGGATCTGAACGGCGACGGACTTCTCGACCTTGCATTGACCAATGGCCAAGACAGCAACTTGCTCTCGGTCCTTTAAGGCAATGGCGACGGCACGTTCCAAAGCCCCACCGATTATAACTATGGGTCCGTGATCCTCTTGATGACCGCCGGCGCCGACTTCAATGGCGATGGCCGGATGGATCTTGCTTCCGGTCTCGGCGTATTATTGCAGGCCCCACCGGTTCAACTTTCTCCCACGTCCGTCAACTTTGGCGACCAAACGGCAGGCACTACGAGCGCGGCTCAGACTATCACCCTAACCAACAACCTTCCAAACGCGCTGACCATCTCCAGGATAAGCGTGACCGGAACCGACAGTAGCGACTTCAGCGAGACAAACAATTGCTCAATTTCCCCTTCGAATTTGGCGGCGGGAGGGACGTGCGCCATTAATGTCTTATTTTCTCCCGCGGCGACGGGAGTCAAATCGGGTGTCGTCACGATTTCGGACGACGCTCCAGCAGGTTCGCAGTCTGTGCCGCTAGCGGGCACAGGGGTCAACCCGACCGCGAACCTTTCAAACTCCAGTCTGAGCTTTAGCAGCCAGCCAGTCGGAACGACGAGCGCAGCACAGAGCTTCACGGTGGCAAATAACGGGGTGGGGCCGCTTGCAATTTCTAATGTTGCGGTCGCAGGCGATTTCGCTGAGACCAACAACTGTGGGATGAGCCTTTCTCAAGGTGCCGTTTGCACAGTCAGCGTGACTTTTACACCTACTTCCGGAGGGACCCGGGCCGGAGGAGTGACGATCACCGACGACGCGGCAAACAGCCCGCAAACTGTGAACCTAAGCGGGGTTGGGGTTCCACCAACGGTGACACTGAACCCGGTCAGCTTGAGCTTTCCGACAACTAACGCCGGGACGACGAGCAATCCGCAGGCAATAGCTCTGACTAACAACGGCCCAGGTCCGTTGACCATATCAAGCCTTGCCTTCAGCGGGACGAACGGCGGCGACTTCGCGGAAACCGACAACTGCCCGGTTTCTCCAAACACCCTCGCTGCAAGCGCCGGCTGTACGATTAACGTGACTTTCAAACCGACGAGAGACGGCTCGGAGACCGCGACGTTGACGATCAGTGATAACGCATCGTCCAGCTCTCAGTCGGCGTCGCTCAGTGGGACGGGCGTGGCGCCGATGGCCTCCCTGAGCACGCTGTTGCACTCGCGCCTCAGCCGGATGGCAGTGTCGGGTGGTCACATTTTTCTCCCTCGGGGACCAAATACGCAATGGGATTGCGTTCGCTCAAGAAGCTTCTTGCAGACCGCTACGGCACAGGCGTAATCTACCGCAGATGAACACGCATTTTCCACGCAGGCCCATCGTCCGTGGAATGAGTGATTATTTAATTTTGAAGCTTAAAGTCGGCGCAGAGGCTCACGTTGTTGAGCCCAAGGCCCTCCGTGATGACGTCACTGCAGAGTGCGGGGGTTTACTTCGCAGCAAAATGGAAATACGACTTAGGAGGCACAGGTGCTAGACCCGACGCTCCGTGGACTCTTGTCGCAGGTCGAACGAAATGAAATCGTCCTTCCAGCAATGCAAAGGCCCTTTGTATGGAAGGAGGACAGGATCTATCGGCTGGTTGACAGCTTACTCCGCGATTTTCCTATCGGCGCGGTAATGTTGTGGAAGACCTCGACGATTCAGCGCTTCCGAAGATTACCCCGCGACATTGACGCAGAGGTCCCACCGATCTTTAACTACGAGGACACATCAACTGACAACCCAAACAAGTATTTGGTCCTCGATGGCCAGCAGAGACTTACCAGCCTCTTTGCCGCTTTCAAGGGAACATACAATCACAAACGGCTTTACATCGACGTTGTCAGTGGAAGTCGGGACGGCAAAGATCCCGGAAATGAATACTACGACTGTAAGTTCCTTTCGGGGTCCGACGCGGCCACCCTCAGCTCTAACAACAGCGGCCCTCGACGGCACTTTGTGCCAGTCCAGGAATTGATCACAATTAACCCCGTCCATGCCGCTAAAGCTGCTCAGAAAAAGGCTATAGATCTACAGTTGGACGAACACGAATCGGAACGAATCGCCGACATTTATATAAGGTGCGCGACCATCCTTGGGAACTCCAAGGGCCTGCACGTTATAACGGTGATTCTGGAGATATTCGTCCGAGCGAACTCCGGTGGATTGGTGCTTCTGAAGTCGGATTTATTCATGAGCCTCCTTGATCTGACGTGGAACGACATTCAACCGGAACTTCAAACACTGGTAAGGGACATAAATGAAAACCGACCTTTCGAGTTTACGAGAGACGATATCCTGAAAAGCCTTCTGCTTGCAAAGGGCGCCGAAACCAGATTCAACCTACTTGTTAGCGACCGGAAGCAAGTCGAAGAACTGGGTAAAGGGCTGCCAGCTTCCATGCCCGAGATCAAAAAGGGATGGCAACTGTTAGGTTGCATACTTGTAGATGATTGCAGAATCCATTCAGAAAGATTTTTTCGAGGTGGGCACAATGCCCTTTTGCCGTTCGTTCTTTTTCTTTCCAAACAGAACAATTTGTCGGGCGACGACAGACGGAAGATCGTCATAGGAATCTACTTGTCAATTATGAGTGGAGTCTTTAGTGGGGCAGAGGCGCGCATGGGGGCATTTGCGAAAAACAAAGTCGCCGCATCCATGTTTTTCCCGCTCAATGACCTCGTTGCCCTGGTCAAAGCTAATTACGGGATTACGTCGTTGGATGAATTGCTTAAACGGCATCTTGACCTTGCATTGAACATTGCACATGGGGGAATCACGATCGACAAGAACCAGAACCCAGACGATTTGCAGAGAGATCACATCTTTCCCAAATCCCAGCTTGAGAAGGCAGGCTATTCAGACGAATTGGTGAACCATTACGCAAATTTCCATTTCCTGCGCGGAGTCGATAATCTGAACAAGCTCGCCAAACCCCCTCATGAATGGTTTAAAAACCCAGGTAAGAACGTGCCGCCGTACTCTGACAAAGACCTCGAGGAGCGACTATTGACATTGGCGGATATCCAGCCTGGAAATTTCGATTCAATGCTCCAAACCAGGGGGAAGAAAATAAGGGAAAAGGCGGAGCAACTTTTCGGTCTCAAAGAGCAAGAATTCAATGCACTCTTTGGATAGGCTTAGGAGCCTGCAGTTTGGAGTTGTTGTCCGCAATTGTCGGCGCGCATGTAAAAGTGAAGAAATTTGAACAGAGGCCGGTTTCCCGGGTGAGGTTGAACGTCAGCCGGTTGAGGGTATTCTGCCGGCCGGTGGACGCAGGGTGACTTGGCGACGCAGATAGGCAAGGGAGGTCTGGCCGTAACGCAACGAGGTGTGGAGCAGTTCTTCGATCACCGGTAAGAAGTAATGGAGCGAGCGAATGGGTCCCAGGGGCAGGGCGTCGGGGCGACGAGCGCCGCGGAGCGATGAAAGCCTCCTTCGCGAATTGGTCACGCAAATAGAACTGGTGTGTTGCGGGCGATATAGGAATGCCGGGCGGGGTGGCTTTCGTCCTTCAAGGGGAAATCCGACCGGTAGTGCGCGCCTCGGCTTTCCTTTCGCGCCGCAGCCGAGCGCGCGATGGCGCGCGCCACTTCCAGGATGTTGCGGAACTCGTAGTAAGGCCTTCCGGGGCTCTTGGGTGGGGAAAGCTCGATGGCCTCAATTTGCTCAATGGCTTCGCAAAGCATTTTCCCTTCGCGAATGATTCCGACCTTTTCCCACATCACCGCTCGAAGATGGGCGGCATCCCGTGCGGGGTCTTGAGGGGCAGAGCCCGCTTGAGTTGGTTGACCTGAGCCGGGGTTCGCAGCGGTATGGGAAGCTGTGGCTGCGGGCGGGCGGGGAAGCGAGCCGGCGAAGCGCTGTTTCTTCACCATGGCTGCGGCCGCGCGGGCGCCATAAACCAGTCCTTCGAGAAGGGAATTACTCGCCAGTCGGTTCGCGCCGTGGACGCCCGTCGCCGCCGCCTCCCCCGCGGCGTAGAGCCGCCCGAGCGTCGCTGCGCCGTCCAGGTCTGTGGCCACGCCGCCCATCGCGTAGTGCGCGGCGGGCCGCACGGGAATCAGGTCAGAGGTAATGTCCAAGTTATAGGCGAGGCATGTGGAATAAATTTTCGGAAAGCGCTTCTGGAGGCGCTCGGCGTCGAGGCCGGTCAGGTCGAGGTAATTGAACTCGCTCCGGCAGCGGTGCATTTCCATCACCAGCGCGCGAGAAACCACATCGCGCGGCGCGAGCTCGGCGGCCTCGTGATAGCGAGGCATGAAGCGATCGTACTCGATGTTTCTGAGCACGCCGCCCTCGCCGCGCAGGGCTTCCGAAAGCAGAAACCGCGGGGCGTTCGTCACAAAGAGCGCCGTGGGGTGGAACTGGATGAACTCCATATCGGAAAGGGTCGCGCCCGCGCGATATGCCATACCCACGCCATCGCCACAAGCCACGGGAGGGTTGGTGGTTTCGCTGTAAACCTGACCCAGCCCGCCGGTGGCGAGCAAGACCGCGCTCGCGCGAACCTCCGCGAGCGATTGAGCCTTCTCGTCGAGATAGCTGACGCCCGCGATGCCTCCGGCATCGGCGAGGAGGTCTAGGGCGTGGGAATAAGGGCGAATCTCAATGGCGCGAAGCGTCTTGGCTTTGGCCACCAGAGCGCGCAGAATGCCGGCGCCGGTCGAATCGCCCTGCGAGTGGAGCACCCTCGAGCGCGAGTGCGCCCCCTCGCGCGTGAAGGCCAGTTTGCCTCCGTTCTTGTCGAAGCGCATCCCCCACTCGATGAGCTCGTGGATGGCTTTGGGCCCTTCCTCGACGAGGATTCGAACGGCTTCCTCGCGGCACAGCCCGTCGCCGGCGCGCAGCGTGTCGTCGAAATGCAAGTGGACTTCATCGTCTTCGGCGAGCGCCACGGCGATGCCGCCTTGCGCGTGCTCGGTGCTTGACTCGAAGACGTCGCCCTTGGTGAGCACTAACACGGTGCCGTGACGAGCCAGCTCGATGGCGGCGCGGATGCCGGCGATGCCGCTGCCAACCACCACAAAGTCCACGGAGCCGTCTTTCACTTTTCGCATGCGAAAGAAATTCTACTCGCCACCTAAGCAGGGCGCAACCCGGAGATCGTTTCACGCAAAGACGCCAAGAGGCAAAGCCGCAAAGCGCGCTGGCTCAACCATGAATTTGCGTCGTTATCCTTCGGGCCTTCGCGCCTTGGCGTGAGACCGGCCTTGATTCGACATCGCTCCGGAGGCTTCTGAGATGTTGCTCGCGTCCAGGCTGTATGCTATTGGTGATTGCGGGTCGGTGATTCTGAGATGGATTGCCTCAGGGACCGTCGGGGAGCTCCTTGCGAAGTTTTCATGTGAAATCCCGATACGGAGACTATGACGTGGTGGTGGGGCGGCGTGCGTGGCAGCGGCTCGGGCGCCTGGGCGCGCGCGGTTATTCATCCATATTTATTCTCACCGAGCGGCCGCTGTGGCGGCGCTGGGGCACGGCGTTTCGAAAGGATGCGGGGCTGAAGAACGCTCGAGCGCTCTTCGTTCCCTCCGGCGAGCAATCGAAATCGCTGGCTGTGGTCGGGCGGATGGCGGAGCTTCTGCTCGCCGCGCACGCGGACCGGAGGTCGTTGCTGGTAGCGTTCGGCGGCGGCGTGGTCGGAGACCTGGGCGGTTTCCTCGCTTCGACCTACATGCGCGGAATAGACCTGGCGCAGGCGCCGACCACGGTCGTGGCGCAAGTGGACAGCGCCATCGGCGGTAAAACGGGCGTGAATGTGGGAGCGATGAAGAACCTTGTCGGGACGTTTTACCCCCCGCGCTTGGTCGTGTCGGATCCCATCGTGCTCACGTCACTCCGCCCCCGGGCGTTCCGTTCAGGTCTCTATGAAGTCGTCAAGCATGCCTTTCTCGCGGGCGGGCACTTGTTGCAGATTCTCGAAGATCAAATCGAGTCCTTGACGGCGAAGAACGCGGCGTCGCTTGGACCAATCCTCGTGGCTGCGGCGCGCGTTAAGGTGGAGGTCGTGAAGAGGGACGAAAAGGAAGCTCGACTGCGTTGGGTGTTAAACCTCGGCCACACTTTCGGGCACGCTCTGGAAGAGGCGACGGATTATCGACGATTCACGCACGGTGAGGCCGTGGGGTGGGGCTTGCTCGCGGTCTTGCGCCTGGCGAACCGGCTGGGAGTCTTGGCGAAATCTGAAGAAGCGCGCATGGCCGAGCTGGTTCGCCGCGTCGGGCCTCTGCCAACCATCGCCGACCTGAGCGCGCGACGGATTGTCGCACTGCTGCCGCAAGATAAAAAGTCCGTCGGAGGCCGAATCCACTGGGTGATTCCGGAGCGCGTGGGAAAAGTGCGAATCATGGACAACGTTCCGATGAAGCTTGCGGCGGAGGCGTTCCGCGACGTGCAAACCGGCTTTGCGCCTTAGCTTCTTTGCGCCTTGGCGAGAAACAGCTCTCTTGAGTTAGCGTTCGTGTTTCACGCAAAGTCGCAAAGAAGCAAAGGCGCGGAGGGCCAAGCTCGGCGTGGCAAGGATGATTGCTTCCGGGACCAAAGTCGGCCGAGAGGAAGGAGAGAACTCAACTGCGCGCGCGGTGCGGGCTATGTTCGCCGAGATCACTCCGCGCTACGACTTCCTCAATCATTTCCTGTCGCTCGGGCTCGACGTCCTTTGGCGGCGAGCCACGGCGCGAGCCCTCGGCGAGGTGCTTCGCCGGCCAGGCTCGGTGGGCCTCGATATATGTTGCGGCACCGGCGACTTGGCGCTGGCTTTATCACGCTTTTCCGCCGGAACCGTGATCGGTGCGGATTTTTGTCTGCCCATGCTGGCGCGGGCAAAGCATAAGGGGAAGAGGCCGGCCGTTCACTTCGTGGGCGCAGACGCGCTGGCCTTGCCTTGGGCGGATAGCTCGGTGGATCTCATCGCCGCCGCTTTCGGCTTCCGCAACTTGGCCAATTACGCCGCCGGTCTCGAAGAGATGCGGCGAGTCTTGAAACCCGGCGGCACGATCGCGATCCTGGAGTTTTCGCGCGTGCGCTCGCCGGTTTTCGGGCCGTTATTTAGATTCTATTTCCGAAAAATGCTCCCTCGGATCGGCGGGTGGATCTCCGGAAATCCGGACGCCTACCGGTATCTCGCCGAATCCGTGGTGAAGTTTCCAGACCAGGACGCGCTCGCCGCGCGGATGCGGAAGGCGGGGTTTGTCAGCGTCCGGTATCGAAACTTTTCGGGCGGGGTTGCGGCGCTCCACACCGGGGAAAAGCTATGAACCGGCGACGGCGTGTCGTCTTCAGCGTACGCAGGCGGTGGCTCGCGCGTCTTTTCGCCGCGGCTGCCTTTGCCTTTCTTGCAGCATGCAGTCCCTCCGGCCGCGAGGTTCCCGTCCAGTCTTTGCCGGATGGCCTCGAGCCGCTGCGCGCAGCCTTCAACTCCGATGCGGCGAAGATGCGCCTGCTGCTGTTGCTCGACCCGACCTGAGGCATCTGCCTTCGGGGGGCTTCCGAAGTCGAAAACTACGTCATGGCAAAGATATCCGACCCATACCTCGAGGGCTTCGTGGTATGGGTTCCGGTGCTTCCGACGGGCGGTTATGAGGCGGCGGCAAAGCGGGAAAGTTCAAGGATCGCCGACCCCCGCGTTCGCCAGTACTACGACCCCCAGACGCGGGCGGCGAAGCTCTTCTCAGGCGTGCTCGGGCTTCCTCGCGGAAGTGAGGGCTGGGATGTCTATATGGTCTTCGCGCCGGGCACGCGCTGGGACAATAAGCCGCCCAAGCCTGCTTACTGGATGCACCAATTGGGAAGTGCGCCGCCGGACTTGCGGCTGGATGGGGCAAAACTTGAGAAAGTCGTCGAGGGTATGCTCCGAGCGCGAAAACCCCTCCCAGCGCCGGCTCTGTAGCCCACCACTCAGGACTCCCCGTGAGCGATTCTTGAAGAAACGATACCCAGCTCGCTCAGCTTTTCGTTCAGATTTTTAACGGAGATGCCGAGCTTCTGGGCAGCGAGGCCCAAGTCACCTTTTGCCTCTTTAAGCGCCTGAGGGATTTTCGCGCTCTCGAGATTTTTCACGGCGCGCGCGGTGGCTTCTGCCAGAGTGCCGGAAATGTCGAGCGACTCTCGGACGCCGGCAGGCAGGGGCGAGCCGGCAAAGCCCAGCGCCAAGTCCGCCGGGCCGAGTGCGGAATTCTCCGCCAAGATGACGGCACGCTCGATGGCGTTCGAAAGTTCTCGCACGTTTCCCGGCCAGGGGTACGAGAGCATCCGCCCGCGCGCTTCCGGCGAGAATTCGAGGTTCGGCTTGTGGAATTGCCGGGCCAGCTTTCGGAGAAAATAGTCAGCCAAGCGCCAGACGTCCTCCCCGCGCTCGCGCAGAGGGGGAATATTCACCGGAAAAGCCGCGAGGCGGAAAAAGAGGTCGGAGCGGAAGCTCCCGCGCTCGACGGCTTCGCGCAAGCGCACATTCGTGGCCGCGACGATGCGCGCATCCACGGAAATGGTTTGTGTGCCGCCGAGCCGCTCGAACGCCTTTTCTTCGATCAGCCGGAGGAGTTTCGCCTGCGTGGGCAGTGGCAGTTCGCCAATCTCATCGAGAAATAGCGTGCCATGATTTGCGAACTCGACCTTGCCCGCCTTGCGCGCGCCGGCGCCGGTGAAGGCCCCCTTTTCGTGCCCAAACAATTCGTTTTCAATCAGCGTTTCCGGCAGGGCCGCACAATTGACGGTGACGAAGGGGCGGTCGCGGCGCGGGCTTAGGATGTGGATGGCATGCGCGAAGAGTTCTTTGCCTGTCCCGCTCTCGCCCTCCAGCAACACCGTGGCCTCCGTCGGGGCGACGCGTTGAATGGTTTGCTCGACGGCTTTGAGGGAGGCGTCTTCGCCGACCATCGCCGGCAGACCGTAAGAGCCCTCCATCTCATCTCGCCAGAGCGTATGGGCGCGCTTTAACTCCTGTTCCTTGAGCGCCCGTTCCACCAGCATCAATAAGTGAGGAACTTCGAAAGGTTTTTGGATGAAATCGAGCGCGCCATCCTTCAAGGCGTGGACCGCGTCGTCC
>QHZO01000274.1 GCA_003224695.1 Acidobacteriota bacterium
GTCATTGTCAGCGTGCCGGTGACCGTCCCGCCCGCCGTCGGCGTGAAGGTGACGTTGATTGTGCAAGCCGCGCTTACCGCAAGCGTCGGCGGGACTGGGCAGTTGTTTGTCTGTTCAAAGTCTCCGCTCGTCGTGATGCCCGAGACTATGAGCGGCGTGGTCCCCGAATTGGTAACCGTCACGGGCTGGGCGGCGCTGGTTGTGCTCACGGGCTGGCTCGAGAACGAAAGGCTCGTGGCCGAAAGCGTGACGATGGGATTGATGCCGTTGCCGGTTAGGTTCACAGTCTGCTGGGGACTACCCGGGTCGTTGTTGGATATGGTGACCGCCGCGGTCATCGCGCCGATGGTCGAAGGGGCGAAGGTTACAGTAATGATGCAGGAGCCCCCAGGGGCCAGCGTGGCAGGGGAAATTGGGCAGTCATTCGCTTCGGTAAAATCCGCCGCGTCAGTTCCCGTAATTGCAATGGCCGAAATGTCCAGCCCAGCCGCAAGGTTGTTTTTCAATGTTACCGTCTGGGGAGAACTGGCCATGCCGATGTCCTGATCGCGGAAATCCAGCGAACGGGGCTCCAGATCCAGAACGGGAGGTTGTAACAGCACAGCGAAATGGGCGAAGATGCTACTGAAGGCAAGGTCGAGGCTCCCGTCTTGATTCAAATCCCCGGCGGCCACGAAGCGAGGATCCCCACCCGAGATCTGGAATACCGACGGAGTCTGGAAAGTCCCGTCCCCGTTGCCCAAAAGCACTGCACCCACGAACCCGTCGGTATATAAGTCGCCAACGGTAACGTCCAGGTTCCCGTCAGCATTGAAGTCGCCAGCGGCGAGCGAGCTGGGATATTGACCAAAGTTGATGGAATAATCAACTCGGGGTTGGAAAGTCCCATCGCCGTTGCCCAGAAGAACCGATAACCCGAGTCCGGTGTTGACTAGCAAGTCGAGCTTGCCGTCTGCGTTGAGGTCGGCAACCAGGACAGATATGGTCGGGTTCGAGGACGTGGGCATCGGATATTCAGCCTGTGCCTCGAAGGTGCCATCGCCGTTCCCCAGCAGAACTGATACCGTTGGCGAGAATGAGGAGCCTAAATTTGCCACGGCGAGGTCGAGCTTACCGTCGCCATTGAGGTCCCCTGCCACGACCGAGTATGGGTTGAAGCCCACCGTGTAGGCTACCGGCGGCTGGAAAGTGCCATCACCGTTGCCGAGCAGGATAGAAACTGTGTCAGGAGTGCCCTCGGCCAAAGAGTTCGTGATCGCCAGGTCTAATTTGCCGTCACCATTTAGGTCCGCTGCAAAGAGTGCGGTGGCAGCGGGGCCTGCGGCGTAGTCCACGGCGGGCTGGAAAGTTCCGTCGCCCTTTCCAAGAAGAATAGAAAGCGTCCCGCCAGGCCCGGTAGCACATCCGCTCTTAGCCAACGCCAAATCGAGCTTCCCGTCGCCGTTCACGTCCGCCGCTGCTATGGATTTTGCTATGCTGCATACTTCGTACAAGACGGGGCTCTGAAACGTCCCGTCGCCGTTCCCGAGTAGGGCCGAGACATAAGAATTGCCTTCGAAAAACAGCACCCCCGCCACGTCTAAACGTCCGTCGCCGTTGAAGTCAGCCATCGCCAACGGGCCTGGAATAATCCCCTGCGAGTTCCCTTGCTGAACGAACGAGGCAGAGTGAGAGGGTGGCGTGACCTGGAGGAATATGACGTTGGACGCGGTTGTCTGGCCCGGATTTAGGACGGTTATGGAAGCCGTTCCATTCAGGGCTGTGTTTGCGGCGGGGACGGTGGCGGTCAGTTGCGAGCTGCTGACGAATGTGGTGGCGAGCGGCGTGCCGTTCCAGTTGACGGTGGCGCCGGAGACGAAGCCCGTGCCGTTGACGGTCAACGTAAAGTCAGGCCCGCCCGGCGCGACGGCCGAAGGCACCAGCGGCTGGTTGACGAACGGGACGGGATTGCTCTGGCCAAGGGCAGGAATTGCAGTGAACGACAGTGAAAGGCAGAGGAGCGCGGCGAAGGACAGAAAACGGGATAGTGCGACCTGCCAAAGCCGCAAGGCCAGCCCGGTCGTAACGCAGTTGTGATGGCGCATCAAATAACCAGTGATGAGATTCTAAGTTGAGGCTTCGCGCAATTCAACCCGGATATGAATGGTGTCTTGGGTCGGGTATTCAATGAACGAACAAGAACCAGTTTCACGCAGAGGCGCAAAGAACGCAGAGGTAATCACCGCATACCAGGCGGACTTCAGAAGAACTCTTCGGGCCGCGCGTCGAGGCCTGTAGGGCTCCCCCTTCCCTCCCCCCTCCCTGGATCTGGCGGGGAGTGAATGTGGCGACATTTTATTTGCCAAGGCTCGCGACCGGGATTAGATTATCGCCGGCGGCAGTGCCTCAAGGTGCGGCAGGGGCGCATGTCGCTTGGCACGCCGGGGCCCAGCAAACTCTTTGCGGACTTTGCGCCTTGGCGAGAAACCGGCTTTGGGTTCTGCGCACACAGCAGAGGTTCATTCAAGTCTATTCAGGGGAAAAATTTAAACCTGCACGCGAAGGCGCAAAGACCGAGAGGCGCGCAAAGATTCGCCGCGAACATCGGGGAGGCGCGGTGCGATTATCAAGTGTGGACGTGGTCGGCGTCGGGTTGAACGCCACCGACGTCTTTTACCTTGTCCCGAATTATCCAGCGCTCGGCGGCAAGGTGCGGATTATTTCCTCCAGCGTCCAGCCTGGCGGCCAGGTGGCGACCGCACTCGTCGCCTGCCGGCGGTTGGGCCTCACGGCGCGCTACTTTGGCAAAGTGGGCGATGATGAGGGGGGGCGGATACAGCTCGCCAGCCTGGCCCGCGAGGGCGTGGACGCCCGGCACACGCGCGTGGTCCCTCGCACGCCCAACCAAGTCGGCGTAATCGTCGTGGACCGCTCGACGGGCGAGCGCACAGTCTTCTGGGACCGCCATCCGCGTTTGGCGCTTCGGGCCTCCGAGCTCTCCCGCGACGCGATCGTTTCGGCGCGGGCACTGCACCTGGATGGTTGCGATGTCGCGGCTTGCCGCGTGGCCGCTCGCTGGGCGCGCGCCGCAGGAATCCCCGTGGTGGCCGATCTCGACACCGTGTACTCAAAGATCGAAAACCTGCTCCCGCTCGTGGATTATTTGGTGGCCTCGACGGGCTTCTTATTGGCCTTGGCGCGAGTGAAGGACCCTTTCCGCGCGCTCGGGCTCGTCGCCCGGGAATATCACAACCCGGCTGTGGGCATGACGCTCGGCGAGAACGGAGCGTTGTTGCTCTGGCGCGGAAAGTTCATTTATTCGCCCGGCTTCGTCGTCGAGGCCGTGGACACTACCGGAGCGGGCGACGTGTTTCACGGTGCGTTTGTTTACGGATTGCTTGCCGGCTGGGAAATGCCGCGCATCCTCGACTTCTCGAACGCCATGGCGGGGCTGAATTGCATGGCCCTCGGCGCGCGCGGCGGCATCAAGTCCCGCTCCGAAGCCGAACTGCTGATGCGGCGCGGCCCGAGGTACGTCAATCGGGCCTACGTCGTTTCGCGTCGCCGATAGATCGTCAGGTCCATCGGCAGCACGGAACTGGCCTCTTGTCACTAGTCACTTGTCACTTGCCACTTGCCACTGTTCTTATGTCGGGTTTCGTTCTTATCACCGGCGCATCGAGCGGAATCGGAGAAGCTTTCGCCCGCGCCTTCGCAGCGCGCCGCGAGGACCTGATCCTGGTGGCGCGATCGCGCGATAAGCTTCACGCGCTGGCCGAAGAACTTCGCGGCCGTCGCGGCGTGTCGGTGGAAGTTACTCCCGCCGACCTCTCCCGGCCGGGTGCCGCCGCCGCGCTCGCCGACTCGCTTGCCGAAAAGCATCTCGAGGTCGAAACGCTGGTGAACAACGCCGGCTTTGGCGCGCGCGGGCGCTTCTGGGCGCTGCCGTTCGAATCGCTTGGTCGGGCCGATGATCGCCAAGCGCCGCGGCGCAGTGATCAATCTCTCCTCGACGGCCGCGTTCCAGCCGCTTGCCTACACGACGCTCTATGCCGCGACGAAGTCGCTCGTGACCAGCTTCTCGATGGCGCTGGCCGAAGAAGTCCGGCCGTACGGCTTGCGCGTGGTGACGCTTTGTCCCGGCGGAACGCGGACGAATTTCTTCCAGGCCAGTCAATACGGCACACGGGATTTCAAAATTCCGGGCGGGATGCAATCGCCCCACGAGGTCGTCGAGGCGGCCCTGACAAAATTGGACCGCGGCGGCGGGCTGGTCATCTGCGGCTGGTTCAACCGCGTCAGCGTCTTTTCCCAGCGCCTCGCCCCGCGGGCTTTGGTGGCGCGCCTGGCCGCCCGGGTGTTTAAAGTCTGATTTCGCCCAGCCTTTCTCAGTTCTCCCAGTCGAAACGAAATCCGATGTAGAATCAGGTCCCGCAGCTTCTCGGCATTTCTTCGGCTATCGTTGCTATGGGCAATTCGATCCTTTCAGTCGCCGGCCTGGAGGTTGCTTTTGGCAGCCGGGTAATTCTCCACAGCCTCAGTCTCGAAATTCCGCCTGCCGCGTGTGTGGCGATTATCGGGCCGAATGGCTCGGGGAAAACCGTATTGCTCAAAGCTCTACTCGGACTCTTACCTTACAAGGGCGAAATTCGCTGGGATGTGAGCGCCCGGCCCGGCTACGTCCCGCAACAGGTCGTGGCGGACCGTCACTTGCCGCTGACCCCGCGGGATTTGCTCGAGGCGAAGGCTCGGACGTTGAAGCGTCCGGCCGCAGAAGTTGAAGAGGTGGCTGGCGACACCGACTTGACAGCCGACCTGCTCGACACGAACCTCGGCCATCTTTCCGGCGGGCAGTTCCAAAAGGCCTTGATTGCCTTCGCGCTGCTCGGGGCGCCCAGCGTCTTGTTGTTCGACGAGCCCACGGCGAGCCTCGACGAGCTCTCCGAAGAGCGCGTGTACGATCTGCTGCATTCACTCCAGCAACAGCGGGGCATGACGCTCCTCCTGGTCTCCCACGATTTGAGCGTGGTCTATCGCTATGCGGACACCGTCTTATGTCTGAGCAAAGGGCAGGCCTGCGTGGGCCCGCCCAAGGACGTGTTGACCCCCGCGATGCTCGAACAACTTTATGCGGCGCCGTCGCGCTACTACCGTCATCACGAACATGCGGAGGACGTCCCTGAGCGCCGCTGAGTGCCAAGGAGTCTCTGCGCTTTGACCAACTCGCTTTACGCCATTCTCTTAGCGCTCGCCTTTGCGCTGGCCGCAGGGTTGGTGGGCTCGTTCGCTCTGATGCGGCGCATGCTGCTCGCGAGCGACGTCATCTCTCACCTGGCGCTGCCCGGGCTGGGCCTGGCCTTCTTGCTGAAAATCAACCCGCTGGTGGGCGGCGGGGCAACGCTCTTTGTGGGAACGCTCATCGTCTGGAAACTTGAGCAGGCGAGCGGGCTGGCCACTGAGGCGGCCATCGGCGTGGTCTTCGCGGCGGCGCTCGCCATCGGCGCCGCGGTGACGCCCAAGGAAGACCTTATCGAAGCGCTCTTTGGCGGGTTTCAGCCGCTGTCGCTTGGCGGCCTTATTTCCGGCCTCGCGGCCGCGGCGTTCGTCATCTTTTTTGTGTTTCGTTTCCGAGACCGGCTCGCGCTCTCGTTTTTTTCGGCGGACCTTGCGGCGTCCGCTGGCATCAACGTGCGCCGCCTCAACCTCTACTTCCTTTTGATTTTCAGCCTCACGGTCATCGCGGAGCTGCGCTTCATGGGCGCGCTGCTCGCCAGCGCCCTGCTGATTGTTCCCGCCGCCACCGGCCGGCAGTTGACGAACAATTTCTCGCGCTTTCTCTGGGTTTCCTCGGCGGTGAGCGTTGTGGCCGTGGGCGGAGGCTACACGCTCGATAAGCTCTTCATGAAAGGCGCGCTGCCCGGCCCCGCTGTGGGCATCGTCGCAGCAGTGCTTTTCGGTTTGAGCATTCTCAAGCGCGCCGCCAAGTGAGGCGCGCCTTTTCCCTAGGCGCTACCAGCTTACGATGCCAGCGAGCTTCGCGGTTTCGGCCCACAGGCGCGCGGCCGCCGAGTCGTCTTGCGCCGCCGAGGTGGGCGAAGCGGCGCGGCATTTATAAAAATACTTGCCGGTCACATCGGCAACCTCGGGCGAGGACGCCAGGTAGACGATAGTCTCGGCACCCTCTTCCGGCGTGATCGCGAAATTCTGCCAAAATCTGATGGCGAACGAAAACCATCCGCCGCTTTGGTTTCCGAAGCGCGAGGCGACGAAGCCGGGGTGAAGAGCGTTGGCGGTGACGCCGGTGCCGCTCAAGCGCCGCGCCAGCTCACGGGTGAAGAGAATATTCAAAAGCTTCGAGCGGCTGTAGACCATAAACCCGTTATAATCCCGCGCCGATTGGAGGTCGTTGAAGTCAATTCGTGCGCGCCGGTGGGCGCGAGAAGACGTGTTGACGATTCGAGCCGGCGCGGAGGCGGCGAGCCTCTCACGCAGGCCGTGCGTCATCACGAAGTACGACATGTGATTGGTCGCGAAAGTAAGTTCGAGGCCGTCTTCAGTCACTTGGCGCGTGTTAAAGATCGCTCCGGCATTGTTGATGAGCACGTCCACGCGCGGCTCAGACTGGGCAATTCCGGCGGCCACGCGTTTCATTTCGCCTACGCGTGAAAGGTCCGCGTAGTGGATGTTATGGGCGGCATCGGGGGCAATTTGTTTCAGCCGAGCGAGCGCCGCTTCCCCACGCGCCTGGTCGCGCGCCACCAGCACCATGCGCGCGCCCATCGCCGCAAGCTTCTCCGCCGCCACCTGGCCGATGCCTGACGTTGCACCGGTGATGACGACAACTTTTCCTTGCATGGCTCCCCGCGGCATAGCGACTGGGAGTTTAACCTGCGCGATTGACGAGTGACAAGTGACGAGTGACGAGTGACGAGCACACAGTTTATTCGCAGCAGAGGATGAAGGTGGCGGCTCGTGCTACCGGGACCTCCGCCTGATACTCAATTCTGCTGCCAAATTCTTGACACTCTTTGTATAATACGCTGGTTTATTCGGGCGGCGATGAATCCACGCGCCGTCCGTCGGCATCGAAAAGGGTCTGGCTCGTAGGGCCATCCCCGCGGGACAGGGAGTGGGCGAAAAGTAGTCGTTCATCTGGGGAGGACATTGATTCTTACTGCGATCCCGGCGGTTGTTCCTTCAACCGCCGACCCACCGCTCGAGCGGCCGGCAGACATTCCGTTTGGGGTTTATAAACGCCAGCAGGCGAAAATTTCCCGCCAGCGGCTGTATCCGGTCACCGTTTTTTATTCCACCTACGCCGTCAGCACGATGTTCTTCGCGCTGCGCAGCGCGCATCCGTGGATCGCGCTGTTCTCTTGCGCGCTGGGGCTGCCGCTGTGGACATTCGAGGAATACATTTTCCACCGCTGGGTCTTGCACGGGCATTTCGGCCCTGGCACGGGATTCATCCGCAGGTTCGCGCACGAGCGGCTCGATCCGCTCCACTGGGACCACCACAAGCATCCTTTCAACGGCCACCATATCAATGGCGAGTTGAAAGACCTGCTGCCGCTGTTTTTCACGGTGACGCCGCTCAGTTTTCTTGCGCCGATTTACACGCTGCCGGCCCTGATTGCGGGCGTCGTCGAATGTTACACGCTCGAAGAGTGGATCCATCATTCCTGCCACTTTTACAATTTCCGCAATCCCTATTTCCGCTACATCAAGCGCCACCACTTCTACCATCACAGCCCGTTGGGCGAGAATGCGGGCTATGGCCTCACAAACGGTTTCTGGGACATCATCTGGAGGACTCGCTTCCCAAAAGAAGTCCGCGATTCCCTTTACCGGGGCAAAAAGAAGACCCCCAAGGCCCCATCGCTGAATTCGTAGGGGCGGGCCTTGTGCCCGCCCCATGAGGGGCACCCACAAGGGGTGCCCCTACGTGTAAACCTATTCGTAATCCATTACACTACAGCCCATGAGCGCACGCGACGGCTGGGCTCTGGTGACCGGGGCGTCGAGCGGCATCGGAGAGAGTTTTGCACGCTTGCTGGCCGCGCGCGGCCGCAACGTTATTCTTGTCGCAAGGTCGGAAGAAATGCTTCAAAAGCTTCGAGGAGAGCTGACCAGCCGCCATGGCGTCCGCGCCGAGGTGGCCGCGTGCGACTTGAGTGCTCCGGGCGCGGCAGGGCAGTTGGCGAAGACGCTCGGCAGCCGCGGTCTTCGGCCCGTCGAGCTGCTCATCAACAACGCCGGCTCCGGGGCGCGTGGCGAATTTCATGCCTTGCCGCTTGACGGGCAGGAGGCGATGCTTCGGCTGAACATTCAATCGCTGGTGGAGCTTACCTACCTGCTGCTTCCCCAGATGGTCGAAGCTCGCCGCGGCGGAATCGTCAACGTATCCTCCCTGACCAGCTTCCAGCCTGTTCCTTACGCCGCGCTCTACGCAGCCTCGAAAGCTTTCGTGACCAGCTTTTCCTTGGGGCTGGCCGAGGAGTTGCGACCTTCAGGCATTCCGGTAGTAACGCTTTGCCCCGGCGGCACGCGAACCAACTTTGTAACCATCGGCCAACCGCCATCGGCGAGGCGGTTTCCAGGGGGCCGCCAGGACCCGGATGAGGTCGCGGCGCTCGGCCTTCGGCAGCTTGAGCGCGGCGGCGGGTTGGTTGTGCCGAGGTTGGTGAACAAGGCCACGGTTTTCGCGCAACGCTTTCTGCCGCTCGAGCTCGTGCCTCGCCTCGCGGCGAAGCTGCAAAAGCCGTAGCCCGCACCCTGCTTTTGGGAGCGCGGACCTCTACGAACCTGACCAGAACTGCTCCCCGTCTCCGTCAATTGACCGACTGACACAGGTGACGCTACGCGAGAAAGCGCTCGTGGACGGCCTGGAGCTTGCCTTGCGCCTCGAGAATCAGCTCCACCACTTCTCGGATCGCTCCGAGGCCCCCGTGCGCTTTCGTCCAATAGTGAACGTGCCGGCGCAAAAATTCGTGTCCACCCGCGACACCCACGGCTAGGCCGGCGCGCGTTAAAACCGGAAGGTCCACCAAGTCGTCGCCCACGTAGCAGACTTCTTCGCCTTTCAATCCCGCCGCGCGGAGCATCATCTCGAACGGCTCAAGCTTCTCGAGCGCCGCTTCCTGGACGAAATGAATTCCGAGCTCTTTCGCGCGGTGTTCGACTACGGGAGAAGAGCGGCCGGAGAGGATGCCCGTTTTGAGCCCGGCCTGGTGCGCGAGCCGGATGCCCAGGCCGTCCCTGGAATGAAAAGTCTTGGTCTCGTAGAAGCCTCCGCGCGGGTTAATGAGGTAATAGATTCGCCCGTCTGTCAGGACCCCGTCCACATCCATCAAGAGCAGTTTGACTTTTCGTGCTCTGGCGCGGATCTTCGCGGAGATCAAGTTGATCCTTTCTTTGGAAAAAGTGGCAAGTGGTTAGTGGCAAGTGGCAAGCCGAAAGACACCGCAGTCGGACCCCGCTTGCCACTTATCGCTTGCCACTTGCCACTCGCCACTAACCACTGCTTTTAGAACATTTCCGTTCGCCATAAGTCGTGAATGTGGACAACGCCTTCGAGCTTGCCGCTTCCGTCCACAACCAGGAGCGCGGTGATCCGGCGCGCTTCCATGAGGTTCAAGGCGCGCGTGGCCAGTTCCGAGCGGCCGATGGTCACCGGATGGGGAGACATGCAATCGCGCGCGGGAAGACTCAAAGCCTGGTTCCCTTCCCGCTGGAAGAAGCGGCGCAGGTCGCCGTCTGAGATGATGCCCGCCAGGCGTCCATCTTCGCCGACCACGGCCGCGAGGCCCAAGCCCTTTTTGCTCATTTCGTAGATGACGTCCGGGAGCAGGGCCTCCGGCGCCACCCAGGGCACTTCATCGCCCACGTGCATGACGTTTTCGACCCGGCGGAGCCTGACCGCGAGGCCGCCGGCCGGATGCAAGGCCGCGAAGTCTTCTTCTTTAAATCCACGTCGCTCGAGCAATGCCATGGCCAGCGCGTCGCCCATGGCGAGCATCGCGGTAGTAGAGGCTGTCGGCGCCAGGCCTAACGGGCAGGCCTCCTCGCGGACGCTCGCGTCAATCACCACGTCGCTTGACTGGGCCAGTGTCGAGCGCGTCTTTCCGGTCATGGACACGAGGGGAATAGCCAGCCTCTTGATGGTGTCGAGCAGGCGGAGAATTTCTTCCGTCTCGCCGGCGTAGGAAAGGGCGAGAACCGCGTCGCCCGACACCAGCCGGCCTAAGTCACCGTGCAGCGCCTCCGCAGGGTGAAGGAAGAACGATGGGGTTCCCGTGCTCGACAGTGTGGCCGAGATTTTTTGCGCAATAATGCCGGACTTACCCATGCCGGTCACCACCACGCGCCCGCGGCATGCCAGCAGCGTCTCGACCGCCTTGACAAAGTTTTGATCGAGCCGCTTGGGGAGTTCCGCGAGCGTTCGCGCCTCGATTTCAAGCACTTTGCGGGCTGTCTCCAGGGACATGGGCTCGTGACTCGCAGGAATCATAACATAGCGTCAGCCCGGTAAGGGCGAGCTCACGTCGAACAGGGATTTGAAACAACCCGCCGAGTGCGCAAGGAAGCGCCCAACCAAAGGCCGTCAGGGTGAGTCCAGTGGCGAGCATTCAGCCGAGGGTCTGGAGCTCCCGATGAATGATCTCGTAACACTCGCAGGCGGAAGAAACCAGGCGTTCGCGACGGAGGATGGTTACTTTGCCGCGCGCATAGCCGATGATTCCCGCCTTGCGCAGTGACGCCGCGGCGAGGGAAATCTCCGAGCGCGGAGTGCCCAGCGAGTCAGAGAGTGATTCGTGGGTCATGGGGAACTCGTTTTTCTCGACTCGATCCTGAATCATCAGCAAGCGACGGGCGAGCCGTTGTTTCACGCGGTGTACCCGGTTGCAAGCGGCATTCTGGGCAATCTCGACTAGAGTGTAGTGGAGATAGGCGAGCGTCCGAGATTCGAGCACGCCGCCGCGCCTGAATTCAGCGTTGAATTTTTCCGCTTCCAAGCGCCGGCAGGTGCCGCGAATTTGCACAATCGCCGTGTACGAATGAACCTTCGCTCCCAGAATGGCGCCGATGCCCAGGACGCCTTCCGCGCCGGCCAAACGCACTTCTACGCTCTTCCCGTCGGCCATAGTTGCAATTAGCGAGATCAATGAGTCTTCAGGAAAAAAAACGTAGTGAAGGGTTTCGCCTGCGCGAAATAGCGTTTCGGTTGCATCAAACGCCACCAGCTCCAAACCAGGCGCCATGCGCTTCAGATCGTCCGGTGGCAGGTGGCCCAAAATCTTATTCTTGGGAAAAAGCGATTGGGAATCATGGAGCATTCTCGGTCTTTGTCGGGCTCGATTGAAGTTCCTTAAACTATCCAACGCCTGTCAGGCCGGTTGCGCGCTGCATTCCGTTAAATTTAACTGGCAATCTGCCGATCCACAAACCTCAGGCAATTTCCCTAGAAGGGCATAAGCAAATCGCGAATTATATCTCGGGTTACCGACAAAATAAACCAACTTCTTGTAGACGGCGGCATCTATAGAGATGCCTAGTGCAAATGTCGGGTCGCCAACCGACAACATTCTTGCGGTACTCGATAATAGAACCCTAAGATTTCAGTTCGAGGGTAATGCCACCTTGGCCGGATTTCCTTTGTCAACTGTGCATCAGACATGCCAGGGGGATGTGCGTACTGTGCATCCAGCCCGGCGGCTCGGATAGTAGGTCTTTAATAGCAACCCGCGAGTCGGCCTAGCCTCGCTGGATTGCGACCACGGGCCGTTATTTACTCTGAGTCCTTCAAAATCGGCAAGGAGGCGAATCAAAGCAGCCAGCCGAATCCTAATATCAATCTCCCGGGGGAGATTCCCCGATGCTAAGCGAAAGGGCAAGCCATCATGAGTAACCAGGAAAATAACCGACGACCAACCGAGGGAACTCCCGAGCACTTTCCCAGGCTTCTTGAGGATCTCGAAGTGGGCATATTGGTTGTCGGCCCCAAGACCGAAGCGTTGCATTTCAACGATGCTGCAATGCACCTGCTCGGGCTAACCCGCGACCAACTCACGGGGCACCCCGTATTCGCTCCATCCTGGAATATCATCAGTGAGGATGGCACGCCCTTTTCGGCCGAGGAGCATCCCGCGACGAGGGCCATCGCAACCAAGCTTCCCGTGCGTGGCGTGGTAGCTGGGGTGTTGCGCCCATTGCAGGCAGACCGCAAATGGATTTTGTGCAATGCGATGCCCCATCTGGCGGCCGACGGGACGGTATCCGAGGTCATCTGCAGTTTCATTGATATCACAACCCAAAAACATTCGGAAGAGTCCGGGCGCGCCGCGCACGATGTGATGAAAAAACAGCCGGCGGTCCCGGAGGAAGGCGATGGCGGGCAACCTCAAAGAATTCTCGAAATCAGCCGTGACACCACCGTGCGCCAAGAGGCGGAGCTAATGTCTCTTGAAAGAGAAAAGTTGCTCCACCGGCTCGCCGACCGCCTGGTCGAATCCCAGGACGAGGAGCGCCGGCGGATAGCCCGAGACCTGCACGACAATGCCAGTCAGATTCTTACCGCCATCCTCAGCCGGCTCCATCTGGTGAGCCGGTACTCCCAAGGGCTCGATGCGCCCACGCGCAGAGCGCTTTCCGAGAGTCTGAAATTGGCGGAGAACGCCACTAATTTTATCCGCACGTTTTCCTCCGGAATGCACCCGCCGGTTCTCGATGAAAAAGGGCTGGCAGCGGCGATCCGATGGTATGCGGAGGGCATAGACCCCCGGGGCGGATTCCGCGTGGACATCGAATCGCCTTCGGATCTGCCGCGCCTTTCACAGGAAGCCGAGAGGTCGCTCTATCGCATCGCGAAAGCAAGTATTACGCGTATTCGCTTGCTCACCGAAGGCAATGTGGTCAGGGTTCGCTTAAGGCCGAACTCCCGGGAATTTGCCCTGGAGGCTTGGGGTGCACGGGACAAAGCTCCCGCCTATGCATTCCGAAGCCGCGAGAACGGCGTTACCGACCTCGACCTCGGCGCTTCTGGAATGTCCGAGCGCATGAGGCGGCTCGGCGGGTCACTTGAAATCATCTCGAGCGAATCCGGCATTTTAGTCCGCGCCGTTCTGCCGCTCGGCCAGCCTGCACTCTCTGACGCCGCCACGCCCCAAAAGTGATCATCCGGCCGGCGCGGCACTTCGCTCTGCGCTGGCCCGAGAAGGTTGCCCAGCGCGGCGAGTTGTGTCGCGCCGCAATTTTATAGCTCCCAGCGGCGAGACACAGCTCGCCGCTACAGCCCGGCAGTCTCCGCCGGAGCCATGTAGACCGAGACGCGGTTGCGCCCAGCGCGCTTTGAGTCGTAGAGGGCCTTGTCGGAAGAATGGATGAGCTCTTCAAAAGTCTTCGCGTGTTCCGGGTAGACGGCGATGCCGAGGCTGACCGTAATTACAGGCAGGGGCTTATCGGTGCCGGAGGGGACAACCATTTTCTGGACGGCTTTGCGGATACGCTCCGCCACGAGCAGGCAGGACGCGAGGTCGGTGTCGGGCAGAAGCACGACGAACTCTTCCCCTCCGTAGCGGGCCGCCAGGTTGGTTTCCCGCATGGCGTGGGTCACGGTCTTTGAGAACTCCCGCAGGATGCGATCGCCGACCTCATGGCCGTACACATCGTTGAATTCTTTGAAGTGATCCAAATCCATCATGATGACGCCGAGCGGCTTTTCCTTTCGGGAGGCCATGGCGAGCTGTTTGTGCGCGTACTCTTCGAGGAAGCGGCGATTGTAAAGATTCGTCAACTCATCCACATTCGCCTGCTCCTTCATGCGCTCGAGGAAACGCAAGTTGGAGAGCGCCGAGGCCGCGCCGCTCACGTAGCTTTCCGCCAAAACTTCCCGCTCCGGGGTCCACGCGCCCGCCGCCCCTTCCATGCGCACCGCACCGATGATGATGCCGCCGGCGATAAGGGCGCTGCAATAGTAGCTCCCGGCCGACGGCGCGGCAAAGTTCGCCGCGCATAGCGGCTCTCGCGTCGCATCGTTGACCACGAAATGCCGCCCCATGCGGACCGCCTTACAGTCGTGTGGTTCATTAATCACTGGCCAGGCCTCGAGGTCCTTGGGCAAGGGAAGGAGTGACGCAACGGCTTCCAGATACTTCTCCATCGAGTTCATTTGGAAAATGATGATTTGCTTTGGCCGGAAACGTTCTTCGAGAGAATGCAGAATGTGCTCATGGATTTCGGCTTCCGAGGCGCATTGGCTGACGGCTTCAAAAAACCGATTCAAGGCAGCCATTTCCTCCCGGTCCAAGCGCAGGGCCGCCGTCATGCGCGAAAAGCTCTCCGAGAGCCGGCCGAATTCGTTCTTAGCGGCCGGGGGCAACTGGGGCTGAAAATCGCCCCGGCTGACACGCTCGGAGGCCTGGATGAGCAGGCGGACAGGCTCGGAAATGAATCGGGTGACGAGGCGGGTCAAAAAGAAAAGCGTTCCCGCCAGAAACAGAGCCACGCCCACACCGAGCACCACAATGCGGTTGAGCAGGCGCTGTGAGGCGAGGGCCGACTGGCGGCTTTCATTTTCGTCCTCGTGGATGAGCTGTTCGAGCGCCGACCGAAACGGCGCCATCGCCATCTCGCCTTCATCCAGAATCTCCGCATCCTGAATGGTTTGCCCGCGGCGGACCCGGCTGAAGTTGGGCGTCACCCAGGAGGCTTCCCAGGCAAGCAGGTTGTCGTGAATTCGATTTGCATCGGCAACGTGGCGGGGATTTTCTTGCTCAAGTATTTTCAGGTTCTCGATACCTGCCATAAAGTCTCGCTCGCCCGCCCGGTAGGCGGTCAGCATCGCTTGCCTGCCGGTGCGAACGTAGATTCGCGCGTCAAGATACATTTCCGCCAGGCGCCGCAGAAGGAATTGCTCCTCCGCGACGCTTTCCTCGGCATTGCGCGTGACTGTTTCGATCCTTTGCGCGGTCAGGTAGATGTAAAAGCTGAGCCCGATCGTGACCATCAGGGCCAGGATCGGCGGCAGGGCAACCAAAGAAACTTGTTGTCGAATTGCGAGATTGCGGATGGAAACGGCCATGGCAGCGGCGAGGCATCGGCCCTCCGCCAAACTAACCCATCCCCGTATGATCGCGCCGTGGCCCTACACCTTTCGAACCCGAGCCTGCACTATTTGAGGCGTCGCACGAATCGCCCAAGCTGGCACAGTCGCTCCCCCAGCGGCTTGAAGAGCTTTAGGTCAAGAGCGTTCGCTCCATCCGACAGCGCCCTCCGCGGGTCATCATGAACTTCCAAGAAAATTCCGTCGGCGCCGGCCGCTACTCCCGCCCGCGCCAGCGGCTCGATGAATTCCGGCTGGCCCCCGCTCCGCTTCCCTTCCCCCCCCGGCAACTGAAGTGAATGCGTTACGTCGAGGACAACGGGATAGCCCCAGGCTTTCATGGCGGCCAAGGAGCGCATGTCCACCACCAGATTGTTATAACCGAACGTCGTTCCCCGCTCCGTGAGGAAAATCCGGCGATTTCCAGTGCTCTCGATTTTCTCCACAGCATGGCGGACGTCCCACGGAGACAAGAACTGCCCCTTCTTGATGTTCACTGCCGCGCCCGAGCGGCCGGCTTCCACCAGCAAATCGGTCTGCCGCGAAAGGAAAGCTGGAACCTGAATAACGTCCACCACTTCCGCAACCGGGGCGACTTGCGACGCCTCATGAACGTCGGTCAGCACGGGAACTCGAAAGCGGTTCTTGATTCCCGCCAGGATTTCGAGGCCCCGCGCGAGGCCCGGACCTCGATATGAGCGGAGCGAAGTGCGATTGGCTTTGTCGAATGAAGCCTTGAAGATGAAGGGGATTCCGAGCGACCGCGTCGCTTGGACCAGCGCGGCCGCCATCCGAAATGCGTGCCGCTCCGTCTCGATCACGCAAGGGCCGGCGATTACGAACAGAGGTTGGCCGGCGCCGAGTTCAAGTTTGCCGATTTGAATGACGCGCGGCTTGAGCATTCTTCGAAAGGATAAAGGATAAAGTGTGAAGGGTAAAGGAAAGCATCGAACCCTTGAAGAGGCTCGACGTTTAATCGCTTGAATGTGTTGATGTAGCCGGCGATGGACTCTCGGGGCAGGTGCTATGCGGGTGCGCCCCGTCGGCCCTCCGACTGGCAATTCGATCTGGGGGACGCTTCATGAAATCCGGGAAATCGCCCATTGTCTCCGTCTTAATAACCACACGCGGAAAGCCTGGAGCGCTCTGGGCTTAGGAGACTTCGGCCGTCGTCCGCGTGGACATTTCATCCTTCGTCGCTCGGCGCAGTTTGCGATTCTTGTACGACGCCCTGACGAAGGCCTTGAACAGCGGGTGCGGATCGAGCGGGCGCGACTTGAATTCCGGATGGAACTGGCAGCCGAGGAACCACGGGTGCTCGCGGATTTCTACAATTTCGACGTAAGTTCCATCAGGGGTTGACCCGGTAATATCCAGGCCGTGGGCCACCAGCGTCTCCTCGTACTCGCGATTGAATTCGTAGCGGTGCCGGTGGCGCTCGGAAATTTCAAGCTGGCCGTAGGCTTGATGCGCAAAAGAGCCCGGCTTCAGCTTCGCCGCCCAGGCGCCGAGGCGCATCGTGCCGCCCAACTCGTCCACGCCGCGCAACTCGCGCAGCTTATAGATGACTCGATGTGGGGTCGCGGGATTGAACTCGGAGCTGTCCGCCCCGGCCAGCCCCGCCATGTTTCGAGCGAACTCGATCACAGCGCACTGCATCCCCAAACAAATTCCGAAATACGGGACCCCGCCCGTGCGCGCATATTCGATGGCCCGCAGCATGCCGGGAATCCCGCGCTTGCCGAACCCTCCCGGAACCAGGACTCCGTCGAAGCCTTCAAGCTGCGGCTGCCAGTTGTCACCTTCCAGCCCCTCGGCTTCCACCCAGACGCGGTTCACTTTCACGCCTTCGGCGACTCCGCCGTGCACCAAGGCTTCGTTAAGGCTCTTGTAGGAGTCCTGAAAACCGACATATTTCCCCACCACGGCGATGTTCACTTCGTCGGCCGGATGGTGCAGTTTTTCGACCAGCTCGACCCACGGCTGCATGTTGCCCTTGGGCGCCTCGATCCTGAGACACCGCAGGACCTGCTCGTCCAGTCCTTCGCCCGCCAGCACCAGGGGTACCTCATAAATATTTCCGACGTCTTTCGCGGTAATAACCGCTTCTTCCGGGACACTGCAAAAAAGCGCGATTTTCGATTTCAAATCGGGCGAGAGGTACCGGTCAGTGCGGCAAAGCAGGATGTCGGGCTGGATGCCGATCTCGCGTAGCTCCTTGACGGAGTGCTGCGTGGGTTTGGTTTTGAGCTCGCCGGAA
>QHZO01000011.1 GCA_003224695.1 Acidobacteriota bacterium
CGTCACCGTCGGTATCGGGATTACGAGGATCGGTGCCATTCTGGAATTCCTGCAAATTCGTCAGGCCGTCGTGATCGGGGTCCTCGTCGGGCATGGCCGGATCGGTGGGATCAAGTCCATGGGTGATTGCCCAGTCATCTGGAATCCCTCCGTGCGATGCGCCGGCCAGGACCACCTGCAAGCTGACGATGCCTTGCCTTCCCTCGTTGACTGCCTGGATCACGACCGTTCCGCTGCTGACCGCAGTCACCAAGCCACCGGCACTCACCGTCGCAATGAAAGGATTACTGTTGTTGTAGATCGTCCCGGACGAGGCCGCAGAAACGTCCTGCGGATTTCCGCTGGCATAAGACGCCATCACGCTAACCTGAACGGTTTCTCCGGACGACGTCAGGCTGGTTAGAGGGCCGGAGACGGTGATGCCCGTGGGAATAGGAGTCGTCGAACCTAGCTGAATAGGCGGAATCGCATTCATGCGGGTGGCTTGGATCGTGATAAGATCCGACTGGCCAAATATGGTCACACCGTTATTAACGCACGTAGCTCGCGCCCGCACCAACCCAAATACCGTGCGATTGAGTATGCTGACAACGCAGTTCTCGTTGAGTTGCGCAAAGCAGTCGCTCACGGCCGCCATGCAACCCAGCAGCACACAAGCAACGCACCTAAGCTTGTCCAAACTTGAACGTGTCCTAAACATACGTTCCTTATACTTCTTTTCAGCCGCGCCGTCAGATCCTGGCTGGCTAGCCAAGGTCAACTCGGCCCATTGCTTGGTCTTTAGGTTGAAGCGTATGAACACAGGAGAGGTAAGTTCATCCTCGCGTTTGCCGAAAATTAGCAAATAATCGCGATCAACGATTACATTGATCCTGCTGATTCCCGAGATGATCTTGTCAACCAGAGTTTTGCTCATCTGCGAGGCTGGAGACGCCGGCTTGGGCCACTCGCGGTATTTGTTCGGAACCAGCTCAATTGGAAACATACCGAGGCTCTGAGTCAGCACAACATCGTAGACAGCAAGGTTGACGTCCCAACCGATCGACTTGGAAATGACTACATGCGTCCGATCAGCCGAAACAGGAGAGGCTAGATCCGCGGTCCAGATCTGCTGCGGCAGAATCGCCTTGTCGACATACACATATGTTATCCATGCCACGCTTCCGGTGGAAAGCTTGTCTGCTCTGGGTGTTTCGAGAAATAGATTTCAAAGTCCGCCTCACTCAACGGTTGCAGTTCCTGTTCCCAGAGTGTCAGCGCCCGCGTCTCCGCTCCAACCCGAAAGAATCTGGTTGCAAGTATCCTGGGCTTTTCCACCGTCGCCCCGGGCGCCACTGCGGACCACCCATCACTTTGACAAATGACCGGAAAGCAAATCAATGCTAACCAAATTGGCGAGTTGACGAATTTATATGATCGCATACGTTAGCTACTCAAATGAGGGTGCTCGAACGTATTGCAACTCCTGAGTGGCTGCGGGCTTTTTCGCGGAGTTGCCCGATTTGATTCCGTCCTTCGCGGCTTGTTCGTGGGCAAGTTCGCTTGGGAACGGGCCCGCTCCATAAGACGGGTCGTAAACCTGTCCTCCATACTCCACGTCGCGCCGGATTTATCACCACTCGGCCACCGAGCCGTCCGCGTGAAAGGTCAACTGCTCCATCACTTCCTGCTCGAACGGATGTTTGCGAGCTTCCGCCTCGTTGACTTCAACGCCCAGTCCGGGTTTCTCAGGCGGCAACCAATGCCCCTCGGCTGAGTGGAGGTCTGCTTCCACAACATCGAACCGCCATGGCACGTCACCCAGCATGTCTTCCTGAATAAGGAAATTAGGAGTGGCGAGATCGAAATGCAGAGCAGCGAGGTTAGCGATAGGACCGTTGGGATTATGCGGGGCGACTCCCATGAAGTACGTCTCGCCCATACTGGCGATCTTGCGGGCTTCGAGCAGACCGCCGCAGTGGCTAAGGTCCGGTTGCAAAACGTGGCAAGCCTGCATCTCACAAACGCGGCGGAATTCCCATCGAGTAGCCAGCCGCTCCCCTGTCGCGATGGGCACGCGCACGCTCCGGCGGACTTCGAGCAAGGCATCGGGATTTTCCGGCGGCACCGGCTCCTCGCAAAAAAGCGGGTGATGCTCTTCAATCGCGCGGATGTATTCAATGGCTTGGCCCGTCGAGGTGCGGCCGTGGAAATCCACCATGATGTCAATCTCCGGGCCCACGGCCTCGCGCAACTTTTGCATCATGGAAGCAAAATGTCTCACCGCGGGCAAGCCCGTAAGTGTCTGCGAATAAGGAACAATGACGACCTTCAAGGCTCGATAGCCTTTTTCAATGACGGCATGGGCGCGCTCGATCAAGGGGCCGGCATCGAAGGTTTCATAGACGGCTTTTACTTCGCCCATGCCCAGATGCGTGTACATGCGCACTCGGTCGCGGACGCGCCCGCCAAGCAGGCGGTAAACCGGCACGCCGAGCGACTTGCCCAGGATGTCCCAGCACGCCTGCTCGATGGCCGACATCGCCGTGGTCCCGATGATCCCCAGGCGCCAAAAGGAGTGCCGGTACATCACCTGCCAGAGGAACTCAATCCGGGCTGGGTCGCGGCCGACCAGCATGGGCTTGAAGTCCTCAACACAACCGGTTATTGCTCGCGTCTTCCATTCCAGCGTGCCTTCGCCCCAGCCGTAAAGTCCCGCTTGGTCCGTTTCCACTTTGACGAAAACCCAGTTCCGCATCTGAGCGTTGACGACAACGGTTTTAATGTCGATTATTTTCATCGCTCAATCCATCGGATAGAGGCTGCAGCCGCCGTCCACCAGAAGCGTCACGCCAGTCATGTAGTCGGCGGCGTCGGAGGCCAGAAATACCATGGCATCGGCGACGGACTGCGGCGGCTGCATAGTACCCAACGGGATCGCCTTCTCGGCGCGGCGACGGTAGTCGGGCTCCGTATCCCATTGCCGTTTGGCCATCCCGACAGCGACGATGCCCGGCGCAATCGAATTGACCCGGATGCCGTGGCTTGCCAACGAACGTCCTGAACCCAGGAAGAGGTGAAAATGATCTTGCCTTTGATGCCGTGCTCGATCATGGCGCGGGCGGAGGCTTGCGCGACCAGGAACGCGCTTTTCAAATTGACTTCCAGGATCTTATCCCATTCCGGCTCGGCGACCTTGACGATGGGACAGGAGTGGGCCATGCCGGCGTGGCAGAGGGCCACATCGAGCCGGCCGAAACGCTCAAACGCCCTCATGACAGCGAGCTGCGCATGGTCAGGCCTGGTCACGTCGGCGCGGACGTATAGCAGCCGGTCGGGCGGCCAACCGGCTGCAAGGATAATTTTATCCGCCTCGCTCTCGGGAAGGATGTCGTTGACCGCGACCTTGGCAGAATGCTCTACCAGCCGAGGCACGACGACTTGGCCGATCGCCCCCAGGCCTCCTGTGATCAAAATGGTTTTGCCTGCCAGACAATCTCTCGCGAATGTCGCCATGCTCAGTCCGCATCCCTCAGTGAAGTTAGGCTTCTTTTTTATTCCACAGCAAAATTGTCAAACCGGGCTTTGTTCCAGCCTGTGCCAATGCCCGCCACCCCTGAGCGGCGAGTTGCGTCACTGACGCTTGCCACAACGGCACCGTCTATGGAAGCCTGAATGCCGCTCCCTTTGAAATTAAGTTTCAGGTGATGCCACGTCTCGAGCGAAAAGCGCACCTGGCCGGAGGCGAGCTTTACGGTGGGCGCTTTATACTTCGTACTCTTCAACTCCCATCGCCCACCCTGCTTCACTTCTCGCAGGCTGATGAAAAAGCCCGGAAACTGTCATCCCGAGGAGCCGCAGGCGACGAAGGATCTCCGTATTTGCTTGATTCTGCAAATGCTGGGATTCTTCGCTGCGCTCAGAATGAGATGCATAAAGCCTTTTCAGCCTCCTATTAGAAGAGTCCTCCGAGATTCAGTACAATCACGGAGACCAGCGTTACGGCCACTGCAGCCGTCAATATCTGTCTTGTCCTTGCCGAGGTTTCTTTCCACTCCCCTGTCAGCATGCCCAGCGCATTTGACGTCAGGATCTGGGCGGCGATGAAGAGCGTGAATCCGACAGAAGTCCCGAACTTGCCCACGAAGGTCGCGCCGATGCCGTAGCCCACAATCCCGGAAAGCCACAACAAAGCCATTGCGACGCCGAGCATCGTCTCGCGTGGGGAACCTTTGCCGACGAACCGGGGCCACGTGTGGTTTCGGAAGAGAAGATAAGCGCAATAAAATAAGTTGGGGATGAAGCCCGCCGACAGAATTAGCGCCCACACTGCGTAGGTTGAGGTGAGCGGACCGGCGCCCCAGGCGACGCTCGCCCCGAGAACGGGCCCGCTGAAGGCGAAGCCCAGGTTCCAGGCCGAGCCGACGATCCCTGTAAATATGCAGATCCCGAGGCCCGCCTTGAGGCTGTAGCTTACCCTGCTTTTGGCGGGAGATTTACCGGCCTGTTCCCCTTCGCGCCGCCGGCCCGCTTTGCCGTAGAAGAAGAGTCCCCCAATCAAAATGGGAATACTCACGAGGAGCAGGATTCCTCTCGGGCGAATGAGTTCGCCAGGGTCCATGACCAGCAGTGGGACCAGGGAACCCGAAAGGCAGGCAAGGCCCGAAACCACGGTGAACGCCAGGGCCATGCCGACGGCTTCGATGCCAATGCCAAAAGTGCACTGCGCGATCCCCCACAAAAAGCCGAAGGCGACCGGGGCGGCCAGCGCCCTTCCGGGCGCCTGCCGGTAGACCTCGCCAAGATGGGGAACAAATCCTGCCGCCAGCCCCCAGGGAAGAACGATTAAGGCGACCAGCACGAAGACCATCCAAGTGTTTTCCCAGCTCCAGCGGCGAGCGTACTTCATGGGAAGAGCGAAACTCCCGTTGAGCGCCCCGCTCACGAAAATAATCGCCATCCCCAGCGAAAAATGTTCGGTCACATTTCGATTCGGCCTCGCAAGGTCACGACTGAAACCCCCTTACGAGATGCAGTGGCGCACAGTCGTACAAACTCGACGGACTCACCAGTAGAACTTGAGCGCGAACTGGACTTGCCGCGGATCGTTGGCGCCGTCCCGAAGACCGGTGATCCGACCAAATGTAGCGGTGTTGGTAAAGTCCAGGAAACTGGGATTCGAGAACTGCGGCGTATTGGTCAGGTTAAAGAACTCGCCGCGAAATTCCAGGTGCGTGTTTTCGGTGGTCCTGAAATCCTTGAAAAGCGAGAAGTCCAGCCGGTGAAAACCGGGACCATGAGCTTGTGTCGGGGCGCCGCCCAGGGGCGTAAAGTCGGTTTGACCCACGGTGGTTGCGGCTGGCGGCTGAGCAAAGGCTTTGGCGTTCAAGAAATCATTGATGTTGTGCGGACCAGCGTAAATATTCTGGCCGGGCACAAGCAAGGCGTTACACCCAAAATCGCCTGTTGTGGCCCCTGCGGGACAGCCAATAGTGAACGGAAGCCCGCTTTCAAGGGTCGTGATCCAGTTGACGCTCCACCCGCCGATAACCTGGTTTAAGGCTCCCGTCGCCGATCCGGCAAAGCGTTTGCCGTCTCCCACGGGCAGTTGGTACGTGCCGCTGTAATGAAAGACGTGCGTGGTGTCGTCGCCGCAATACCCGTAGTCGGCCTTAATCCCGAATCCGGGCAGGTAGGGCGCGCGGTAGCCCTTGGCGTTGCCGATGCCGAGCAGGTTCGCGTCGTCGCCACGGCACTTCGCATACGTATAGTCGGTGAGCATGCTCAGACCATTGCTGAACCTGCGTTCGAACGTAAACTGCAGGCTGTTGTAGTAGCTGTTCGCTTGCGTCGTCACGTAAGTAGCTCCTCGCCCAAAGTCCGGGAAAGGAACATAGAGCTGCGGGTTTGTTCCTGGCGGGAGCATGACGGTTGGAACGTTTAGATTCGGGCTGGAATACAGGTGGTGAGAGTTATTTCCGAGATAGCCGACCTGAATCGTTTGATTGGGGGACAATTCATATTGGAAGGTCAGGTTGTACTCCTGGGCGTAAGGAGTCTTGAAATTCACCTGATCTCCCTGGAGGGCCAACCCCGCGCCGTTTACATCCGTGGGACTGAGCGCCACGCCGGCGAGTCCGTTTTCGAGCGTGGCGAGACAGGGAGCCGAACATGCCGAAGTCCCGGGGTAGGAGATGGGATGGCCCGGGTCGGGAGCGAAAAAGGAGAAATCATAGAGGAAGGGATAGTTTTCACCCAGGTCCGGCGCTCCGCCGATGTCCTCAAAGCCCGCCGAGAAAATCCCGTAGGCGGCGTGCGCGACGAGCTTGGGAGTGATTTGGTAGGCCAGCCCGACTCGCGGCGCCAAATTATTTTTAGGTGCGTTGACGAGACCAAATTGATCGCGGTAGGTGAGCGCGATGCCATCTTTAGCGAGGGTGGATAGGAAGCTTGATGACAGCGGATCTCCCTTTCGCCGCGTCGTGATAACGTACTGAGCTGATCCCGGTGGATTCGGGATAAAATTGGCCTGCGCCCCGTACTCTTCCCCGATGGGGCTGAAATACTCCCAGCGCAACCCCAGATTCAAAGTGAGCTTGGGTGTGACTTTCCAGTCGTCCTGGAAATAGCCCGCAAAATAATGGCGGATATCGTCCGGCCCGGCAAAGTTCGACGCGAATACTGTGTCCGCGCCGCCCACATCGTTTAACCCGCCGGATACGGATGTGGCTCCGGGAGTGAGGAGAAGCTGGGCCATGCCGGTGCCGCCGTTCGTGTCATTCGGCACTTCCGTATAATTTCCACCAAAAG
>QHZO01000275.1:0-7130 GCA_003224695.1 Acidobacteriota bacterium
AGAAACCCGAGCCCCAGCCGCGCCCAGCGTTTGTCGCCCATATAGAAATTGATGTAGCCCTTTTCGCGAAGCTGAGCATCGAGCCGCGGCACCAGGTGGTTGTCCCAGGCCATTTCCACGGCGCGCGCGAAATTAAAGGCGTTTTGAACCGGAGGGGTTTTCAGATTGGCCTTGTGCCGGCCGACGATCTGGTAAACCGGTTTTCCTCCGTCCGGCGGGTACCAATAGAACCCGAAACTCGTGCCCGTGTAGACGCCGTTCGTGAAGTGGCGCGTCATCGAAGTTGAGACGGCCCAGGCGTCCTTAAAGTTGAACAGCTTCTTTTGGGTAATATTTTCCCGCCCGCCCTTGCATTTGAACTCGGCGCAGCCTTCGGCGCCCACGAAGTTGCACAAGTGCTTGAAACCGGTCACGCCCCAGGCAATGAGGGCCGCGAGGGCGGCGATCACGGCGGGCCAGATGGGGCTGTGAATGGCCGTTAGGTAGTCAATCCCCACACCCGCGCCGACGCCCGCTGCGGCTGCCAACGCCACGATCGCGACGCGCGTCTGCGCGGTCTTCGCCTCAATTTCCCGCTTGAGCGACGAGTAGGCGCTCTTGACCGGGCCGATCTCGCGCGGCGGCGCGACGAAGAAATCTCTCTCGGGCGGAAGGGGCTTCCCCAGATGGTCCGTCACCGAGGATGGCGGAGTCCACATGCCCGGCCCTGCCTGAACTTGAATCTCGCTCATGACATTGGTGGCCATGGATTCTCCCTTGTGGGATTAGGGTTGGGCGAACCAAATTCTTCGCCGAAGTCTCAATTTGTGTTGCAAGTTGAACCGATGACTTGGACTGCGGGAGGATTTTATCACATGTCGGGAGGCAAGTGGCTGGGAGCATGTTCCATGGAGGGGAAAGGCTTTCGTCGCGTCTCATCCTGAGCGCAGCGAAGGGTCCCCGCATTGGTTTTCTAAGAACTTCAGGGACAGTCGGCAGACTTTATTCTGACCCAGGGAATGCGGAGATCCTTCGCGCAGTTTACCCTGAGCCCCAGGGCGAGATCCCTCGCTTCGCTCGGGATGACAGCGAAGGGCTCGGGATGACAGCGAAGGACTCCGGATGACAGGCGAAAGATTCGGCGTGACAGGGGAAGGGTTCAGCATGACAGTTCAGCGTTTGCCCACGCCCCTTTCAATCGCAATCTGCTGGCACAGGTTCATGAGCGGGGTAACTTCCTCGAAAACGGCGAGCATGGCTTCGACCAGGTCCACGCCCGTCGAGCCGCGAACTTCCTCTTCGGTCATCGGATAGTAAAGCTGGAAGCCCGCCCAGCGGTTGGGCAGCGCGGCGGCGAGGGCGCGGCGGATTTTGAGAGTCTGGAAATTCGATTTTGAAAACTGGCTGGGCGCCTCCTCCCAACTCCCTGCGAAAATCCTAAACCCCTCGCGCACAACAAGGCGTTTGAGTTCGCGCTCGACGGCACTCCCGGGCTTGAGCCCGCGCACCAGGCGGTGCCAGTCCCAATCCGGCTGCAACCGGCATTGCGGATAAGCGCGCGGGGAGCGAATATATCCGCGCTCGATCTGCAGGCCGCTCTTGAAGAGCTTCTCGTCGGTGTCCACGGATATGAAAAATTTCGAGCACCCAAAACTCACGGCGGAAGAAACCGGCTTTGCTTCGCGATTGGCCCGCGGCAAAAAGGCGATCCATTGCCAGAAGACGCCGCGGCCCCAGCGCTCGGTGACGAATCCCTGGCGGTAGCGCGCTTCGACCTCGAGTTTCAGCAGGCGCGTGATGCGCTCATGGTCTTCGAGATTGCCCACCCGAATGCCGCGCTGGAAGTCCAGAAACTCCGGCCGGAAACCGATGGCAGCCTTGGGGATGGGTTCGGCAAAACGCGCTCGGCTTGGCATGCCGAGCATGGCAAAAGGAGCCGGGCGCGCTGGCAAGCGGCCAGCCGATGCGCAACTGACAGTACACGTGCGCTTCGGCATCCCTCCCGCGTCCTGCAGGGGGGGAGCCCCGTAAACGCCCTGCTTTCAGAGACTTAGTTTTTCTCTAGCCAAACGCTGAACTTTGTGATAGATTGATTGCTGCAGTTTGTAGACGTAATTCCGGCGTGTCTTGCTCGTGCTTTTGGAGTGGGCTTGACAGCGACTCTTTAACTTGGGTGACCCGCAGTGTTACAGCGGACCGTTGGGTTCTGCCCGACGAAGCCGTTTCTTCAAATTGCCAAATCGTAAAGAAAAGGATGTTTTTAGAATGAAAGAAACAGGGACAGTGAAGTGGTTCAACGCCGCCAAGGGATACGGGTTTATCAAGCGCGAGTCCGGTGAAGACGTATTCGTGCACTACTCGGCCATCCAGGGCGACGGGTTCAAGACTCTCGAGGAAGGCGCGCGGGTCAGCTTTGAGGTTCGCAAGGGCCCCAAAGGGTTGCAGGCCGACGCCGTGGAGCGAGCGTAAGTCGGAAAACGGTTTGGGGCGGCATTGGGCGCCGCCCCCCGACCTGAAATTTTGAGCCTTACGCCAGTTGTCAGCCGGCAATGGTGGCGAGGGTATTCAAATCTGGGGCTGGTCATTCTATTCGAGGAAGGGGATTTATGAATCTGAAGGCGGGGCAGTACATACGCCATTCCACGTACGGCACGGGTACGATTCTCGAACGCGATGAGGAACGGACCACCGTGGAGTTCGACACCGCGGGCGTCCGGAAATTTGTCACCTCGCTTGCGGCCTTCGAAATCGCGGAAGGCGAGGCACCTCTCAAGAAGAAGCGCGGCTCTAAGCGGCGCGTCAAGGCTACGTCAGTAGCCACAGCGGCCTAATCCAGTAATCCAATTCGGAATAATTGTCAGCCCGCCGAGGGAGCAGTTCGCTCCCCGACGGGCGATCTTTTTCCGGCCAACGAGCTGTGGTGTCGCTTCGCCTGCGGGTGGGGAGGCATTCTCGCGTTCATTCGCGAACCCATTCTAACTTTTCAGAATCTGGTCCCACGGCATTCGCGCCTTGCGAGCAAGGTAGGCGGAGGCCGCCGGGTCGCCCACAATCTCTTCCTTCACGGAATCCCAGCGCAGTTTGTGTCCGGTGCGGATGGCGATGTTCCCGAGGTGCGGAACAATGGCCGAGCGGTGGCCGATTTCGACATCCGCAGCGGGCTTCTGGCGCGACCGGACGCACTCGATAAAGTTTTGAGCGTGCAAGGCCGTCGCGTCCTTTTCCATACCGGACTGGCGCTCCATACGAAACTCTTCGTGAGGGGTGCCGGCGGCGTTCCAGGCGCCGGGCCCCGATTCCCCTTGCGGCTCGGGATAAACCTCAAAACCGATTCGATCGGCATAAAGCGTTCCGTTGGTTCCATAGAACGCCATGCCGTGCGGGCGGTCGTCGTCGGCGCGCGTGAGATAGTAGCTCATCCCCGGCGTGCGCCCGCCCAAGCCGTGCCCGTTGAGCATCGAGGCCTCATAGGTCAAGATGAAGCCGGGGTACTCATAAGTAATCTGCAGGGTGTCGGGCGTGTCGGCGCCGTCGCGGAGTTCATAGCGGTGGCCCCAGCCCGCGACCGCGAGCGGCGCGTCAACCCCCATCACTTCGTGCACGGTGTCAAACCGGTGCGTCCCGTAATCCGTGGTCATTCCGCCCGCGTAGTCCCAAAACCAGCGGTAGGTGACGGCATAACGGTTTTTGTTGAAAGGAACAGCGGGCGCGGGCCCGAGATAGAAATCCCAATCGAGCCCTGGTGGCGGAGCCGAGTCGGGCGCGCGGCCAATGCCGTCGGGCGACATGTTCAGATAATTCCAAACGCGCACGAAATGCACGCGGCCGAGCGCGCCACTCTGAATAATCCGCGCGACCTCGCGGAAATGCGCGGCCGAGCGGTGCTGCATGCCCGCCTCGACCACCCGCCGGTAGCGGCGCGCGGCATCCACCATGGCGCGCCCTTCTTTGATGGTGTAGGCAAGCGGCTTTTCGACGTAAACGTCCTTCTCCGCTTGGCAGGCGAGGATCGTCGCGACGGCGTGCCAGTGGTCGGGGGTGGCGATGAGCACTGCGTCCACATCCTTCTGCTCGAGGAGTTTGCGGAAATCTTGAAAAGCCCGGCAACCCGGCCCGCCTGGCTGGCAGTCAGGCGCGAACCACGTCTTGGCTTCTGTGGCACGGTCCATGTGAACGTCCGCGACGGCGACGAACTCGACGTTCGGAACCCGCCGCATCAGCCCGGCCACGTATTGCCCGCGTCCACCGCAACCGATCAGGCCCATGTTCACTCGCTCGTTCGCGCCAAGAACACTTCTTGCCCCGAGCGCGCGTGACCACGGAATGCCAGCGCCTCCGGCCGCTCGCTTGATAAAATCACGCCTTCTCATGATGTCTCCGCCTCCTTCGGTAAGGTGTTTATCATACGTCGCCTTTGCGACCGGAGAATTGTGAACTGGATGCCCGTCGCCTGACGGGCATAACAAGCGACGATGCGGTCATACGTGCCTACCGCTCATTCCCGCCCCCTGGTCATTCCCCCGAAAGCGGAAATCCACCTGCCCGTTGGCTTTCCTTGTAAGTCCGGGCACTCGATCGGCGTTGAACTCCAGGTGTCCCAAAGCAACGCCTAATGTTATGATTTTCCCTGCGGGCCTGTAGCTCAGATGGATAGAGCAACGGTTTCCTAAACCGTGGGTCGGGAGTTCGAATCTCCCCAGGCCTACCAAATCCTTCCTCTTTGGCTCGATGCGATGTGAAGGTTGAAACCGGATCGATGGGCTGTCGAATCCGTCGGGATAGCCCATGCTGCGGCACATAGCAAACGATTTCTCTTTCCCTCAAGCACGGCGTGGTGCGTGGAAAAAAGCCGTTGTCTGAGGCCGGGATAAGGTCTTCGAGGGCCGAGAAAGGGCGCCAGAATGCCACTGGCAGCCTCACGGGGAAAAGCAGCGCATTTGAATGGCTCGGTTGCAGGCAAACGGGAGTATAGTATCAGCCGCCGGGGCCCAAAATCTAACTCCGGATGATATACCCTTACCTGTGAAAAGGAAGGGCTCAACACTTTAACGTATCCACCTAAGGAGATGATCTCGATGGCTAACAGAATCGAAACGATTCCTGAGAAAACGAGGTGGGAGCTGGCGACAAAAGGATTGACCGGCGCATACATTGCCATTTCCAACGCCTTGAAGCGGGCTGCAGGACAGAAAAAATTTGAGGAGTTCAACGGACCACTCTGGTATGAAGCAGGAAAGGGCGCAAAGGAATTCGCGAAAACACTCGGATTGCCCACTGAGACCGCCGGCGATGTCGAAGGGGTTACACATCTCCTTGCTCAGGCGTCAATGGGGCCGGAGTTTGTGTTCGAAGTGGCTGAATCTACCAAAGACAGATGCGTGGGAACGACGACTCAGTGCCCTTGGCACAGGAGGTGGAAGGAGCAAGGCGTTGACTTTGATACCTGCGGCGTGGGGCATCAAAGATGGGGTGATGGAGCTGTCGAAAGTTTAAACCCAAATTTTACGTTCAAACTTACCAAGAATATGGTCCGTGGCGACCCGCATTGCGAATGGGTAGTAGAGCGGAAGAAGTAGAGGCAAACAGGAACGATAACGTCTATGTGCGGTTCCGTGGTACTTCAGACTTGGAAAGAGAACAGGAAAATGCTGTCTGCCTTTATCAATTAGCAATAGTGCGCGCCTCACCGATGGAACAGAAGGCGGGGACAGGTCAAGGGGGCTCGCACAGATGCGCAAACGCGACGTTTACAAAAAATTAGCGACATCGCTACAGGTTACACTCCACGCAGTACAGGTATGTGCCGGATAGAAAAAATATCCTTCCGAGTGAAAAAATGCCATTCCGAAATGTTAACTAAGGGTGGAACTCATACGACAGGCTGAGGAACTGAAAGCCGAAGGTACCCTCGGAAATTGTGTCCTCGACGGCTGCCACCATTTTAGTCCGAATGGCACATGAGTTGCTACGGGCCAAGGCATCAGCTCGCGTGACTTTGAAGTAGGGCAGTGCGAGTCGCGAGAAGGAGAGAGGGACCAGGAAGGAAGGTGCACACAGAACATGGTTCGAACAGCGCGAGCAGTTGGTGCAACCTGGTCCGCAGCCATTGTACCTACTTTTTACCACTCTGCCACTATCGGCAGTCGCCGCCTTGTGCACTCTGTTGCGTAGTGAGGATGAGGAGGAGAGTGCCTTGACCATCCGGTGAAAACCGTTTGAGCTTGGACCTTAACCATTGACGCGGAGCGAAGAGCTTACGCAACAAGGTTGCGCAATTTTTTCGGGGCGGTCCTGTTAATGCCATTACATGGTCGCCGCCGATGCGAGAGACACGGGCATCGGGGCGGCAGCGAAAGTTCATATTTCTTAGGAACTAAGGGAGAATGACCATGCGTATTTCTGTGATTGGTTGTGGGTATGTGGGATTGGTGACCGGGGCTTGCCTGGCAGAAGCCGGCCATGAAGTGACATGTGCCGACTGCAACACGGCGCGCATCGAGATGCTCGAGTCCGGCGCCTTGCCTTTTTATGAGCCGCACCTGGATAAGATCGTTGGGACGCGCCACCGGGAGGGCAATCTATCTTTCACCAGCGATCTCGCCGAAGCAGTTCGTGCCGGCGATGCGATATTTATCTGTGTCGGCACTCCGCCATCGGAAAACGGCGAAGCCGATTTGTCGGCCATCGACAGCGTCGCACGGCAAATTGCCACGCACGCAACCTCTGCAAAGCTGGTCATCGAAAAGAGCACGGTCCCCGTCGAGACGGGACAGCAACTTAAACGCGCGCTGGCGGCTTACAACCGCAGCGGGCGCGCAACGTTCCGCGTGGCCTCGAATCCGGAATTCCTGCGCGAAGGGACAGCGGTGGCGGACTTCCTGCATCCGGACCGAATCGTCGTCGGGGTGGAGGATGAAGCTAGCCGAGAACAACTCCGAGCCATCTACAAGCCTGTTTTGGAAGGCCGATTCATGTGCCCCGTGCATGGCTTGATCTGCCCGCCCACCAAGGCCCCGGCTTTCCTGGTCACCACAATCAACAGCGCGGAGTTGATCAAGCAGGCTTCGAATTCGTTTCTGGCGGTGAAGATCTCCTACACCAATTTCCTTTCCGACCTGTGCGAGCGGTTTGGGGCAAATGTCGAGGAAGTG
>QHZO01000275.1:7221-7781 GCA_003224695.1 Acidobacteriota bacterium
AGCGAGCGTGGCGGGGTGGACCCCGGCCTGCTCATCGCGGCTGAACGCGTCAATAAGCGCAGGATTGATCAGTTCATTGGAAAACTTCGAAAGGCACTGTGGGTGTTGGGCAACAAACAGGTGGGCATTTTAGGCCTGGCCTTCAAGCCGAACACAGACGACATCCGCCTGGCGCCTTCCGTCGACGTCATCGGCAAACTGCTGGGCGAAGGCGCGAGTCTGCGCGCTTACGACCCTGCCGCCATGGAGAACATGCGGGCGGTTTATCCAGGTGTGGAATATTGCTCGGACCCGTACGAGGTGGCGCGCGACGCTGAGGCCCTCCTGGTCATTACCGAATGGGAAGAATTTAGGACACTCGATTGGGACCGTCTCGCCGGATTGATGGCTCGGCCGCTAATTCTCGACGGGCGGAACATGCTGGATCCCGCCGCAATAAAAGCGCACGGCTTCGAGTATGAGTCCTTCGGCCGCCCGGACGGCAGTGCCTCCACAACCCTCGTTCGCGGTGCCGCCAAGAAAGTCAAGGCAGTCATGTCCGTGGCTAGATTTGGGAAAAC
>QHZO01000275.1:7822-12489 GCA_003224695.1 Acidobacteriota bacterium
GAAGCCATTGGCGCGTGTTTCTGGAAGCAAGCTTAGCCATTGTTTTGGGATTTCACCCCGACCCCGCATTGTAGTGCTGACCAGTTCTGTTTGCTTTAAGGCTAAGGCGAGCCTGTCGGCTTAGGCCTTTCTCGGCTCGCACTTAGCCCGCCATTTTTGACTTTAAATTCCCACCTCCACCCTCCCCCCGACTGAGGAATCGCACAACAGCCTTCAGACGAACGGAAAGCTAAATTGTAGCCAAGACACCGACCTGCGTAATACGGCCATAACCCTCCCCCGAGAGTTCAGGAGAATTCTGCCGCCGATGTATGCAAATCGCCGGCATTTGCGAAATTTCTATCCTGCGCATTATTATGTGCGTTGCCTCGATCACATGCTTCACTCAATTTCTAGGGTAAACACCTGTCAGCAGGTACAGTATATACCTGTACTATTTTTGACCATCTGGACAGTTGTTTACCCTAGTTAGCTTCAGGTAATTTCCTGAGTGCAACGCGTTAGTTTGCGTAGCATGAAGAACCTATCACATAAGTCTATAGCGTTGGTTTTCGGAAGATTTCCTGAAACCTCTCCAGGATGTCACCGAGCTTTTTCAAGCTTTCTGCACTTTTGAAGTCTGTTTGTGCCAAGGCTCCTCTGAGCCATAAGCACTTAGGCACATTTCGTCACCAGAACGAGGAATTCGACGGGATGGCCATTCGTCGCCCCTGCATCGCCGCAGGGGACTGAGTATAACTCAAATCTAGTCAACCTCAAAGAGAGAGAGGAGTTATTTCCTTATGAAAAGAAATGTTTTACGGGCAATTTTAACGGTTTTTGTGGCATCGCTCGGCCTCAGCGCCGTTTTGACGTGGGGGCAGAGCACCACCACAGTCCCTTCGATGAAGCATGTGGTCATCGTATTCGGAGAGAACACCAGCTATAGCTCAAGCGTCGGGCACATGCCCTATCTGGACTCGCTTATCGCCAAGTACGGCCTCGCCACCAATTACGTGGCCGACACGCACCCCTCAATTGGCAATTACCTTGCGTGGGCGAGCGGACAAATTCAGACCAACGACGACGGCTTCAGCGGCACGTTCACCGATGACAACATCGCGCTCGACGTTCAGAGCGCAGGGTTGACTTGGAAGGACTACGTCGAGAATATTAATTCCAGTTGCCCCGGGATCAACATCAGCGGGACCAGCAGCTATGCCAAGAAGCACGACCCCCTGGCATATTTCACAAACATTAATCAGGCGAATCGCGTCTGCTTCGACCAATTTCTGAGCCAGGACCTCAAGACCGGCGCCGTGAAGAGCAACGCCCTCCCGAACTTGTCGTATCTCGCGCCGAATCTATGCAACGACGCGCACGACTGTTCGATCAGCACGTTCGATAGCTGGCTTCAACATTATATCCCCACGCTACTGGCGAGCCCCCCCTTTCAAACCGGCGGGGACGGGCTCCTGATCATTACCTTTGACGAGGGCTCGGGCTCGAAAAGTAACACGACCAGCGGTATCGAGTCCGGGACATGGACCGGCGGCCAAGTGGAAACCGTGGTCATCAGTCCGCATGCAAAGGCCGGCTTCCAGTCTGCGAACAGCTATCACCATGAGAGCGTGCTGCGCTTGATGGAAGAGGCCCTTGGGTTAACCGAGTTTCCCGGCGCCTCGTCAAATCCGAACGGGGCCCTCACGGCTCCCATTAACATGTCCGACTTCTTTACCACCGGCTCGACGGGCTCGGTTACATTCACGGCCAGTTCACTCGGCTTCCCCAGCACCAACGATGGCTCCACGAGCTCTCTAACGGTCGGCATTGACAATACTACCTTGTCCTTGGTCACACCAGTGTTCTCCATTGCGGGAACTAACGCCACCGACTTCTCGTCCAGCGGGTGTTCCTCTGTAGCCGCCAATTCCACTTGCACCCTCACGGTGACGTTCTCCCCGCCCACGGGCGCTTCGGGCACGCGGAGCGCGACGTTGAGCGGGATCGGCGTTACCGGTACCGTCGGCCTGACGGGTACGGCCGTGAGCGGCTCGACCACCTCGTCTTTTGCCGTGTCGCCGACCTCATTAACCTTCCACCAAGTCGGCAGCACGAAGTCCGTCACTGTAACCAACACTTCCACCAGCTCGAGCCTGACGTTCACGAGCGCGGTCAGCACAGCGGACTTCACCAAGGCCGGCTGCTCGTCGGCGGTCGCGGCCGGGTCAAGTTGCACGATCACCGTAACCTACACGCCGACAGTCGCCGGAGCCGTTGCGGGCACTCTGACAGTCAGCGCAAGCGGTGCTAGCCCACAAACGGTCAGCCTGACCGGAAAAGTCCACAAACTATGAGCGGATGAAGTATTCGTTAACTCTTAAGGCTTGACTCGGAGGGCGGGGAACCCAATCCCCGCCCTTCAATTTTTAGGCGCCCCAGTCGGCGCTCCATGTTCAGCGGCCTTCCCTTCGGACAAGGCATCAGCCTCTCCTTCGCCCTCGAGAACCCGAGCAAAATTATTCCATACATCGTGCAGAAAGATGACCCATCGCTGAGGAATGTTGGCCGACATTGATGGCCGGTGTTCAGAGCAGGGAACTCCCTAGCCTTGGTGGGAATATGCTTGATTGTGAAAAACTAGGACGCTGTCGCCTGCAAGTCGCTTCATCATCAACGGCTTAGAACTTTAAATATGAACTAATTAGTTACAGCCTCCGAAAACGAAAGCGTTTGCGCGCAAAACGGTTCGTAGTGAAATTTTCCTTCCAAACGGTAATTGCGCCGTCTCGTTCCATGCGCAGAACCGCTGGCCGGGGTTCTGGCAATTTTGAGAAGGCCTTGAAAATTCAAGAGATCGTATTCGAGGACCGCCTTGAAGGCATTGGCACTTTGATTGCTATGTCACATCCGTGCGGTGTCTCAAGCGAGCTTGTTGATCAGGCGCGAGGCGAAGGTTCATGTTCAAGTGCAAATCGGAGTTGACTCCAGTCTCTAATCGCAAGCGTTGGGGTGAGGCTGTTCAGTCGTCGACGCACGCTGGCTCGACTCGATTACCCAAACTCCACCGCGGCGACCTGCGACGTGTGAAGGTTTGACCGCGGATGAGAAGATGCGCAAAAGAGATTGCACAACGCAATAAGCCCTCTGAGCAATAACCTGCGCCGTTGTTTGTAGCTGATCCGCAGTTCCGAAACCGCTGCGCAATTTTACTAACCTTTGGTCAAAGGTCGTGCTTCACTATGCGAATACTGGTTACGGGCGGTGCGGGATACATTGGCAGCCACACGGCGAAGGCGCTGGCCCAAGCGGGCCATGAGCCCGTTGTTTTCGACAATTTAAGTGAAGGACACGGCTGGGCCGTCCAGTGGGGTCCGCTGGTTGAGGGCGACCTCGCGGATCTCAGCCTGCTTTCCGCGACGTTGGCGGCTTATAAAGTGGAAGCCGCGATCCACTTCGCGGCGAGCGCCTATGTCGGAGAGTCCGTCAGAAATCCTCGCAAGTATTTTCGAAACAATGTCGCCAACACTTTGGGGCTGCTGGAAGCTCTGGTGGATGGAGGAGTGCGCCACATTGTTTTTTCGTCATCCTGTGCGACTTATGGAGTCCCTGCGAAACTCCCCATCGCTGAAGACCAAGTCCAGCTTCCCATCAATCCCTACGGGGAATCGAAGCGCTTTGTGGAAAGAGCGCTGGAGTGGTTTGGAAGAGCGTACGGGCTGGGCTGGGTGGCGTTGCGGTATTTCAATGCCGCGGGGGCGGACGCGGATGGGCAACTCGGCGAGGACCACGATCCTGAGACGCACCTTATCCCGCTTGCCATCCGGTGCGCGCTCGGCCACCAGTCACACCTCGAAGTCTACGGGACGGATTATCCCACTCCCGACGGCACCGCCGTCCGGGATTACATCCATGTGGGTGACTTGGCCAAAGCACATGTATTGGCCCTCCAGCACCTGCTAAAAGGCGGCCAAAGCTCGGCACTCAACCTTGGCACAGGAAGGGGATATTCAGTCCGTGAGGTTGTCGCGGCGGTCGAGCGAATCAGCGGCGAGCCTGTGGCAGTGCGGGAGACGGCCCGGCGCTTAGGGGACCCGCCGGTTCTAGTCGCGGAGGCAACTCGAGAATATTGTTGAGGCTGCCTGGAACTGGCACAGCGCGCGAGCTACAGTCATGGTTTCTGCAGGTGGAAAGAGCAAGGAAGAAGACGCGCTGCCCGAACGAACCGCAGACCTCCCCAAGGCAGCATAGGCACGACGAAGCGACTTACTCGTTTAGGCAAAGGACCTCATGCACGCAAACTCCGCTACCGTGGCTTCCTCCCCTCGGCCCGCCCAGCCAGAAGCCTTATCCACAAGCCTCCGCGCCACGGTGCGCGGGAAATTCCTGTGGGTTGGCGAGGAGAAATTCTACATTCGCGGTGTGACGTACGGGCCGTTTCACCCCGACCCGAACGGCGTCTCCTATCCCCAGCCGAGAGTTGTCGAGCAAGACTTTGCGGCCATTGCCGCCAACGGCTTGAATACCGTTCGAACTTACGATGTCCCGCCCCGCTGGCTTCTGGATTTGGCGGAAGAGCGAGGACTCCGCGTCATGGTGGGGTTGCAGGTGGAGCAGCGCGCCAGCTTTCTTGATGACGCGAAAGTGGCGCGTCAGATCAAGGAACTTGTGCGCTCGAAAGTCCGGGC
>QHZO01000276.1 GCA_003224695.1 Acidobacteriota bacterium
AAGGTTAGCAGCCGAGGGCGGCGCGCTCGCACGACGCCGTTCCGGTATCGGCTTGCGCACCTCCAGATGAGCCCTGAGCGGGTAGAAGAAATCCAATCGGCCTTGGCTAAGGATGGGTATTATCAGGGCATCCCAACGGGCAAATGGGACGAGCAGACCAAAGCCGCTATGCGCCAGTACCAAGCTGCGAATGGGTTTGCTCGAACAGGTCTTGCGGACGCTAAATCGTTGATGAAGCTTGGCCTAGGGTCGCACCCCTTGCCGCTTGAGCTCGACCAAACGGTGCAATCGCGGGTTAACGTTGAAACCGCCCCCAAGGCGGATCCTGCGACTGGTTTGCCAACTCCCGAAAAGACGCAGCAGCCTAATGACCCAAATTGACCCTTAGGGCCACCCTAGTGGCAGGCTCCCCGCCGCTGAATGGTCCTTCCTAAAGCAAATAGTATGCCTTCGGCGGCGACTGAGAACGAAGCCCCCTTGACAAGGGCTGTTATGTGTCCATTTGTGCGCGCTGCAGCTTGCCGCTATAGTCCACATAAATAGACTTCCACTCGGAATAGAAATCGAGCGCGGCGACGGCCGCTTCACGGTGGCCATTTCCCGTCAGCTTGGTGCCACCAAAGGGCAGGTGAGTCTCCGCGCCGATCGTCGAGGCGTTAACATAGACAATGCCGGTCTCCATCTCCCGCATGGCGGTGAAAGCCTTATTGACGTCCTGGGTGTAAATGGCGGATGAGAGGCCGTAAACGACTCCATTGCCAATCTCAATGGCGTCCTCGAGGCCATCACAGGGGATGACGGAAACGACCGGGCCGAAGATTTCTTCTTGCCCGATGCGCATCTTCGGGTGGCAGTCTCCAAAAATTGTTGGAGAATGGAACCAGCCGCAGTCGTATTCGCCTCCACGCAGACGCGACCCGCCTGCGAGCAGCGTTGCCCCTTCTTGCTTGCCAATCTCGACGTATTGTTCCACGGTCCTTAGTTGAGACTCATTGATCAGAGGCCCCATTTGAACGCTCGGGTCGGCTCCATTGCCGACCTTCAGCGCGCGGGCGCGAGCGACAAAACGCTCGACGAAGGTTTTGTATACCTTCTTGTCCACGACCACGCGACTGGCGGCGGTGCAGCGCTGGCCGGAAGTCCCAAACCCGCCCCACAACGCTCCGTCCACGGCCAAGTCCAGATTCGCGTCAGACATCACCATGATGACGTTTTTTCCGCCCATCTCGAGGCAGGAATGTTTGAACGTGTCAGCGCAGGCTTTGGAAACGGTGCGGCCCACCTCCGTTGATCCCGTGAAGGACACGACGCGCACGTCTTGGTGGGTCATCAGGGGCGTCCCGACAGCGCTGCCCGTGCCTGTGACGATGTTCGCGACGCCCGCTGGGATTCCCGCCTGCTCGAGGATTTCGACCAGGTGAATCGCAGAAAGGGGCGTGTCCGTGGCGGGCTTGATCACTACTGTGTTGCCGCAAATCAGCGCAGGCATCACCTTCCAGGAGGGAATAGCCATCGGAAAATTCCATGGGGTAATCAGCGAGCAGACGCCAATCGGGCTGCGGACGGTCATGCAGGCCTTGTTGGGGAGCTCGGAGGGTGTGGTCTGTCCAAACTGTCGCCGGCCCTCGCCCGCCATGTAAAATGTCATGTCAATGGCTTCCTGGACGTCACCCCGGGTTTCATCAAGAATCTTGCCCATTTCTCGCGTCATGTCGGCGGCGAAGCTCTCTTTGCGCTCCACCAGAAGCTGACCAGCTCGAAACAGGATTTCACCCCGCTTGGGCGCCGGCACCAGCCGCCAGGACTTGTAAGCTTCCTTCGCAACGGCCACCGCGTTTTCGACATCCTCGCGGCCCGACTTCGGAAACAGGCCTATTAGCTCTTTGTGGTTGGCGGGGTTTCGGTTTTCGAAGTGCTCCCCTGTCGCCGGCTCCACCCACTTGCCGTTGATGAAGTTCTTGAAAACCTTGGGCGCGGGCATATGGAAGAACCTCCTTGGGCTGCAGCGCCGCCCTGCAAGCGGCGACGCCGGTCATACCTGCCTGCGCAGGCAGGGACCGGCGCTACAGAAACTAAATATAACAGAGAGCGAGAAATGCCTTCAAGGAACGACGTAGGGGCGGGGCTTGTCTCCGCCCCGTTCAAGGGCGCCCACAAGGGGCGCCCCTACTTGCGAGGCGAGGGCGCGTGCAAATACTGCGCGGCGAACGTCAGAAAGGCCGGCCAGTTTGGGGCTGGCGTGTGCCCGTCGCTGTGCTCGCGGAAGGCGAGCTCGCCGTCCAACAACGCTCTCCCGACCGGCGGCATCTGGCCGGTCCCTAAACCTTTTTTACCCAACAGCTCGTAAACTGGCCCGGCGGCTGCCTCCGCCATGAACATGCCCTTCGAATCCACCCACGCGTCCCCCTTGTCAGCCCCGCTTCCGATAAACACCGGTCGCGGCGCGCACAAGGCAATCAATTCGTGTGAATCCACCGGCAGGTCGTTCGGTGTCAGAGGTCCGGCGTATTTGATATAATTTCCCGCCATCCAGTGGTACTCACCCGTCCCGGCCAGATTTTCCAGCCGCTCGCCGAAATTCCGGCGGTAAAGGTTCGCGCCGCCCATGCCGGAGGAACTGATGAAACCAATCGCGAAGCGCTGGTCGTAGGCCATGGCAACCAGCGCCGCCTTGCCAAAGCGCGAATGGCCCATAACCCCAACCTGGCGGGCATTCACCGATTTGTCGGTTTCGAAATAATCGAGCAAACGGCTCGCACCCCACGCCCAGGCTTTTAGCGCTCCCCAATCGTCGAGCTTCCTTGGCAGGCCGTGATTCGACAATCCAATGATGCCCGCTGTCAGGCCATCGCCGTTGTCGGCCTGGACGCTCGTGGTGAGAAGCTCGGCGTACCCCCAATCCTTGGCCAGAACCTGCTGTTGCCAAGAGGGCCCGGGAGGGGGCGGAGGAAGTTTTACTCCGCGGGCGGCAAGCCGTTCGAAGAGCTTCCGCATCAGGACTGGGTCAAATGCCAATTCGATGATGACCGGGACCGACCCCGGCGCCGTCGCCGGGGTGACAAGCGTCGCCTGGATGTCAACCGTGACCGATGGGAACGCGGAGTTGTCAACGTGGCCCACGAGTTTCTTGGTGACGACCGACAGGCCGCCCACGCTATCTTTCTTTTGGCTCGTCACTTGCCAATGGACGCGCGGGATTTCGGTCGGGAGCCGTCCATAAACTTCTCTGTCGAAGTCTTCGACGATCTCCGGACAACGCTTGTTCCACCACATTTCGGCGGTCGTGACCTTCTCTCCGTTCTTCATGACCAAGGGGTCGGGAAGCGTGGGAAAAGGATTTGCCTTTGACTCATCGTAGTTGACGGCGTTCGGGGCGTCAGGGTGGTTCGGATCGGCCCCAGGGCGAATCGTCTTTATATGCAGGAGATCCATGAGCCTTTGGTGGTCCTGCTCGGAGGCCAACTCGGTTGGCGAAGGCGCAGGGCCTACGGCTGCCGGCTTCGATTGCTGGGGCGCGCTGGTTATGGGGACACCGAGCAGTATCAGGGCAGTCAAGCCGAATAGCCATCGGACCGACTTGGAGCCGGGCACGTGAACCTCTTCGACTTGTCGCCCACGACCTTGCTCGATGATTGGCCAAGCTACCGCACTCCGTCGCCTCGTTCAAGTTCTCTCGGCATACGGTAGTGGGTCAGTTTGAGGTAGAGGCGGCTTTACGCCGTCCGTCGGCTGACGGACGAGGCAAACTCGCCTCTTCACCAACCAACCTGACCCGCTACCGGGAAAACACGGCCCATCTTGACGTGGCGGCTTCATCCCGTTATCTTAAAATTGCGGGCCATGGAGGCGTTGCAAGGGATGGGCAAGCGAGCTGGCTCCAAACGACTGGTCAAGAGGCACGAGGAAATCCTGGCGGCCGTCATCCGCCGTTATGTGGCGAGAGGGAGGCCGGTGGGCTCGAAGGCGATTGCGCGCGGGCTTTCGCAATCCCTCAGCCCGGCCACGGTGCGAAGCTGCATGGCGGAGCTCGAAGGTGCGGGCTACCTCGAACAGCCGCACATCTCGGCGGGCCGAATTCCCACCGACCGCGCTTACCGCCTTTACGTGGACCGCTGGCTGGGCGCTAAAGGCCTCAATCCTTCGACCGAGTGCTACATCGCCGAAGCCTTGCGCGCTCATTGCACGGCGCTCGAAACCCTGATGGCAAAGGCCTCGAAGGTGCTGGCGGAAGTCTCTCGAAACGTCGGCGTGGTGCTTGGCTCGCCGCTCGACGAGGAGGTTCTGGAGCACATTAAGTTCATCAAGCTTCCGGAGCGTCGCGTGCTCGCCGTTGTCGTCTCGAAACCGGACCGCGTGGAAAACAAAGTCATGCGGGCCGACGAGGAGATCTCCCAGGAAGACCTGGACGGGGCTGCCGACTACTTAAACGATCATTTCCGGGGCTGGTCCCTGCGCGCCGTTCGCATGGAAATATTTCAACGCTTGGAAGGGATGAACGCGCTTTCCGACCAGGTGATCTCGAACCTCACGAAGCTTTTTACTTGGGGCAAACTGGCGGAAAGCGAGCCCGCGCAACTCTTTGTGGAAGGGGCGGCGAAGATGCTCGGCCGGTCCGACTTTGGCGACCTGCGAAGGGCGCGCAGCCTGCTGGCGGCTTTCGAAGAGAAGGCGAAGCTGGCTCGCATCCTGGACGCTTGCCTGAAATCTCCCGCGCAGGGCGTGCGCGTTCTCATTGGCCGTGAAAACCCTTCGCGGGAAATGCGTCAGTGCGCTGTGGTCGCATCACCCTACCGGTACCGGAACCGTGTCGTGGGCGCGCTCGGCGTGGTGGGTCCGACCCGCATGGAATACGGCCGCGCCGTCTCCACCGTGGGTTTTGTGGCGAACACCTGCTCGCGCCTGCTAAGCACCAACTGATCCATCGGCTGAGGGACCGGCTTGAACCAGGGAACCTAGCTCGAAAGAGGGAAGGATGACCAAGACTAACCCGAACGAGCCTGAAGAAGAAGCTCAGGGCGTTGCCGCGACGCTTGAGGCGAAGCTGCCCGAAGACTTGCCCGCCGCCTATCAAAAGCTGCAGGGTGAAAAGCAAGAGCTCTTCGACCGCCTGCTGCGAAAGCAAGCCGAACTTGAAAACTTCCGCAAGCGGCTCCAACGCGAGAAGGAAGATTTCGTTCAACACGCCGCCGCCGACCTGCTGCGGGCGCTGCTGCCGGTGCTCGACGGGTTCGAGCGCGCCCTGAAACACCGTGACGAGTCCGTTCCTGAGGCTTATGTCCGCGGTGTGGAGCTGATCTACAAGGAATTGCTAGAGGTTATGTCGCGAGCCGGCGTTACGGCCGTCGAAACCCTGGGTAAGATATTCGACCCGCATCTCCACCAGGCGGTCGAGACGGTCGAGGCGCCGGGCCATCGCGACCAGGAAATTTTGGAAGAGCTTCAACGCGGATACAAGCTGCGTCATCGGCTGCTTCGCCCGGCGGTGGTCAAAGTGGCGGTCAGGCAGAAACCAGGCGAGGGCGGCCCGCCACGGGCGGATGCGTCGAAGACCAGTTCATCAGGAGCCGACAAGTGAGCTCGAAACGAGATTATTACGCCGTGCTGGGTGTGGGGCGCAATGCAACCGACCAGGAAATCAAGAGCGCCTATCGGAAGCTCGCGCTGCAGTTCCATCCCGACCGTAATCCCGAAAAGACCGAAGAAGCGACGGAGAAGTTCAAGGAGATTACGGAGGCTTATTCCGTCCTCGCCGACGCGGATAAGCGCGCGGCGTATGATCGCTTTGGGCACGCCGGTGTAGGCGGCATGCCAGACTTTTCGTCCACGATTTTTTCCGGCTTCGAAGATATTTTCGGAGATCTCTTCGGCATCGGGGACATCTTCGGACAGCGTCGCGGCCGCCGCGGCGGAGGCGAGCGCGGCGCCGACCTGCGTTACGATATGGAAATTTCTTTCGAGGAAGCCGCCACGGGCCTTGACGCCAAAATCAAGATTCCACGCTGGGAAGCTTGTTCGGAATGTGGCGGCCGCGGGGCGCGAAAGGGAAGCGAGCCGGTCACGTGCGCGACTTGCGGCGGGCGAGGACAGGTTCATAGCCAGAGGGGATTTTTTACTCTCACGCGCACCTGCCCGGACTGCCGCGGCCTGGGTCAAGTCATTCTCGAACGCTGCGACGTCTGCAACGGTGAGGGCCGCGGGCTCAAAGAAAAAGTTCTGAGCATCAAGATCCCCCCCGGCGTGGACGACGGCGCTCGACTGCGGGTGAGCGGCGAGGGCGAGGCGGGGTATTTTGGCGGGCCGCCGGGCGACCTCTACGTGGTGCTCCGCGTCCACGAACACGCGTTCTTCGAGCGGCGCGGAAACGACCTTTATTGCAGTATTCCTATTTCCGTGTCCCAGGCCGTTCTCGGCGCCGAAATTAAAGTGCCGACTCTTCGCGGCGAGGAACGCTTGTCCATCCCGGCGGCGACACAGCCGGGCTCAGTCTTTCGCGTTCGCGGCAAGGGTTTCCCGAGCCTCGACCGGGGCGGACAAGGCGACCTCTACGTTGTGGTCGAAGTGGTTATTCCCTCGCATTTGACCCGCGAACAACGACGGCTGTTCGAAACGCTTTCAGGGACGAACCGAGTTGAGAATAAACCCCTCCTGCGCCACGTTTCGGAAAAAGTGAAGAACATCTTCAGTTGACAACCGGCTGAATCGAAGCTTGGAGCTCAACGCTTTCCCCGTAAATCCCTGCAGGCGCGCCCCGATTCATCGGAGCGCCCCTACAAATTCAATTCTTTCCCCGGCGGCGGGCCCTCGAGAGCTCCGGGCTCGGCTGAGAGCCAGTGCTGGACTGCCCGCAGGCGTAAATGGTCCAAAGAATTTTCCATCCAGCGCGAAAACTTCCGCTCACCGTTCGTGAGATTTTGGATTTTCCCGAGTGCCGCCTTCGGTAGCGGACGGGAATTTCTGTAACTCTGAGCCCGCATTTTGCCGCCTTGGCTTGCATCTCGACAGTCCAGCCGAAGTTGGTGTCGGCCATTGCGAGCCGGTCGAGCGCCGCGCGCCGGATGATGCGCAGAGGACCGAGATCGGTGAACCGGACGCCCCAAATTCTTCGAATCAACCAAGTGGCAAGACCATTGCCAAAACGCTGCAGGGGAGTCAGCGCGCCCGGCTCCGCTTCGCCGAGCACGCGCGAGCCAATCACCAAGTCCCAAGCTCCGGCTTCGAATTCGCGGACAAGCGCGGCGAGCTCGGCCGGGTCGTCGGAGAAATCGGCGTCTAAAAACGCCACGGCCTCGATGGGGCTGCC
>QHZO01000277.1:0-1403 GCA_003224695.1 Acidobacteriota bacterium
CGCCGTGAGCACGCTTTACGACGGCGGCCGCGCCGTGGATCGCATCGTGACGCCCTTCGGCATTCGCTTCATGGGCTACGATCCTAAAACCGGTTATACGCTTAACGGTAAGCCCATCGTCCTGCACGGCGTCAACCGCCGCCAGGACTACGGCTTCCTCGGCGACGCCGTACCCGAGGCCGTCGGCGTTAAGGACATTCGACTAATCAAAGACATGGGCGCGAACTTCCTGCGTACCGCGCACTACCCGCAGGACCCCGCCGTGCTCGACGCCTGCGACCGCCTGGGAATTCTGGTTTGGGAAGAAATCCCAAACATCAAAATCCATTTGTATCCGCCCGCGACTGACAACACCGAGCCCGTTTACACCGCGCGCTTCCCCCGCCCGCTCATGGAAAACCTTAAGCAGCAGCTCGGTGAGATGATTCGCCGCGACTCAAACCACCCTTCCATTATCATCTGGGGCCTCGGCGACGACCTCAGCCGCTACCGCTACCCTGAGGATTTTGCCGAGCTCTCGAACGCGGCGCATCAGCTCGACCCCACGCGCTGGACGGCGGCGCGCTCGCCACACGTCACCGACGTGACGGACGCGACGAGCGAGCCGAATCTGGTCGAAGCGCATCGCCGCCACCCCGAACGAAAATACATTTGGAACGAGTGGGGCTCGTTCGCCTCCCAGCGCGGCACCGAAGGGCAACCGTATTTCCGGGGGCTTCCCGCCGATCCGTTGGCGGACGTCTCGCTTCCCGACAGCGACGCGGCACTGCTGATGGAAGGCTATCTGATGCAATGGAACGCCCTGCGGTGGCTCGGCACCGCGGAGTGGTGCATGTTCGATACCGGGGAAACAAATTCCATGCGCACGCAAACGCTTTGGGAACGTCCCAACGGCCGCGTCGCGTTTCGCTGGCCGTTTGACGACTACCTCGGCGTTGCCGATATGTGGCGCCTTCCCAAAAACGGCTACTTCCTCCTTCAGAGCCAGTGGACCGAAAAGCCCATGGTCCATATCGTGGGCCATTGGGACGGCGGTCGAACCGCGCCGAGCGACGGCGGACAATCCGAGCATCGCCGGAGCGATTTGCGGACCGTCCGCGTTTACAGCAATTGTGACACGGTGGAGCTGTTTTTGAATGGCCGGAGTCTCGGGGTCCGCCGCCCGGAAACGGCGGAGGCGGAGTGGCAGGACTTCGAAGAAGACATCAGCCGCTATAAGTCTCCGGACGATTTCAACCGGAAGCCCCTGCCCGGCGCGGCATTGAAGCACGCGCCATTCGTTTGGCGTGACGTGCCCTACGAGCCGGGAACCCTCGTCGCTCGCGCCAAGAAAAACGGCGAGACGGTCGCGAATCAGATTCAGACACCCGGCGCTCCGGTGCGCATCGTGCTCAAGGCCGATC
>QHZO01000277.1:1455-7529 GCA_003224695.1 Acidobacteriota bacterium
GGATTCGATTTTCCGTTGCAGGCCCGGGCCGACTGCTCGGGGGAACCACCGAAATTGACGCCATCGCGGGTGTGGCCGCGATCAACGTCCAAAGCACCGGCGAGTCTGGCCAAATCGTCGTCACTGCCACAGCGCCGGATCTCGAATCCAGCGCGGTACGCATTGAATCCAAGCCGTAGGGGGAATTCACGAATCGCCCTCTTGTTCCCGGGTGGCACACACATCGCCGCTCTTGCAATGTGTGCGATGGACTGAGGGGAATCATTTTCCCGATGGCGCAGACACGGACGTCACTGAGATGGCGGACTTAGACAAGGTGCTGAGCCAGGTTCTCCATGGTAAGCCGGATGAACGTGTCTCATTCGAAGATCTGCGCGCCCTTATGGTTAAGCTCGGCTTCCGCGACCGCATCAGCCGTAGCCATCACATCTGCTGGAAAGAGGGCATCGAGGAAATACTAAACCTTCGGCCGGGGGGCTCCTTCGCGAAGCCCCACGAGGTGAGGCAGGTGCGGCATCTCATACTAAAATACAAACTTGGAGATCTGTCTCATGCCTAAATTCCAAGTCATCATTTATTGGAGCGAAGGGGACCAAGCATTCATCTCTGAGGCGCGCCAGCTTCCGGGATGCCAAGCTGACGGCAAGACCCGGGAGGAAGCCCTCGAAAATCTCAAGGTGGTCATTCAGGAGTGGATGGAAACTGCCACCGAGATTGGCAGGCCCATCCCGGGCTCCGGGCCCGACTAGGACACGCGTTCATTGGACTTGGGCGTATCTTTACCGAGCACTTGCACTCCATAAATCCGATGGTGAAGCTATGGTGCTTAACAACCAAATTGCGCTCGTCACCGGCGCCTCGAGTGGCATCGGCGCGGCGACGGCCATCGCTTTGGCGCGCGAAGGCGCGCGTGTGGCCGTGAATTACTTGAAGAATCAAGCGGGGGCTGAGAAGACCGTGGAAGCCATTCGCGGTGCCGGAGGCGAAGCGCTTGCCGTCAAGGCCGACGTTACTCGAAGCGCCGAAGTCCGCGCCATGGTCGAATCGGTGCGGAACAAATGGGGACGGATTGACATTCTCGTGAACAATGCAGGGGATCTTCTCGCCCGCCGCACGCTCGCCGATATGACCGAGGATTATTGGGACCAAATCATGGCGCTAAACCTCAAGAGCGTTTTCTTGTGCGTCGAGGCTGTCTGGGAAGAAATGGCGGCGCGTAAAAGCGGCGTGATCGTCAACGTGACTTCTGTTGCCGGCCGGAACGGCGGCGGCCCGGGCGCCGCGGCCTATGCGGCGGCCAAAGGCGGGCTGCTGACTTACACGAAGGGCCTCGCCAAAGAACTTGCACCTTACGGCGTGCGCGTGAACGGCATCGCGCCCGGCGTCATTTGGACGCCCTACCACGAGCGTTATAGCCCGCCGGAAATGTTCCAGAAATATGTCGCGCAAATCCCGCTTGGCCGCGCCGGCACGGCCGAAGAAGTCGCGGAGGTCATTGTATTTCTCGCCTCGCCCGCCGCGCGCTACATGACCGGCGAAACCGTCGAAGTGAACGGCGGCATGTGGATGGACTGAGAAAGACAGAAGCGAGCGGCAAGTGACCAGCGGTCAGAGATGGTCGGCAAAACAGAGACCCCGGTATGCCGGGGCCGAGCGAGCCGAATTTTGACTTTGCCGCGTGAGCCGCCAATCGGAGATCCCACGGAAATACCTGCCGAGGGAATGCACTTTAGTTTTAATACCAGAAAGTTAATGGTGGAGGCTATTGTCAACAAAAGGCGGATATGTTATAGCTAGTGTTGCGAAAGTCTGGGACAGCTTCAATCCATCGGGGCGCATGGAATCGTGCAAATGAGCCTTCGCTCCGCTCTCCCTGCGGCCATGGGACTTGGATTGTTCAAGAGGACAAACCCTCAGCGTGAGCTTCATCAACTTCGCCGCCCGCGAGATTAACTGCAAGATCGTTTATTACGGCGCGGGTCTGGGCGGCAAGACAACCAATTTGCAGTGGATCTTCGACCAGACCGTCGGGAAAGGCGGCGGGAAGATGATTTCGCTCGCCACTGAAACCGACCGGACTCTCTTCTTTGATTTCCTTCCTCTCGACCTCGGCACGGTGCGCGGCTTCAAGACGCGCTTTCACCTCTACACCGTCCCCGGGCAGGTGTTTTACGACGCCAGCCGCCGGCTCATCCTGCGCGGCGTGGACGGTGTGGTGTTCGTGGCCGACTCCCAGGAAGAGCGCATGGACGCCAACCTCGAAGCGCTCGAAAACCTTGACGCTAATCTGAGGGAACACAATTACGACTTTGCGAAAGTGCCCTACATCCTGCAACTCAATAAGCGCTACTTGCCGAGCGCGCTGCCCGTGGACCAGCTCAAGCAGACGCTGCTCAAGAAAGGCGAGCCCACCCTCGAGGCCGTCGCCTACAAAGGCGTGGGCGTGTTTGAAACGCTCAAAGAAGTGGCGCGCCTGGTGCTGGCCGAATTGAAAAAAGGATAGTCGCCCGAGCTTTCTCATTCTTCGCCTCCCTTCAGTCTTCTCCCTCGAAACGCTGGCGGTTTACGTTCGTCACGACAATGTGTAGAATCCGTGTCGTGCGGAATCTTCAGGGTTCGGAGTCTTTCCATTCGAAGTTCCGTGTTGGGAGGGGAGCGATAGCAATCTCGCAACTTCGAACTCCGCACTCCGCACTTTGTCTCTTGGTCCTCTTGCTCGCGGGCGCGGCACTGGCATTCGCGCAACAGGCCGCGCCACGTCCGTTAAGCTTGTCACAGGCCCTCGGCATCGCTGACCGGAACAACCTTGATTTGGTGGCTGCGCGGCGGCAGCGGGCCGTAGCCGAGGCAGGAATTCGCATTGCCGGCGCGCGTCCCAACCCCGCGTTCAATTTCACGGCATCGAGAGATCAACCCCACGAAGGCGTTTTTTTCGACCAGACCATCGAGCTCGGCGGGAAGCGCGGGCACCGCATCCAGGAAGCTCATGAGGAGAGCCGTCTCACGGACATTGATATTTTCACTCTCGAGCGCCAGGTCCGCCGAACCACTCGCGAAGGGTACTATAATTTGGCGCTGGCGCGCGCGGAGACGGCTCGCCTCGCGAAAGTGGTCGAGCTCGCCCAGCGGCTAAGGGACATCGCGCGCGACAGGTTTCAGGCCGGCGATATTCCCGAGCTCGAAGTCATTCAGGCGGAGCTGGAGCTTTCGCGCGCCCAAGCGGATTACCAGGTGGCGGCACAAGAAGAGAAAGTCGCGTTGAGCGAGCTGGATGTCTTGCTGAACGAGCCCGCGACGACCGACTGGCAGCTTGAGGGTTCATTGACGGACACGCTGCCGACCGTGGACCTCCGCGACCTGGTCGAACGCGCGGCCGAGTCGAACCCCGAGCTCCAGCGCCTGGCACAGGAATTGAATGTGGAGCGCAGCCGCCACTCCTTGCTCAAAGCCGAGCGCATTCCCAATCTCGACTTGCAGTTCGGGTTAGACTTCAACTCACTGCCCGACTTTCGCGCGGGCCCGCGAGGGCAGATTTCATTGGCTTTCCCGCTCTTTTACCGCAATCAAGGCGAGATTGCGCAGTTGCTCGCCACCGAGCGGGTCCTCGAGGCGGAAGCCGCAGCCACCCGCCGGTCGGTCGAAGGAAACGTCGAGCGCGCTTACTTGGACTTGGCCGCGCGCCAGACGCAGGTGGACCTGTATGGGGGAAAGCTTCTGCCGGCCGCAAGGCACCTGGCCGAATTGGCCGAGGAAAGTTACAAGGCTGGCAAGGCGAACATCCTAACCGTAATCGACGCCCAGCGGAACGCGCAGGACGTTGAGAAAACCTACCTCGACAGCCTGTTCGCCTTGCAGAGCGCCTTTGCGGTGGTCGAAGAGACCGTGGGCGTATCATTGGGACAGCCATGAAGGAGAGAGAGCCGCGCAGGCTTTCCGGAGCACGCCCGATCATTTGGGCCGCCGCTCTTGTCGCCGTGGCGCTCGGATGCGCCTGCTCGGGGAAGACCGGCGGCGACGATGAAGCGGCTGGTGACCGCAGGGAGCCAGTGGCCACGGTGACCGTGACCAAAGTTGTGCGCGGCGACATCCAGTCCTGGCTGACCATTACTGGAACTGTTGCGGCGCTGCCGAACCGGGACGTGAAGGTCAGCGCGCTCGTGCCGGGCCGCATTGCCAAGATGCTTGCCGCCGAAGGCGACCGCGTCCGCGCGGGACAAGTTCTCGCAAAGATCGAGGACCGTCCGTTCCTCGATCAAATCCAGCAGGCCGAAGCGTCCGTGGCGCAGGCGAAGGCGAATTTGGAGAACGCCCAATTGAGCTTGACGCGCAACGAGGATCTTTTTAAGCGCGGCATCGCCGCCCGCAAGGACCTGGAAGACGCGCGCACGCAAGCGAGCGTTGATCAGGCGGCGCTCCAGCAAGCCCAGGTATTGCTCTCGCTCGCTCAGTTCCAGCAATCGAGGACGGAAGTTCACTCTCCGCTCCAAGGAACCGTGGTGAAGCGCTTTTTGAGCGACGGCGAACGAGTGGACGGCACTGCCGCCTCCGCCATCTACGAAGTGGCGGACCTTCGTCAGGTCGAGCTCTTCGGCAACGTCCCCGCGAACTATCTGGGCCGCATCCGCGCGGGCCAAACCTTGCCGGTGAGCTCGGACGCCTTCCCCGGAAAAACCTTGCGCGGGCGCATCGTCGCGATCTCGCCGGCCGTGGACCCCGCGACGAACGTCGGCCAAGTGAGGATCCGCATTTCGAACCCACAGGGTCAATTGCGGCTCGGCATGTTCCTCTCCGCCGCCAAGCCCGGCCGTCTATCGGGATGAGGAGGGGCAACCCGAGGTGTACCAGGTTCAAGGCGATACGGCCACGGCCGAGCCGGTGAAGCTTGGCCTTGCGACCAGCGAGCGTACGGAAATTGCCGCAGGCGTCCAGGAAGGCGAGACCATCATTCTGACGGGAGGATACGGAATCGAGAAACAGGCCAAGGTCAAGGTCCAGCCATGAACGTGGTGCGGTTTTGCCGGGCCAACAGCCGCGCCGTCTATCTGCTGACGGCGCTCGTGGGCGCCGCGGGAATTGTTTCCGCCCTTCGCCTGCCGAGCGGCATCTATCCTGAACTGACTTTACCTCGCATCGTTATCATCGCCCACACCGGCGACCTTTCCCCGCAAAACATGCTGCTCACGGTGACGCGACCGCTCGAGGAGGCGGGGCGAAGCGTGTTGGGCGCGCGCCGCGTGCGCTCGAAAACCATCCGCGGCGCCACCGAGATTTCCGTGCTCTTCAACCCCGACACGGACATGCAGTATGCCTTGCAGATGACGCAGGCGGCGGTCAGCGAGACGCGCGGCGACCTTCCCGCCATGACCGACATCTCGATCGAGCGCATCACGCCAAGCTCCTGGCCCATCCTGATGATGGTCTTGGCCGGCGGCGTTCCGGGCGCCGACCTGCGCGACTATGCTTACTACGACTTGCGCCCGATCTTCAGCCGCGTATCGGGCGTCGCGCAAGTCGAGGTCCAGGCGAGCGACATCCGGGAAGTTTCCGTCCTGATTGACCCGCAAAAGATGATGGCCCAACGTCTTTCGCTCGTGGACATCGCCAACCGGCTGCGCTCGACGAACGACATTCAATCGGTCGGCCGGCTCGATAAGGGCTACGCGCGGTACCTGCTCCTTGCCACCGGCCAGTTCACAAGCCTCGACGATATCCGGAACACCGTAGTCGCCACCGAAAATCAGTCCCCCATCCGGCTGCGCGACATCGGCGAGGTGGAATACGGCCACATGGATCCGACCGTTCTGGATTTTGGAAATGGCCAGCCGGGCGCGCTCATCAGCATCTCGCGTCAAATCGGCGGAAATATTCTGCAAGTCGCCGACCAGGTCAAAGCGGCTGCCGCGCACTTGGGTTCCGCCATTCCTTCGACCCTCCACCTCTCCTTGGTGTACGACATGGCGGGATTTGTGCGCGAGGCCGTGGCGAGCATCCGCGACGCGGTGGCGGTGGGCAGCCTCCTGGCCGTCTTGATCTTGTTTCTGTTCCTGCGCGAGCCGCGCTCCACACTTATCGCC